>NZ_JAMYPO010000023.1:0-103516 GCF_040320365.1 Mesorhizobium sp. M0701
GGGGAGTAGGGGAGTAGGGGAGTAGGGGAGTAGGGGAGTAGGGGAGTAGGGGAGTAGGGGAGTAGGGGAGTAGGGGAGTAGGGAGCTAGTCGGGTGACAGTTTGCGGATCAGGAGGCGAAGAAGCTTCCCAACGCTTTCGGTACTCGCCAACAATGAAGCCGCCGTCGCCTTCGGCGCGATGCAGGTACGCTCGGCGATCAGAAGCTGAGTTTCCAGTTCCTTCAATGATCCTTGAGCGATACGGAGAAATTGTTGATAGGAACCTCGGATCTCTCTGCCATATCCCTCCGCAATGTTCGATGGCACCGAGCTTGCAGCGCGCCGCACTTGGCTGGTGAGTCCATAAAGTTCTTCCTTGGGCCATGATTTCGTCGCGCCGTAAACGGCCACAGCAAGGTCCATTGCCTGCTGCCAGACTATCAAATCCTTGTAGGAACCCGTTTTCTCAGCCATTCGTCCCTACTCCCCTACTCCCCTACTCCCTACTACACATTCAGCAGCAAATACTCCCTCTCCCACGGGCTGATCACTTCCATGAAGGTCTCGAATTCCGCTCGCTTGATCGCCGCATAGGTGGCGGCAAATGACTTGCCGAGCAGGGCGCAGAGTTCCTCGTCGGCCTCGAACAGGTCGACGGCTTCGAGCAGGCTGCGCGGCAGGTCGATCTGGTCCTCGTTGGCGGTCGTCAGAACCGGCGGCTCGGCCTGGATCTTGTTGGTCATGCCGATCAGCCCGCAGGCGAGCGATGCCGCCATCGCCAGATAGGGGTTGGCGTCAGAGGAGGGAATGCGGTTTTCGACGCGCCGCGCCGCCGGGTCGGAGCGGGGCACGCGGAAGGCCGTGGTGCGGTTGTCGTAGCCCCATTTGTTGTTGACCGGCGCCGAGGCCGACTGCGTCAGCCGCCGGTAGGAATTGACGTAGGGCGCAAACATCACCAGCGCGTTCGGCACATGTTTCTGCATGCCGCCGATGAAATGGAAGAAGGCCTCGGTCTCCGAGCCGTCCTCTGCCGAAAAGACGTTCTTGCCGGTCTTCTTGTCGATGATCGACTGATGGATATGCATGGCCGAACCGGGCTGCCCCTGGATCGGCTTGGCCATGAATGTGGCGTAGATTTCGTGCTTGAGCGCCGCCTCGCGGATGGTGCGCTTGAACATGAACACCTGGTCGGCGAGTTCGATCGGATCGCCGTGACGCAGATTGATTTCGAGCTGGCCGGCGCCCTCCTCGTGGATCAGCGTGTCGATCTCCAGGCCCTGGCTTTCGGAGAAATGGTAGATGTCGTCGATCAGTTCGTCGAATTCGTTGACCCCGGCGATCGAATAGCCGGCACCGCCGCCGATCGGCCGTCCCGATCGACCTACCGGCGGGGTCAGCGGATAGTCCGGATCGGGGTTCTTGCGCACCAGGTAGAACTCGATCTCGGGTGCCACGACCGGCCTCAGCCCACGCTTGTCATAGGCGGCAAGCACGCGCTTCAGCACGTTGCGCGGCGTGAACTCGACCGAGCGGCCGTCCTGGTGGACGAGGTCGCAGATAACCGCCGCGGTAGGGTCCTCCTCCCACGGCACCACCGTCAGCGTCGAGAGGTCAGGCATCAGCTTGAGATCGCCGTCGTCCTCCGGATAATGGAAGCCGTTGCCGTCCTCCGGATAGCCGCCGGAAATCGTTGTCATGAACACCGCCGAAGGCAGCGCCAGCGAGGTGTTGGAGGTGAACTTCTTCGACGGCATCATCTTGCCGCGCGCAACCCCGGCCTGGTCGGGTGTGATGCATTCGATATCTTCGATGCCGCGCCATTCCAGCCAGGCGCTGACTTCCTTCCAGTTCTTGACGCCACGTTGGTTTTTCACGAAGGCAGGTGTGCGGGCGCGTCCTCCGCGGCTCGACGGACGGACTTCCTTTTTTGCAGGCGGCATCAATCACCAGATTTGTTGCAGATTGTGGAGTATAGCCGTTGCCGACGACGAAAGGAAAGGGGAGCCGGCTGGCGTCCGCCTCGATAACCGGGGGAACACAACGACTTCCGGATAAAACCCTCATGGTTTAGGGTCGGCATCCCGCAACGCTGCAATTAATGGGCCGCATGCAACACAGCCGCAAACTGACGACGATCGGCTTCGACGCCGATGACACGCTGTGGCAGAACGAACAGTTCTTCCGCGTGACCGAGCAGCGCTTTGCCGCACTGCTCGCCGATCACGCCGAGGAGGACCGGATTTCAGCAAGATTGCTGGAGGCCGAGAAGCGCAACCTCGCGGTCTACGGCTTCGGCATCAAGGGGTTCACGCTGTCGATGATCGAGACGGCGATCGACGTCACCAACGGCCAGGTGCGGGCCTCGACTATCGCCGAAATTCTCGCCGCGGGCCGCGAGATGCTCAGCCATCCGATCGAGCCGCTTCCGCATGCGCGCGAAACCGTGGAAAAGCTGGCCGGCGCCTACCGCCTGGTGCTGATCACCAAGGGCGACCTGTTCGACCAGGAACGCAAGCTCGCGCAATCCGGGCTGGGCGAGCTGTTTGATGCCGTCGAGATCGTCAGCGACAAGAGCGCGGCCACCTATAGCCGCATCTTCAGCCGCCACGGCGACGGCCCGGAAAAGGGCATGATGGTCGGCAACTCGCTCAAATCGGACGTCGTGCCGGCCATCGAAGCCGGCAGTTGGGGCATCCACGTTCCGCATGATCTGACCTGGGTGCTGGAACATGTCGAGCCGCCGGTCTCGGCACCACGCTTTCGCCAGATAGCCAATCTCGGTGAACTGCCGGGCTTGATCGAGCGTATCGGCGAGATTGATTGATCAGGTCGGCAGCCGAGGCATCACGGTAGGCGTCAATTGCGGCTAATTGCGATCAGCCGGTCGATCACCGGCTGCAGCCGTTCGGTGGTGATCGGCTTGACGACCACTGCATCGATGACGCTGGACAGGCCCAGGCTCTCCGGCGTGCCGGTCTTGACTGAAAGCAGGATCACCGACGGAAGCGATCTGCCTGACGCCCTTCGCAGTGCATCGATACCCGACAGCAAGGCGTCGCAGTCCCCATTCTCCGCACCGCCGTCGAGAACGACAGTCCCGGGAATCAGCGCGTGCAAGGCCTTTGCCGCGGTTTCGGGAGTTTCCGAGATCGGTTTGAGGCCGGACCGCTCCACGATTTTTGAAACCACGACGCGGTTGATCGGTGATTTTCCGACCACCAGCACCCGCGAGAAATCCGGGAGCATCCGCGTCTCCATGTCCCGGCTGACGAAAGGCAGCTGTTTTGCAGTCTCGATATCGCGATTCGCTGGGCACATGGCGGGGCAGGCCGTTGTTCAATGTTTCAATGCAGGGTTGAAACTCGAGAGGTAATTGGCGTGAGATAACTGCTCATGTCAAGCTCAAATGGCGTATCAGGAGAATATCGCAAGAAACATTAAAATTAAAATTAAGTGCTTTTCTTTGCCGTCGCCCGAAGAAGAAGCTGCCACCACAACCGGGCAGGCTCAGCTAAGTTTGGCTGTGCAGCGCGAACGCACCAACTACGCAGCCGTAGCCGGGTTGACGTAAGGTTGGACGAAGGCGAGTCAGGCCTGTCGCGAGCTTGTCGGATCGCCTCGCCGGACTACCCTTTCCTCGTCGGCTAAGCACGTCTCTTTGATCGACGGGAGATGACAATGGAACTCGTGACTCACAAGAAATTCAAAAATGGCCGGTTGATGCCATGGGGAAAGGGTACGGTCGTTACCGGCGCAAAGGGGTCTGTCTACCTTTCCGGAAACACCGCGACCGCCGAGGACTACGATCCGATCGGCAAAAGCGGCGGCGGCGCCGTTGGCGATGCGGCCGCGCAGTGGCGCGCAATTCTCACCAACATCAAATCAGATCTGGAAGAGCTTGGCAGTGCGCTCGACCATCTCATCAGGCTGACCTTCTTTGTTAAGGGGCCATTTCCCGATGGCGGCGTGCTGAGCTCTCCCAATTTTCGCCTGGACGTCCTGGACGAATTCTTTGCCGTGCACTGCCCGAAGCACTGCAGCTACAACAACCCGCCGCCCTCGCAAGTTATTGGCGTTGCAGCGCTTGCGCAGCCTGATCTTGTCATTGAAATCGTTGCATTAGCGGCTCTGCCGGATTAGGCAAAGCCGCGGCGTGCAAGGTGCGATAGCATGCGCTCAAAAGAGGCGCGGTGCTATCGAGTTTGTCTGTCGTGGCTACGCTGCGTGACGATGACCGGGATCAGCAGATCTCCCCAGTTGCCGTCGCCGCCATGGTGTCGTGCCGAGCGCACCAGCTCGACCGAGACGCCGGCCTCGACCGCCTTCATCACCGACTGATTGAGCCTGTGCAGATCGTTCGCCAGCATTCGGATGGTTGCCTGCTGGTCGACATTCATGCTGGTGGCCTGCTCTTCGGCCCGTTCCTTGACGCGGCTTATCGAAGCCATTGGTCTTCTCCCTGTGTTGCCATGACTGTTGTGTTGCCATGCCCGTTTGGGCGTTCCCTCTGTTTGTCTGCTACCCCGCTATTCCGCCGCCGGCCTGAACTGGGCGTGCTCGGTCGATCCACGCATGGCCGTGGTCGAAGACTGGCCACCGGTGATCGCCATTGAGACGGCGTCGAAATAGCCGGTGCCGACCTCGCGCTGGTGCTTGGTGGCGGTGTAGCCATTGGCTTCCGCGGCGAATTCCGCCTCCTGCAGTTCCGAATAGGCTGCCATCTGCCGCTCCTTGTAGCCGCGGGCGAGCTCGAACATGCCGAAATTGAGCTGGTGGAAACCGGCCAGCGTAATGAACTGGAACTTGTAACCCATGGCGCCGAGTTCCTTCTGGAAGTTCGCAATCGTCGCGTCATCGAGATTCTTCTTCCAGTTGAAAGACGGCGAGCAATTATAGGCAAGCAGCTTGCCTGGATGATGCTTGCGCACGCCCTCGGCAAACGTCCTGGCCTGCGCCAGATCGGGCTTGGAAGTCTCACACCAGATCAGGTCCGCATAGGGCGCATAGGCGACGGCGCGGGCGATACAGGGCTCGATGCCGTTGCTGACATGGTAGAAGCCCTCCGCGGTGCGGCCGGCGCCATAATCGACGAAGGGCCGGTCGCGTTCGTCGATGTCGGAGGTCAAGAGCTTTGCCGCTTCAGCGTCGGTGCGCGCCACGACCAGCGTCGGCGTGCCCATGACGTCGGCGGCAAGCCGCGCCGCGTTGAGGTTGCGGATGTGTGCGGCGGTCGGGATCAGTACCTTGCCGCCGAGATGGCCGCATTTCTTCTCCGAAGCCAGCTGGTCCTCGTAATGGACGCCGGCCGCACCCGCCTCGATGAACGCCTTCATGATTTCGAAGGCGTTGAGCGGCCCGCCGAAGCCGGCTTCCGCGTCGGCGACGATCGGCGCGAACCAGGTGTCGACCGACAGCCCGTTGCCTTCCGAAGTCTCGATCTGGTCGGCGCGCTGTAAGGTGCGGTTTATGCGCTTGACCAGTTCGGGCGCGGCATTTGCGGGATAAAGCGACTGGTCCGGGTACATGGCGGAAGCGGTGTTGGCATCGGCGGCGACCTGCCATCCTGACAGATAGATCGCTTTCAGCCCGGCCCGCACCTGCTGCATCGCCTGGTTGCCCGACATGGCACCCAGCGCGTTGACGAAATCCTCTTCATGGATGAGCTGCCACAGCCGGTTTGCCCCCATTTCGGCGAGACTCTGCCGGATCTGCGCCGAGCCGCGCAGCCGCTTCACGTCGTCCGGCGAATAGGGCCTTTCGATGCCATCAAAGCGGCCTTGCGGCGCCGACGGGACGAGGTTGTAAAAGTCGGTCATTGATCACTCCAGGCGGTTTTGATGCCGGTTTAGGAAGGCGTCGCAGAGGGAAAATATGTGCGCCATATGTGTGACACCATTTACACGTCGGCACGACGCAAGCGAGGTAAACCTCCTGATCAGCCATAAAATAAGGGAAAACCTGTGTTGTGTTTGACTGATGAGAGCTGTAAATCTGTCATGATTGTAAAGACAGCCATGCCATCGGCGGATGTAAATTTCTGTCAAGGAAACTCGATTGGCCGACCACAAAATCTTTGCCGGGCCGCGCATTCGTCGCATCCGCAACGCCAAGGGGCTGACCCAGACGGCGATGGCCGAAGGGCTCGGCATCTCGCCGTCCTATCTCAATCTCATCGAGCGCAACCAGCGGCCGCTGACGGTGCAACTGATCCTGAGGCTGGCAACCGTCTACAAGGTCGACCCACATGAATTGCAGGGCGAGGCGAGGGGGTCGGTCGCCGATTTGAAGGAAGTGTTTTCAGATCCGCTGCTGGCCGGCGAACTGCCGGGCGACCAGGAACTCATCGAGCTTGCCGAGGCGGCGCCAAACGCTTCCGCCGCTGTCATAAAGCTGTTTCGCGCCTATCGCGAGCAGGCCGAGCGATTGTCAGATATCAACGAGCTGCTCGCGCGTGAGGGCAAGGCCACCGCCCTCTCCGGTGCCAGGCTGCCGATCGACGAGGTGCATGAGATTTTCGAACGCCGGCCGAACCATTTTGCCGCGCTCGAAGAGGAAGCCGAGGCATTCACGTCGGTGCTCGATCCCGGCGACGATCTGTTCAGTGCGTTGAAGGCTTGGCTGCGGCGTGAATTCGGCATCGTCGTCAAGGTACTGCCGGTCGCCACGATGCCCAACTGGCGCCGTCGCTATGACCGTCACTCGCAACGCCTGTTCCTGTCCGAGCGGCTGTCGCCATTCGATCAACTGCGCGAGGTGGCGATGGAGGCCTGCCTGATCCGCATGAGCGTCGCTGTCGCTGCCGAGATCCAGGTGCTGAAGCTGACCACGGACGAAGCCCGCCGGCTGGCGCGTTTCGAGCTCGGCCGCTATGCCGCGCACGCTCTGATGATGCCTTATCAACCTTTTCGCGCCGCTGCGGTCCGTGCCCGCTATGACATCGACATGTTGCGGTCGCGCTTCGGCGTCTCTTTCGAGCAGGCGGCGAACCGGCTGACCACGCTGCAGCGGCCGGGTGCGTCGGGTGTGCCGTTCTTCATGCTCGAGGTCGACAGTGCCGGCAATCGGTTCCGCAAGGCGGGCAGCCATGGCTTTCCGCAAAGCCGCTTCGGCGGCGGCTGTCCGAAGCTGCCGGTCCATGCCGCCTTCGCCCAGCCCGGCCAGATCCTGGTCGAGGCAGTGGAAATGCCCGACGGTGCGGCGTTCCTCTGCATGGCCCGCACGCTCGAAGGGCCGCAGGGCTCGTTTGCCGAGCGCCCGCGGCGCACGGCGCTGTTGCTCGGCTGCGACATCGGTTTTCGCGACGAGGTCGTCTATGGAGCGGCATTGCCGGGGCCGGCCGCCATCGGCAAGACCGGACAGAGCGCCGCTGCGCTGGCGACGCCGGTCGGCCCTGCCTGCCGGCTGTGCGAACGCATCGGCTGCCTCGCCCGCGCCGAGCCACCCGTTACACGTCCGCTCGGCCTCGACGAGATGGTCACGGGACTGTCGGCGTTCGATTTCCAGTGATTCGGCTCCAGCAATATTGCGGCTGAATCTTCGACCAAAGGACCTCATCTGTTCCTGCGGCGGCAACCAGTAAGCTGGTTCGCGGTTGCCGGCCAAAATATTGGTTCAGCCAAAATATTGATTCAGCCGAATATTGATTCAGCATTGACGGTAGGTATCAAAAAAAAGAACTGCGCAACGGTCGGGGGATCAATCATGGGCAGGACAGTTTTTTGGCTTGGCTTGGCGCTCGCGTTTTCGGCCGATCCCGCATTGGCTGAAAAGTCCTCGGATTTCTTCAATTCCTATCAACACTACAATGATGCCGGCAAGGCGTTCCAGGACAAGATCGATCCGAAGACCGGCGCGATAAATCTTGCCGAAGGCATCCATCTCGACCTCAAGGACAAGTTCTATTTTCTGGACAAGAAGGACACGCTCTCCGTCCTCACCGAAGCCTGGGGCAATCCGCCCGACTCTGGTTCCGATGCCCTCGGCATGATCTTTCCAGTCTCCCATGATCCCATTGCCGACAACAATTGGGGGATAGAGCTGCGCTGGGAAAAGATCGGTTACGTCGACGACAGCGACGCCGCGTCCATCGATTACAATGAACTGCTGCGCAACATGCAGTCAGACACTCTGTCCGGCAACGATCAGAGGGTAAAGGATGGCTATGCGCCCATTACGCTGATCGGCTGGGCGTCGCCGCCGGTTTATGACGCGGCCCACAAGCGCCTGCACTGGGCCAAGGAGCTGCAATTTGGCAACGATGCCGCCCATACGCTCAACTACGACGTCCGTTTCCTTGGCAGGGAGGGCGTCTTCGTGATGAGCTATATCGCGACGGTGGAACAACTGCCGGAGATAAGGCAAAGCCTGGATGAAGTGCTTGGCCTCGCGGACTTCAATACCGGCAAGACATACGCCGATTTCGTGCCTGGCGTCGATACGGTTGCGGCGATTGGCGTCGGTGGCCTGATTGCCGGCAAGCTGGCGGCGAAAGCAGGTTCTGCTCGTGGCGCTGATCGCGCTGAAAAAGTTTGGCCTGCTCCTGCTGATTCCGCTGGCCGGTCTCTGGCGTTTTATCCGCGGCAACAAGAGCACCTCGTAACGCATCATCGACAGGTCGCCTCGGATCATCGCCGGGCGAGGGGCGAGGCGCCCTCATCAGTGCGCCAAACGGAACATCGAACTGGATCACGCCCGGCCTTCTGCTTTGCGTTACGCGAATTAGGCACGTCTCTGTCGTCCATTGCACATCGTGCTGCTCCGAATTCGCCGACAGTCGTACCCATGACCGATACCGCATCATCTCCGGTTGCCGCTTCGCCAATCGTGTCGCCGCAAGGGGAACGCGTCGGTTTCCTGCTGGTATTCCTGTCGGCGTTGATGTGGAGCTTCGGCGGCAGCATTGCGCGCTTCATCGACAACGCCGACAGCTGGACGGTGGTGTTCTGGCGCTCGGTCTGGGCCGCCGCCTTCCTGCTCTGCTTCATGGTCTGGCGCGACGGCTGGCGTGGCACGCTGAAGCTGTTTCGCGGCATGGGCCTGGCCGGCCTTGCGGTGGCGTTCTGCTTCGCCACGGCGTCGACCTCTTTCGTCGTGGCGCTTGCCTATACCACCGTCGCCAACATCCTGTTGATGCAGGCCGGCGTGCCGCTTCTGGCGGCGCTGTTTGCCTGGGCGCTGTTTCGCGAACGGGTGGCCGTGACGACCTGGGTGGCGATCGCCGCCGTCATTGCCGGCGTCGCCATCATGGTGTCGGAATCGCTCGATGGCGCGGTGTCGCCGATCGGCGACGGGCTGGCGCTGCTCATCGCTGTCATGTTCTCGATCGCCACCGTCATCACGCGCCGCTTTGCCCATGTGCGCATGACGCCGGCGACCTGCCTCGGCACGATGCTGGCGGCCGCCTTTGCGGCATCGCAGGCGTCGGCGCTGGGCGTCTCCAGCCACGATATGGGCTTCCTCTTTGCCTTTGGCGTGATCAATCTGGGACTCGGTCTCGCCTTCTTCGCCACCGGAGCCCGGCTTGTTCCGGCCGCCGTCGCGGCGCTGCTCGGCACGTTCGAACCGATCCTTGGCCCGATCTGGGTCTGGCTCATCCATTCCGAGGTGCCGTCGGCGCGCACCATCGTCGGCGGTGCGGTCGTGGTCACCACGCTGCTCGTCCATATCGGGCTCGAGTTCAAGCGTCAGACGCGGCCCGCGCGAGCGGGCGTCACCGGTGTGCCGTCACCTAATTGATGCAGTGCGCGCGTCAAATTGAGATGAACCATTGACAACGTCGCAGCCGCGCGGGCAGGTTGCGATCACGGCAACAACAAGACAGGCGTATCTTGCCAAGTCTCCATGCCGGCCGCATCGAGGCCGGACAATATCGTCGTCTCCCTGCCCGCGCCGTAGCGAAAGCTTCCGACGCCGCCGGAACACCACCAACGCCACGCCAGGTCTTCGCTGTCGGCTCGCCGCCGAACGATAATGGCGCCGGCAATTCGCGCTTGTCGCCTGCCTGCAAGCCCAATACCTTGAAGCAAATGCCCAGCCGCGCGGACGCCGCGACGAGCTGGCGACGGAACACTCATCAAAGGAGAATAGCATGACCCGCAAAGCGCTCTGGCTTTCGGCGACTTCGGCGTTTCTGGCAGTTTTCACCTTGGGCGCGCATGCCGAGGATCGCGTCATCAACGTCTTCAACTGGTCGGACTATATCGACAGTTCGATCATCGACGACTTCACCAAGGAAACCGGCATCAAGGTCGTCTACGACACTTTCGATTCCAACGAGATCCTGGAAACGAAACTGCTCGCCGGCGGCAGCGGCTACGATGTCGTCGTGCCCAGCGGCAATTTCCTTGCACGCCAGATCCAGGCGGGTGTGTTCCAGAAGCTCGACAAGTCGAAACTGCCGAATATTTCAAATATGTGGGACACGGTCATGGAACGGACCGCCAAATATGATCCCGGCAACGAATATTCGATCAACTACATGTGGGGTACGGTTGGCATCGGCTACAACATCAAGAAGGTGCAGGCAGCGCTCGGCACCGACAAGATCGACAGCTGGGACGTGTTCTTCAATCCCGAAAGCCTGGCCAAATTGAAGGACTGCGGCGTCTATGTGCTGGATTCGCCGGCCGACATCATACCGGCGGCACTGAAATATCTGGGCCTCGATCCAAACAGCACGTCGCCCGATGAGATTGCCAAGGCCGAAGAAACCTTGCTGAAGGTCCGGCCCTATATCCGCAAGTTCCACTCTTCCGAATACATCAACGCCCTGGCCAATGGCGACATCTGCCTGGCGGTCGGCTGGTCGGGTGACGTCTTCCAGGCCCGCAACCGCGCCGACGAAGCCAAGCAGGGCGTCGAGATCGGCTACTCCGTGCCGAAGGAAGGTGCCCAGATGTGGTTCGACCAGATGGCGATCCCGGCCGATGCGCCGCATGTCGCCGAAGCGCATGAGTTCCTGAACTACATGATGAAACCCGAAGTGATCGCCAAATCGTCGAACTATGTGCTCTATGCCAACGGCAACAAGGCTTCGCAGCAGTTCATCGACAAGGCGATCCTGGAAGATCCGGCGATCTATCCGGATGCAGCCACCTTGCAGAAGCTCTACACCGTATCGCCTTACGATCCCAAGACCCAGCGGATCATCACCCGCACCTGGACCAAGATCGTCACCGGGCAATAGCAATCTGACCAGGCCCCGGCAGCCGTTGCCGGGGCCGCTTTCTCATGGGCAAGCAGCAGGACGGAGTGGGACATGAAATCGCTTGGCAGCATCCGCAGGGATTTTGCGCCATGGAACGATCCGAACGCCAAGCCATACATCCAGTTCGAAAAGGTCACCAAGAAGTTCGGTGACTTCACCGCCGTCAACAGTCTGTCGCTGACCATCTTCGAACGCGAATTCTTTGCCTTGCTCGGGGCCTCAGGCTGCGGGAAATCGACGCTGCTCAGGATGCTCGCCGGCTTCGAGGAGCCGACCGCCGGCCGCATCCTGCTCGATGGCCAGGATCTGCGCGGCATTCCGCCCTACCGGCGGCCGGTCAACATGATGTTCCAGTCCTACGCCTTGTTTCCGCACATGACGGTCGAGAACAACATCGCCTTCGGCCTCAAGCAGGAAGGCATGGCCAAGGCCGACATCGACAAGCGCGTCGCCGAGATGCTGAAGCTGGTCAAGCTCGAGCAGTTCGCCAAGCGCAAACCGCACCAATTGTCGGGCGGCCAGCGCCAGCGCGTCGCACTCGCCCGCTCCGTGGCAAAGCGCCCGAAAGTCCTGCTGCTCGACGAGCCGCTTGGCGCGCTGGACAAGAAGCTGCGCGAGGAGACCCAGTTCGAGCTGATGGATTTGCAGCAGAACCTCGGCCTAACCTTCGTCGTCGTCACCCATGACCAGGAAGAGGCGATGACGATGGCCGACCGCATCGCCATCATCGACAAGGGCGAGGTGATGCAGGTGGCGACTCCGGCCGAGGTCTACGAGGCGCCGGGTTCCCGCTTCGTCGCCGGCTTCGTCGGCAATGTGAATATGTTCGACGGCAAGATCGCGGCTGGCGAGGCCGGCAGCGCGAGCATCGATGCCGGCAACGGCATCACCATCCGGACCGAAAATGCCGGCAGTGCCGCCGCCGGAACATCCGTCACCTTCGCCATCAGGCCGGAGAAGATCAAGGTGTCCTCCACGAAACCGGCCGGTGCCGTCAACGCCATCGAGGGCGAGGTCTACGACATAGCCTATCTCGGCGACATGACCGTCTATCACGTCAGGCTGGACGACGGTCAGGTGGTGCGGGCGAGCACCATGAACGCGGCACGCCTCACCGAGGACCCATTGACCTGGAACGACCGCGCCTGGGTTTCTTTCCGCCCCGACGCCGGCGTCGTCCTGACACGGTAGGGACTGATCATGTCCGCTGTCACCGCCGCAACAAGCTCTCCGGCAAGCGCTGCCGGCAAATCCGCCTTGGTCAGGCTGGGAGCGGCCTTCGTTAGCCGGCTCGTCATCATCGTCCCCTACCTCTGGCTGCTGTTCTTCTTTCTCGTCCCCTTCATCATCGTCTTCAAGATTTCGCTGTCGCAGACGGCGATCGCCATGCCTCCCTACACGCCGGTGCTCGATTTCCGCGGCGGCATTTCCGGGGTTATCGCGTGGTTTGGCACCCTCAATTTCGACAACTACATCTTGCTGACGCAGGATGCGCTCTACTTCAACGCCTATGTGACGAGCGTCATCGTCGCCGCCATTTCGACCGTCCTGACATTGCTGATCGGCTATCCCATAGCCTATGGCATGGCGCGCGCTCCGGCGACGATCCGCCCGACCTTGCTGATGCTGGTGATCCTGCCGTTCTGGACCTCGTTCCTGATCCGAGTCTATGCCTGGATCGGCATTCTCAAGCCCGAGGGCCTGCTCAATGAGCTGCTGCTCGCCACCGGCATCATCAGCCATCGGCTGATCATCCTCAACACCTACACGGCGATCTTCATCGGCATCGTCTACTCCTATCTGCCGTTCATGGTGCTGCCGCTCTATTCGGCCTTGGAGAAGATGGACAATTCGCTGATCGAGGCCGCCAAGGATCTCGGCTGTCCGCCGACCAGCGCCTTCTGGAAGATCACCTTCCCGCTGTCGCTGCCCGGCGTCATCGCCGGCTGCCTTCTGGTGTTCATTCCCGCCGTCGGCGAGTTCGTCATTCCCGATCTGCTCGGCGGCTCGCAGACGCTGATGATCGGCAGGACGCTGTGGAACGAGTTCTTCGGCAACCGCGACTGGCCGGTGTCGTCCGCGGTTGCCGTTATCTTGCTGCTGCTGCTGATCGTGCCGATCATGCTCTTCCAGCGAGCCCAGGCGCGCGCCCAGGAGCAGGACCAATGAACGCGACCTGGAGCCGCTTCAACATCATTTCGATCGTGCTCGGCTTTGCCTTTCTTTACCTGCCGATCGTCCTGCTCGTTGTGTTCTCTTTCAACGAATCGAAGCTGGTCACCGTCTGGGGTGGCTTCTCGACGAAATGGTACGTGTCGCTGTTCCACAACCGGGGTCTGATGGACGCCACCTGGGTGACGGCCCGCGTCGGCGTCATCTCGGCAAGCGTGGCGACCGTGCTCGGCACGCTGGCGGCGCTCACCTTGACACGCTACACGCGCTTTCGCGGCCGGCTTCTGTTTTCCGGCATGGTGTTTGCGCCGCTGGTCATGCCGGAAGTCATCACCGGCCTGTCGCTGCTGCTGCTCTTCGTCGCCGTCGGCCTTGACCGCGGCTTTCTGACGGTGACGCTTGCCCACACCACGCTAACCATGTGCTTCGTTGCGGTGGTGGTTCAGTCGCGCCTGATCACTTTTGATCGTTCGCTGGAAGAGGCCGCGATGGACCTCGGTGCGCCACCGGTGAAGACCTTCTTCCAGATCACGCTGCCGGTTATCATGCCGGCTATCGTCTCCGGCTGGATGCTGGCCTTCACGCTGTCGCTCGATGATTTGGTTATTGCCAGCTTCACCTCGGGACCCGGCGCCACGACGCTGCCGATGAAGATCTACAGCCAGGTCCGCCTTGGCGTGACGCCGGAAATCAACGCAGCGTGCACCATCCTGATCGCGGTCGTCGCAGTTGGCGTGATCATCGCTTCGCTCGCAAACAAACGCCGCGAGGTGCAGCGCCAGCGCGACGAGCGGGCGGCGCAGCGAGGTTGAAGGCTCGCTACTCTCCCGAAACGCCGCGGCTTATCGGCGAGATGAACGGCGTGCTCCACGTGCCGCCGACGAAGAACGACGACTGCTTGGGCGCCTGGCCGTTCGTCTGCGTGGCAGCCTGGCTCGGCTGGACGATGCCGCCGGACAGCGCCAGCCCGCGTCCGGCATAGGATGCGATGCCGGAAAGCCAGATCTTGTATTGCGCGGAATTCACCTCGGCCTTGTCGATACGCGCCACGCCGTTCGAAACGCTCGCCTTGAGTTCGGCCCCGTCGATCGGCAGCGTTCCGTCCGAGACGTCGTCCAGCGCGAAGAATCCGCCCTGTTCGGTGTGCTTAAGGAACGCCGGCAGGTTAAGCCGGCTCAGCGCACCCGCGCCGAACGTCGCGGACAGCGAGCCATTGGCGTTTTCGAAAATCGAGTCCCAGGTTCTGCCAGGCCCTTTGAGGATGACCGAAACGGTTCCAGTGCCGATCGGCACCAGCCGCGTCATCCCGGCCGCGGTGCCGAAAGCGCCGCCGTCGATATCGGAAGCAAGCAGCCGGATCTCGACTTCCGTGCCGGCGGGCTTGCGGTCGAAACGGACGCTGCTCTGGACGTTGCCGCCAAAGGCGGATGCATCCGAGATGTCGAAGACGGCAAGGCCGTTCTTGACCTGGGCAGTGGCAGCGACGTCGGCAAGCTGGATGGCGCCGGCGGTGGCATGCGCCGCCGACAGCCTGAGATCGAGATTGATCCGGTCGGCGAAGCTTGTGTCGATTTCGCCCGGGCCGGTGCCGCCGGCGGATGGTACCGGCGTAAAGGCGGAGAGAAATGATCTGAGGTCGAGCGTATCGAAGGCAAGTGTGCCGGAGATCACCGGCAGTGCCTCACCATAGGTGAAGTCCAGCGCACCCATTCCCGGGTTGTTGTCGAGGGTCAGGGCCGTGTTTTCAAATTTGACGCGCCCGGCCGTCGCCGTGATCTTGCTTGAAACCGAGATCGAGCCGATTGCGGCACCGGGCGCGATGCCGGCCTGCGACCATTCGAGCACGCGTCGGAGCGAAGGTGCGGCGAATTTTGCCTGGCCGTCGAAATAGCCGTTCTCCGACATGCTGGCGCGGCCGTCGAACGAAAAACTGGCCGGCGCCGCCTTGAAGGAAAATGTGGCAGGTGCTGTGCCGCCACCAAACAGCACGAGCGGGTTCGGCGATGCGGCGTCGATGGCAACACTTTCGCCGCGCCATATCCCGGTCGCCGACAGCGTCGCATTGCTGTTCATCGCGGCCCAGTTCGCCTGGCCGCTCAGGCTGCTCAATATCTCCTGGTCCTTGCCGCCGATGGCAGCCACTACGCGGCCGTCCCTGAACTCGACTGTGCCGAACGGATCTGTCGGCAGCTTGGCGAGATCCGGCTTGGCGGGATTTGTGTTGATCACCGCGCGGGCAGCATCGATCGAACGCGTAATCCGCCCGCCGCTGGGAATCGCAGGCAGGAAAAACCCGCTCGCGGTACGCTGAACCCGGATCGTCGGTCGTACCAGCCGCGCCGTCGAAAACACCACATCGCCACGCAGCGCCGCCATCGCTGAGAGGTCGACCTCGACCCGTTCGGCCTCGACCACGGGCGGCGCATCCGTCTCTGTCCATTGCGACAGCGTCACGTCGCTCAGGATCGCCCGGAAATTCGGCCAGACCTCGATACGCGGCGCGCCGTCGATGGTGACCCGGAAACCGCTCCACGCGCTCATTTCCCACGCGATACGGTCGCGTACGATGCGGGTCGAGGCGATCAACGGCAAGGCTGCGACAACCAGCGCGATGACGATGACGGCTGCGCCGATCGCCCATATTCCGCGTCGGATCAAAGGTGATGGCATATCGCCCCGTATGCTTCCATTCCGACAAAATCGCCCGACGGGTGTAACCGACGGCTGACGCATTTCAAGTCTTTATGGCCCGGCGATGGCATTTGCGCACACCCTGACCGGCGCGGTCCAACAAAATCTTGCTCTGCTGCATCGCGATATGCATAAGCGATGCCAATGCATGTCGCCCAAAAGTGCGCAGCGGTTTGGGATAAACGACATGCATAAAGACAAAAGTTTAAAGCGCGTCGCGTGAATCTCTTCAAACGTGACGTGCTTTAAGGAGGAACAATGATGGCTGACGACGCACCGCTCTGGATCCCGACGCAAGAGCAGATCGATGCGGCGCCGATGACCGCCTTCATGAACGCCGCGGCGAACATGGCCGGCGAGGCTTTCTCCTCCTATACCGACCTGCATCGCTGGTCGATCGATCACCGCGAGACCTTCTGGAGCCTGGTCTGGGACTTTTGTGGCATCGTCGGCGACAAGGGCGAACGCGTGCTGGTCGATGGCGACAAGATGCCCGGCGCGACCTTCTTCCCTGATGCGAAGCTGAACTTCGCCGAGAATCTCCTGAAGAAACCCGGGCTTGGCGACGCAATCGTCTTTCGCGGCGAGGACAAGGTCGAGCGGCGGCTGTCCTGGAACGAGCTGCATGCGCTGACCTCGCGCCTGCAGCAGCTTTTCCTGTCGCTCAAGGTGAAGAAGGGCGACCGCATCGCCGCGATGATGCCCAACATGCCGGAGACGGTTGCTGCAATGCTGGCGGCCGCCTCGATCGGCGCCGTCTGGTCGTCCTGCTCCCCAGATTTCGGCGAGCAGGGAGTTCTCGACCGGTTCGGCCAGATCGAGCCTGTCGTGTTCATCGCGCCGGACGGCTACTGGTACAATGGCAAGGCGATCGAAGTCGCCGACAAGATCGCGGCCGTGGCGGGCAAGCTCGCCACCGTCCGCAAAGTCCTCATTGTCGACTATCTCGGCACCTCGCTCGACGTCGCCGCGACCATCGGCAAGGCGGCTGCGCTGGAAGAGGCGCTGTCACCCTTTGCCGCAAGGCCTGTCGCCTACGAAAGGCTGCCGTTTTCGCATCCGCTGTACATCCTGTTTTCATCGGGCACGACCGGCATTCCCAAATGCATTGTCCATTCGGCCGGCGGAACGCTGATCCAGCACGTCAAGGAAGAACGGCTGCATGCCGGCCTGCTCGACGGCGACCGCTTCTTCTACTTCACCACCTGCGGCTGGATGATGTGGAACTGGCTGGTGTCGGGCCTGGCATCGGGCGCCACCTTGCTGCTCTACGACGGCTCGCCGTTCTACCCGGACGGCAATGCGCTGTTCGACTTCGCCGATGCCGAAAAGATGACCTATTTCGGCACCTCGGCCAAATTCATCGATTCCGTGCGCAAGGCCGGCCTGAAGCCGATCCGCACGCATGATCTTTCCAGCGTGCGCACCATCTCATCGACCGGCTCGCCGCTATCGCCGGAAGATTTCCGCTTCGTCTATGAAGGCATCAAGAAGGACGTGCATCTGGCTTCGATTTCCGGCGGCACCGATATCGTCTCCTGCTTCGTGCTCGGCGTGCCGATCGAACCGGTATGGACCGGCGAGATCCAAGGGCCCGGGCTCGGCCTTGCCGTCGATGTCTGGGCCGATGACGGCCGCCCGCTCCGCCAGGAGAAGGGCGAGCTCGTCTGCACCAAGGCGTTTCCGGCAATGCCGATCGGCTTCTGGAACGACCCTAACGGCAGGAAATACAAAGCCGCCTATTTCGAACGTTTCGACGATGTCTGGTGCCACGGCGATTTCGCCGAATGGACCGTCCATGGCGGCCTGATCATCCATGGCCGTTCCGACGCCACGCTCAATCCGGGCGGTGTCAGGATCGGCACGGCGGAGATCTACAATCAGGTCGAGCAGATGCCGGAAATCCTCGAAGCGCTGTGCATCGGCCAGGATTTCGACAATGACGTGCGTGTCGTGCTGTTCGTGCGGCTGGCGGCCGGCGTTGAGCTCGATGCCGAGCTGGAAAAACGCATCCGCGCGAAAATCCGCACCGGGGCGAGCCCGCGCCACGTGCCGGCCAAGATCGTCGCCGTCAGCGATATTCCGCGAACCAAATCGGGCAAGATCACCGAGCTCGCGGTACGCGACATGGTGCACGGCCGCGCCATCAAGAACAAGGAAGCGCTCGCCAATCCCGAAGCGCTCGAGCTGTTCCGCAACCTGCCGCAGCTTGCCGACTGACCACGGGATCCAAGGTGGGAGCCGTTTTGAGGTCTCAGGTATCGTTAACAAATTATCTCTTCGGAATTTACCTAGATTTCATGAGTGGTACACATTGGTAAATTTTCCGGCGTGCCGGTAAGGATTTGTTAAGGCCCGGCATCAATAGTCGTGCGTAACTTGAGGGAGAAATCCCGTTCCTTTTAGCCCCGAGAGGATCTGATTCGCTCAAGCCCCGTTGTGACAGCAATTCCAATTTCTCAAGGCGTCCTGTTGGACGCCTTTTTTCTTTGCGCAACCATAGCTAACCGGCGAGCACGCGGGTCGAGGGAAAGGCGACTTCGACAAGGGTTCCCTCGCCGGGCGTCGAGTTGATGGTGAACCGGGCCCGGTTCGCTTCGACCATCGCCTTGGTCAGCGGCAGCCCAAGACCCGTGCCGTCGCCACGGCCGCGCTTCAGCGCATTGATCTGCTTGAACGGCTTCAGCGCCTGCTCGATCTCGGACTGGCTCATGCCGATGCCGGTATCGCGAACGCGCATGACGACATCGCCGGAGATCTCGTAAGCCGTCGACACGATCACCTGGCCGCCGGCCTGCGTGTAGCGGACGGCGTTCGACAGGATGTTGAGCGCGATCTGCCGCACGCTGCGCAGATCGGCCACCACTTCCGGCAGCCGCGAGGCGAAGCTGGAGCGGATGATGACGCGTTCCCGGTTGGCTTGCGGCTGCATCATCGCCACGGTTTCGGCCAGCGTGTCGTTAAGCGACACCGCCTCATAGGCCATCTCCTGCTGGCCGGCCTCGATTTTCGAAATGTCGAGCAGGTCGTTGACCAGATCGAGCACGTGGTTGCCCGAACGGTTGATGTCGCGTAGATAGTCGCGATAGCGGTCATTGGCCACCGGCCCGAATTTCTCGTCGACCATCAGCTCGGAAAAGCCGATTATGGCGTTGAGCGGCGTGCGGATCTCGTGGCTGATGCGGGCCAGAAAATCGGTCTTCTGCGACGAGGCGCGTTCGGCGACCGCGCGCGCCTGGGTCAAGTCCTCTTCGGCCCGCTTCCACTGGGTGATATCGCGCACCACCGCACAGAAGCCGCTGTCGTTGGGCAGCCTGCCGATGGTCATGAACAGCGGAATGAAACGCCCCTGCGCCTCGCGCCCGATCACCTCGCGGCCATCGTTCATCACGCTTGCAACGCCGGGCTCCGACAACCCCTCGAGATAGTCGCGCGCCGCGCGCTGGCTTTCGATCGCAAACAGCGAGACGAACGGTTTGCCGGTCACCTCGTCGCTGTCGAAGCCGAACAGCGCTTCCGCCGGACGGCTAATTGAACGGATCGTTCCGTTACGGCCGATCAGCACGACGCCGTCGGTGGCGGTGTCGATGATAGTGCGCATTTCGGCAATGCGTGCCTTGAGCTCGGAAACATCCGGCTGCGTTTGGTCTTCGGCGGCGCCATGTGGAATGGCTGCTGCCTCGTCGTCGCCGGAACGACGTACGACCAGCATCAGCGCCTTGCCGTTTCCCCAGGGCACGGAGCGTAAAATCGCATCGATCGGAAACTCCTGACCTTCGCGCGTTTTCAGCCGCAGAGCGCGGTCGCCGCCATCCGAACTGCCGTCGTCGGCATAAGGGTCGGCAAACAGCGCGCCGAGCCCGCCGGCCTCGTCCAGGGCATTGAGCGTCGCATAGCCGGTCAATCCGAGGAATTCGTCGTTCGCGTAATGCAGCTGGTCGCCAGAATGGATAAGCACCGGCACTGGCAGCTTGCCGAGGATCGAGGTATCCGGCCCCGTGTTGTCCTCTCCGGCAAACGCCGACGGCACGAAGCCGTCGAGTTTGAGCGGTGGTGCCTGCGGCCGCTCGACGGGCGGCACCTGGCCGGCAGCGTCGGCTGCGGCTGCGCTGTCCTCGGACCAATCCTCGCTGTCTTCGGCGTCACGGAAGTCTTCGGCCGTCATGCTGTCGTCGTCGCCATCCCGCGGCGCTTCGGCGACGATCGTTCGACGGTTCGTGCTGGGCTCAACGCCTTCCTGCGCCTCATCGCTGGGTTCGCGGTCGGCATAGTCGAGCAGCGATCCGGAAACAGGGCGTGTGACGGGTTCGCCGGCTTGCGCCTCTGCTTCCACCTCATCCGGCTGCTCGCCGTCGAGCCGGGCAAGATCCTTCTGGTCTTCGGCATCGGCCTCGGGCGGTTCGGCGGCAGCCGCCCCGCTTTCCGGACCTTGCGCCGGCATCTCACCCTTGTCCGTCGGGCCGGCTTCTTTCAGCTTTGGCTCGTCGGCCTTGCCTGCTGCCTCGACTTTCTCAACCGGCTTCTGCTTTCCGGCGCTGGGCTGTTTTTCGGCCGGGGTGCTGTCCTTCTTGAGACGCTCGCCAATCTCGCGAAACGCGCTGCGTTCCAGCGTCGACAGGCCTTTGTCGTTGGCCGGCTGCCGGTGCTCGGCCAGCCGGATCACCTTGTCGGCAAAGCGCCGCTCGGGCTTTGGCACGATGGTCAACGCCGGCACTTCGCCCCTGAACGGATCGGCGGATTTAGGTGTCTCGGGGAGAGGTTCGACGGCTTCCGGCCCAACGCTCGCGGCGGGCTTCTCCTCGGCGACAAGGGCCATGCCGGCCGCGTCCGGATCGACCACCGCATCGCCGCTGCGGGCGACGCCGAAACCGCGAAAACCTTCGAAAACGCGGCTGCGGCTGTAAACCGGGAGCGCCGCCAGATCGACGGGTATCTTCAGATCGGTGCCGGCGACCGGCCACAGCACGGAGCGGCCGGACCAGGTGTCGCGCCGTTCAAGCAGGCCGGCAATCTCGCCAGAAGCATCGAGGCCATAGGCGGCCGAAACATCCTCGAAGCGACGTCCGATCACGTCGGCTGCAGGCTTGCCGACGAGCTCGGCAAATTCCGGCGACAGGGCGCTGAACCGGCCCTCCGCGTCGGTACGCCAGACGAAACGCATGGGCGCGGCGGTGCGATCGATCGCCGAAGCGCGGTGTTCGGCCGGGGAGGCGGCTTTGGTGGCTTTTGCGGCGCTTTCCGGCGAAGTATCCGCGCCGGCCTGCGAAGCGTCCGGGCTGGTCTCGACTTTGCCGGACGCAGTTGCCCCGGGCGGCCCCTGCGCGTCGTCGCCGGCATTGAAGTACCAATGGTCATGCTGCGTCGGCGCTTCGCCTACCGTGCGGTGATCGTCGGCCGCGTCGGCAGGTTCGTGCTCCGCCGATGCCGAGGTGCCTTCCATCGCTGCAAGATCGATCTCCGCCGCGCCGGTGCTGGCGATCGGCTGCTCGTTGTCCTGGTCCGTTGGCTGGGGAAGATCGCCACCGCTCAGTGCCGCTGCCGCCTCGGTTTCCCCGCCGGCGCGCTCGCCATCGGGGGCCTCGCCGTCAAGCCGGTCCTCGTCGATCACCACCAGCAGGTGCCGCTCTTCCGTCAGCCGGGCAAGGCCCGCGGGATAGGAGCTGGACCCACCCGGAACCAGGCGCTTGACGATGCGGTCGCTCTCGTTCGCCACGTCGGCGACAAGCGCGGCCAGCGTCTCAGGCCGGATGCCGAGCGCCGAAAAGCCGTCCGATGCGGCGTCGATATTGCCCTTGGCATCGACAAAGGCGATGTAGTGGCCGTCTTCCGTAAAGCCACCGATCGCGCGGTCGGCGATCTCGGCGGCGCTTCGCGAGCCGGTCTGCGCCGCCGGCAGCGCCAGCATGATTGCTTCCTCGCCATCGGGCATGGTCACCGCGCTGGCCAGGAAACCGACGGCGCGGCTGGTCAGGCCGGTCGCCAGCCGGACCGTGATGGCACGGTCGCGGCCGATCTGCGGAAAACCGCTGGTTGCCATGATCTGGCGCCGGGCGATCAGCGGCAAACCTGCCGAGGCGCCGATGATAGCGCCGATGTCCGGATAGCCGAATACCGCCGCGCCGGGCCCGTTGGCCCAGATCACCTGTTCGAGGTCTGCCGACAGAATGGCGATCGCGTCGCCTGCGGCGAAGCGCCGGCGGACGGCATCGAGCACGGCGACGTCAAGGAAGGAGTAGTTTTCAGCCGGCATGCGCTTGGCGACCCTCACAGAGCGGGCAATTTGCGGTTAACGCTTTGTTAATAAAAGCCGACGGCGCGAAGGTCCACAAGTCATAGCGTGCAACCAGCGGAATCTCTAGGCGCGTGGTTAACGCCGCGAACCAAATATTTTATGGTGCGATGCAACAAACATGTTGCAATGCACAAAATTTGCCTTTATATTGCCATGATAGATGAACAAGACGGCATTTTGTCAAAGCCGCTGCCGCTGAAAAGGATGGAAAATGTCCAGGACCAAGACCGCTGAAACGATCGAAAACGTTGAATTCCCGAGCTTCGACGCTTCCAAGGCCACCGACCAGATCCGTGCCTTCGCCGAAAAGGGCGTTGAGCAGTCGAAAGAGGCCTACGCCAAGCTGAAGACCGGCGCCGAGGAGACCCAGAAGGCTCTAGAATCGACCTACGAGACCGCCAAGTCCGTTTCCAGCGACCTGTCGCTCAAGACCATCGCCGCCCTGCGCGCCAATGCCGAAGCCGGCTTCTCGCATTTCGAAGCGCTGATCGGCGCCAAGTCGCTGTCGGAAGTCGTCGAGTTGCAGACCGCTTTCCTGCGCAAGCGCGTCGAAATGACCGTCGAGCAGGCTAAGGACTTCCAGGCGGTTGCTGCCAAGGCGGCCGAGGACGTATCCAAGCCGATCAAGACCGCCTTCGAGAAGGCCGTGAAAGAAATCAAGATCGCCTAATATTTGCGCACAGTTTGACGATGCATCAAAAGGTCGCATTTCGTCAGACAAATAGATGTGCGATATAGTGGTTTAAGTGAATACCCGGCGGGTGGAACCTCCTCCCTCTGCTCACCGGGGTGACCAGCCAGCACCTCCTCCCGCTGGCTCGTAACAGGAAAAGGCCGGCACCTCCTCCCGCCGGCCTTTTCTTTGTCCGGCGAAAGCTTGCGCTGGGAAGCAGTCTTTTGCCTTGCCAAAAGCCTTGAATTAAACTCCGATAGCCCGTATGGACGCATCGCCGAACGACAGAGCGGGTCCCGAACGTTTCATCTCGATCCCGCTCAGGCAAACGTGCCGTTGTAGCTCAGATGGTTAGAGCGCCGGATTGTGGATCCGGAGGTCGCTGGTTCGATCCCAGCCAACGGTACCATTCAGCTTTCAGCCAGGCTTCTGACCAATAGCGCCGAGCGTTCACTACGATCCCGTAGCGCTCACCCACGGTCCCGCGCCTGACGCGCGCCGCGCAGGTGATCCACGAGGGCTCTCAGCTTCGGCGCGATATTCCGTCTGCTGGGGAAATAAAGATAGAAACCCGCAAACGGCGGAAAATAGCCGTCGAGGATTGGCACGAGCTCGCCGCGGTCGAGCCAGGGGCGGAATGTATCGGCCATGCCGAACGTGATCCCGGCGCCTGCAACGGCCAGCCGGATCATCAGCCACATGTCGTTGGTAGTGATCTCGGGCGCAACCGCCACGTCGAACTCGCGCCCGTCCTCGCCGAACTCCCACCGATAGGGCGAAACTCCCGGCGCCGGCCGCCAGCCGATACATCGATGTGCCACAAGCTCGCGCGGATGGGCGGGTGCTCCGAACTTTTCGAGATAGCGCGGGGCGCAGACGGCCATCTGCCGCTGATCGCCCGATACCGGCACGGCAATCATGTCCTGCTCGATCACTTCGCCGAGCCTCACTCCCGCATCATAGCCTTCGGCAACGATGTCGAATTCCTCGTCGGTGACCACAATATCCAGATGCACCTCGGGAAACCTTTCTGCAAAGGACGCCAGCAACGGTCCTGACAGAAAGGCCTCTGCGATCGACGAAACCGCGATCCGCAGGCGGCCGCGCGGGCGGTCCAGAAACTCCGTGGTGGCTTCGATTGCCGCGTTCACGTCGGCGATCGCCGGTGCGACGCTCGCCAGCAGGCGCTCGCCCGCTTCGGTCAGGTTGACGCTGCGTGTCGTGCGCTGCAGCAATGCGATGCCAAGGCGCTGTTCAAGCCTGAGGATGCTCTGGCTGACCGCTGAGCGCGTCACGCCCAACCGGTCTGCCGCAGCGCGAAAATTGCGTTCCTCGGCCACGGCGACGAAGACGACAATTGCATTGAGATCGATGTCCCATTGGTTAGTCAAACTTACCATCGAGGTTAACGGCAGGCGGGTTATCGCGACAATGCCATGGCTCTATCTCTGTCGCAACGGCAAGAAGGCTTGATCCTCCCGATCCAAGCCGAAGCCGACCGACAAGGAGATATCCCATGACATCACTCCCTTCCTCCTGGGACCTGGATGGAAAAGTCGCCCTCGTGACCGGCGCGGCACGCGGCATCGGCCGCTGCACGGCGGAACTGCTGCGGGCGCGGGGCGCCCGGATCGTGGCGAGCGATCTCAGCGACAGCGTACGCGAATTGGAAGCCGAGGATGTGGCGACCCTGGTCGGCGATGTCGCCGACGAGGATCTGGCCAGACGCTCGGTCGAACTCGCCGCGAAGCGCTTCGGTCGACTCGACATCGTCGTGAACAATGCCGGTCGCACGCTCAACAAACGACTGACTGAGACCTCGGTCGACGACTATGACCGCATCCTGCAGATCAACGCGCGCGGCAGCTTCGTCACTGCCCGTGCCGCAGTGGAATTGATGGCCGCCGGCGGTAGCGGCGCGATCGTCAATGTCTCGTCGATCTCGGCCGTCGCGGCCTTCGAGACGCAGGCGGCCTATGCCTCCTCCAAGGCGGCTGTCGCACAGCTGACCAAGGTGATCGCGATCGAATACGGGCGCATGGGCATTCGCTGCAACGCCGTTGCCCCTGGCGTGATCGAAACCGACATCATGGAAGGCGTGGTGGAGAATGGCCGGGAGATGCTGCGCAGCTTCGGCGGCGCGCATCCAATCGGCCGGATCGGCCAGCCGCAAGAAGTTGCCGAGGCCATCGCCTTTCTTGCCTCGCCGGCATCCAGCTTCATCACCGGGGCCTTGCTTCTGGTCGATGGCGGCTACACCGCCCAGTGAGCCCAAATAAGGCTGACGCACCGCACGCCATCCCTTCACATCGTGAAAATAATCACAGAACCAAAAGGATCATCTCGATGACCATGAACAGAGTTGTTCTGATCACCGGTGCCTCCAGCGGCATCGGCGCTGGCATTGCCCGCGAGCTTGGCGCGGCAGGTGCGAAGCTGATGCTCGGCGCACGCCGCACCGACCGCCTTGAAGCGCTTGCGGCCGAAATCGAGGCAGCTGGTGGAACGGTTCGCGTGCGAGCGCTCGACGTCACCAGGAGGGAGGATGTCGCAGCATTCGCCGATGCCGCCCGGGCCGAATGGGGCCAGGTCGATGTCATCGTCAACAATGCGGGCGTCATGCCGCTGTCGGCCATCGCAGCCATGAAGATCGACGAATGGGAGCTGATGGTGGACGTCAACATCAAGGGTGTTCTGTACGGCGTCGCGGCGGTTCTGCCGGAGATGACGGCACGCGGCTCCGGTCACATCATCAATATCGGTTCCATCGGCGCACTGGCCGTCTCGCCCACGGCTGCCGTCTATTGCGCAACGAAATACGCTGTCCGCGCGATTTCCGATGGGCTCCGCCAGGAGAGTGACGATATCCGCGTAACCTGCATTCATCCTGGCGTGGTGGAAAGCGAGCTGGCGAACACGATCTCCGACGAAGCCGCTGCCGCCGCCATGAAAACCTGGCGTGCTATTGCCCTGCAACCCGATGCAATCGCCAGGGCAGTGCGCTACGCAATCGAACAGCCCGACGATGTCGACGTCAACGAGATCGTCGTGCGTCCGACGAAGGCGGCGCATTGATGCGATCCACTTTGGCCGCAGTGCTTACGGGTATTGCCGTTGCTGTAGCTCCAACCGGCCTGACCCTTCCTTCAACTCCAATCCTTGCGGAGGAACCAATGCCGCACCAAGATCATCCCTATGTCGGAATGTGGGTCACCGAGGATCGCCATATCAGGCACGAACTCCTGCCGAACGGCCGTTATGACGAAGCGCGCGGTGACCGCGAGAGCGCCTATCGGGGACGCTATGAAGTGCACGGCAGCCACATAGAATACTGGGACGATACGGGCTTCACCGCGGATGGTGAGTTCGTCGAAGGCGTCCTCTATCATGCCGGCATGATCCTTTACCGCCAGCGGTAGAGAGCCACCCTGAGAAAAGCACTTCAGGGTTCCACAAGGCGCTATTGCACGCCTTGCATGAGGCGCTCGGCAGTTTGCACCGCAAGCCTCGCCACCACCACATATGTCCCAGCAAGCGCGGCGGAAAGAAGCAGGATCGCGAGCAGAGTCGACATTGCAAATGGTTGTCACTATATAGCGGCGGCTTTGACGGCTCGCCTCTTACATGGTGCCGGCGAGAGCGCGGTAAATGTGCTAGTCATTGCGACATCTATTGTGATCTAAAACGGCTTGAAAACCGAAAAAAAGCGAATAGAAACAATAGCGCGGGTCGAACGAGTTTCGTCGAGAGAATCAGTCCTCAAGAACTAGAACGTGCTCCTTGAACCCTCCATTCCCTTCAGCTCTGTGGACCTCGGACAAGTTCGGCTTGCCGGGCGAAGCCGACTCGGCTCGAATGGCAGCACGCATCTTTTCGAAGATGCCGACGTTTATGATTACCAACCGGCATAGCCGCTAGGGAAACAGCAGTATGAGTGAACACGCGATCGAGTTCTTGCGCGGGTGGATCGGCGAAAAAGTCCACTGCCAGCCCTCGCCAGCCAGAATCGAGAAGCAGGCCGAGACCCTCGCCAGGGAATGTGCGGCCAAGGCTGCCGAAGCCGGCATACCCCTGGAGGATATCCAGGAAGAGGTCGGCGACATTCAGGAGCTCATTGCTTCGAGGCTCGAAGAGGCGGCCGAGGCCGACCAGGACGAGCAGAATTCCAACAAGCCTGCCGGCTGACGGACCGCCCCGGCAAAACCTGCCGGGCGAACAATGCCTGTCTGATGCAGTTGCGCGGTCCTATCGCCGCGCAGCCTTGCCAAATCTCTCCTTGAGCCACTCTTTCGGCAATGCCGGCACGAAATTGCCGTCGCGCCCGGTCATGTCTTCATTGGCGACCAGTGCGTTGAGGATCGCTTCCTCCACGCTCTGAACGACGGCGTCGAAGAACGGGTTGATGTCGGCATCCGGTATGTAGCCGGCGCTGACCAATTTGCCGGCCGCGCCGCGCGCCGCGTCGGGATTGGCCGTGCTGAAGGCCAGAAAGATATCGCCGGACGAATTGTATCCATAGCCGCCGGTCAGCGCCACGCCGAGCGGCACGCGTTTCGCCAGTCTTTTCAACTGATGCGGCATGAATGGCGCATCGGTGGCGACGATCGCGATGATCGAGCTCTTTTCCGCTCGCGGCGTGTTGTCCCGGGTCGCCGGTTCGGCGAGTTCCGCTCCGGCTCTGATGCCACGGATCACGAGGTTTCGCCGTGTACCGAAATTCGACTGGACGAAGCAGCCGATCGTGAAATGCTCTCCATTCCAGTCGACGCTGCGCGAGGATGTGCCCGATCCCGCCTTGAAGCCGAAGGTGATCATGCCGGTGCCGCCGCCGACGCTGCCCTCTTCGATCGGCCCGCTTTCAGCCGTTTCGAGCGCGGAAAACACGTGCTCGAAGCCCACATGGTGGCCGTTGATATCATTCAGGAAGCCATCATAAGTCTCGCCCGCCACCGGCAGAGCCCAGGCGCTGTCGAGCGATTGCGGCAGCACTGTCTGCATCCAGCGCAACGTTGCGTCGCGGCTGACGCCGCAGGAATGGGTGTTGGTGATGGTGATGGGAAGATTGAACGCTCCGAGTTCCTCTATCAGATGTGAGCCGGTCAGTTCGCCATTGCCATTGGCGCTGAACACGCCGGCAAACGCAGGGACGGCCAACTCGTCTCTGGGCCGTGGCAGGATCGCGGTCACGCCGGTGCGTACCGGACCCTTGCCGACGACGAGCGGCCCGTCCCCTGAGATCAGCGTCGTATAGCCGACCGTCACGCCGGGCACATCGGTGATGGCATTGAAGCGGCCTGGCGTGCCATCGAATGGGATCGCGAAGGCGCGGGCGCGCAGTTTGCCCGAGGGCGTCGCAAGATGCGGGTCGGTCATTTTTTCCTCAGAAAAGCGAACCTTGGCCGCCCGGCGCCTTGAGCTTGGCCGCGGGCTTGGCAACCGTCTTCGGCCGCGCCGTGCCACTGATGGCGACTGCATCGGCGGTGCCGTCGGCGAACTCCAGCGAAAGCGCCATTCCCGACACCACTTCCGCCGCATGCTTGACCACCGCGCCGTCCGCATCCTTGACCAGCGCGAAGCCTCGCGCCAGCACGGCCTTGTGCGAGAGCGTCGCCAGCAGCCGGTCTGCCTGCGTCAGTTTTCCACGCAGACGGTCCAGCCGCCGCGAAATTGCCTGGTCCTGACGCCGCGTCAGCGCCAGCAGGGCATCGCCTTGCAGTTTCTGCCGTCTTGCGATCGGCGCCGGTGACAGTCTAGTCGCCGTGCGCGAAAACCGCGCTCGACGCTCGCGCACGATGGCGAAGAAAGCCGCTTGCGCACGGGCGAGGTCGCGGCGCGTCAGAGTGCGGGCTTCGTTCATGCGCCGCGACAAAGTCGCCGGCGTCAGCCGCTGCCCCAGAAGCCTGGCTCGCTTGCGCTCGACGCTGACCGACAGCGCCCGGCCGAGCCGGCTCGTCGCCTCGTCGAAGCGCCGCCGTGGCAGCGCCAGCAACTGGTCGGGCGAGGGCAGCGCACGGGCGGCCGCGCGTGCCGCCTGCCGCTTGCGTTCGAAATTGCGCGACAGTGCGGTCTTCAACCGCGCGCCAAGGCCGGCAAGCGTCGCTTCGAGGTCGACCTTGACCGGCACGGCGATCTCGGCGGCGCCTGTCGGCGTCGGCGCCCGTACATCCGCCGCCAGATCGATCAATGTCCAGTCGGTCTCGTGGCCGACCGCGGAAATCACCGGAATGCCCGAAGCGGCGACGGCCCGGGCGAGCGCTTCGTCATTGAAGCCCCACAGATCCTCCAGGCTGCCGCCGCCGCGCGCCACGATCAACAGATCGGGCCGCGCGATGGCGCCGTCCCATGGCAGTGCGTTGAAGCCGTTGACGGCAGCGGTCACTTCCGCACCAGCCGTCTCGCCCTGCACCCGCACCGGCCAGACCAGCACGTGCAGTGGAAACCGATCCTTGATGCGGTGGATGATGTCGCGGATGACGGCGCCTGTCGGCGAGGTGATGACGCCGATGACGCAGGGCATGAACGGCAGACGCCGCTTGCGTGCCGCGTCGAACAGGCCTTCGGCCTGCAGCCGGCGCTTGCGCTCGTCCAGCAGCGCCATCAGCGCACCGGCACCGGCCGGCTCGAGATTGTCAATAACGATCTGGTAGTTCGACTTTCCGGGATAGGTGGTGAGCCGGCCGGTGGCGATCACCTCCATGCCTTCCTCTGGACGGAATTTCAGCCGGCTCATCGTGGTCTTCCACACCACGGCGTCGAGCCGCGCGCGATCGTCCTTCAGGCAGAAATAGGCATGGCCGGAGGAATGCGGTCCGCGATAGCCGGAAATCTCGCCGCGCACCCGTACATTGCCGAAGACGTCCTCGACCGTACGCTTCAGCGCGCCGGAAATTTCGCTCACCGTATATTCGGTGGCGTTGGTGCGTGATTCGGATGCTGCGTCGCTCATCGGCCGATTGGGGGACGATTGCTGGCCGGCGTCAAGGCGGCCGTGTTCGATGTCCGCCCCAATCGCGCGATCACCAGCCCGGCAGGATCTGGTTCGGCTTGGTCCGCTTCATCTTGGCGAAGGCGAGGGCGGCGAAATCGAACGTGCCGGTCTCCTCGCCGAGTGGCACGGAAATATTGTCGAGGCTCTCCGAAATGTGGCGCGCAAGCGCGTCGACGATCTCCGGCCGCGAGGTCTGACCGCGCATGATGCCGATGCGGCAATCGGGCAGGGCGCCGAAACCGTCGGCCTCGCCCAGCACCCGCATGCCGGGCCGCAGGGCGCATTCCGGCAGCACCGAGATCGCCAGACCGGAAAGCACCGCGGCTGCGATGACGGTGGCAGAGAAGCTGGTGAACAGGATGCGATAGTCGCGGCTCTGCTGATCGAGCACGTCGGCGGCGGCCCGCCGCCAGATGCAGTTCGGCCGGCCGAAGGCCATCGGCAGGATCGGCTGCTCATGCGTCGCATGGTTGGCCGAGGTAACCCACAGCAGCGGTTCGCGCCGCACCACTTCCGACTGGCCACGCGCGTCGTTGTGCGTCACCAGCGCCAGGTCGAGATTGCCGCGCTTGATGTGTTCGACCAGTCCCGGCGTCGGTTCGCAGATAACGGTCAGTTCGACATGCGGGTTGGAACGGGCAAACCGCGCCATGATCTCTGGCAGGAAGCGATCGGCATAATCGTCCGGCGTGCCGATGCGGATGGTGCCTTCGAGCCGGCGGTCGTCGAAGGCGGCCAGTGTTTCCTTGTTGAGATAGAGCAGCCGCCTTGCGTAGGAGAGCAGTCTGTCGCCTTCCTCGGTCAGCCTGTTGGTGCGGCCGTCTTTTTCGAACAGCGGCTTGCCGATCCGTTCCTCCAGCCGCCGCATCTGCATCGACACCGCAGACTGGGTCCGATGCACCGCTTCCGCCGCGCGGGTAAAGCTGCCGGTGTCGACAATCGAGATGAAGGTCTGCAACTGATCGAGATCGAGCGGCGCTTTCATTGGCCTAATCCATCATTGATGCTGATGCTAAAGATTAGAAACATTCGTTGGATTAATCAATCGGGCCATGGCAAATTCGCATTGTCCACATGAAGGCATGTGAATCGAAGCCGGAACGGCCGCTTTCGCCAGCGCCCGATCGACCGGTTTCGCCCGTCCGAATGTGAAGGAGACCGACATGGCTACGTTTGATTTCGCTACCGAGACCTCGCGCATCACTTCGCGTCCGGCCGTTGCGACGCGCGTGGCCAACGCCGCTGCCAATGTTTACCGCGCCTGGAAAAACCGCCGCGCCTTTTATCGCCTCGGCGAGATGTCGGATGCCGAGCTCGCCGACATCGGCCTGACCCGCGCCGACCTGCACGTCGCTGTCGGTGTACCCTTTGGCCGCGATCCGACCGAAAGGCTTCGCGTCATCGCGATCGAGCGCGCCGAAACGATCGAGGATATTGCCCGCAAGGTGGCGTGATCGCGTGGTTTCGCCGTTCGGGCGCGTTGAACCTTTTTGAGGCACGACGCCACCAAGTTACGCAGGCTCCCCACTCCCTGCCGGATCCCCCGGCCAGCCTGCGCGCTGCCCGGTCCTCCCAGGACCGGGCTTTCTTTTTTGGGCGGCACTGATGATTGGTTGCCGGTGTCTGGTCTAGCGCCGGCCCATGCCCTGCTTGAACTGGTCGAAGATCGACTCCATGCCTTTCTGGTAGTCGTCGCGCTGCTGGGCGCCTGTCTCGAACATCTTGCCGAACAGGTCGTCAAACGGATTTCTCGGCCTGCCGCTCGGATTGGCCTGCGGCTGCGGCGCCTGGGGTTGCTGCGGCGCCTGACGCGGCTGAGACTGTTGTGCGCCACCGCCGAACATGTCCTGCAGCACCTTGCCGAGCGGATTGTCACCATAAGGGTTCTGTGTCTGCTGGGGTTGGTTCTGCGGCTGCTGTGGCTGTGGTGCACCGCCGCCGAACATATCCTGCAGCACCTTGCCGAGCGGATTGTCACCATAAGGGTTCTGTGTCTGTTGCGGCTGGCTTTGTGGCTGCTGCCCGCCGCCGAACATGTCCTGCAACACCTTGCCCAGCGGATTGTCGCCGTAAGGGCTCTGCGTCTGTTGCGGCTGCTGCCCGCCGAACATATCCTGCAGCACCTTGCCGAGCGGGTTATCCGTGGGGCCTGCAGGCTGAGGGGTCGGTGCCTGGCTGCCGCCGCCAGCCTGCCGCATCATCTGCTCGATGAGCTCGCCAAGCGGATTGCCGCCACCGCCTGCCGCATGCATCTGCCCGCCTAGCTGGTTGGTGGTCTGCTTGAATAGCCCGCCCATCATCATCGAGGCGATTGCCGGCAGCATCTGCTGCAACACCTGCTGGCTGACGCCGCTCGCCTGCGCGGCCTGGCTGGCGACGGCCCGCGACAAATCCTTCGAGCCGAACAAATGGCCCAGAATGCCGTTGCCTTCATCGAGGCCCTGCGGCGAGAAGGCCCGGCTTGCATCCTCGAAATATTTGGCGTGCTGGCCGCTGGCCATCGCCGTCATGAAGGAGCCGAGCCCATAAGGGTCCGCCGTGTTGCGCTTCAGCCCCTGCGAAAAGGCCGGCAGCAGCGCCGCGACCGCCGCCTGCGTCTGCTGCTGCGAAAGCCCGAACTGCTGGGCCAGCGCCTGCATGCCGTTGCCGTTCTGGGCCTGTGCCAGAATATCGAACAAGGAAGGCATTGTTTTCTCCTCCGGGAAAATCCTCGTTGGAGAAGCCTAGTTCGTTTCCATCACTGATTGAAGCGAATTTGCCGGACCATCGGCCAAGCGGATAGCGAAGCGTTAATACGCGTATTCCATGAACACCGGCTCGATCGAGCCGCCCCAGCGTGTGTGGTAGGCCGAGAGCATCTCTTCGGCGCTGGTGGTGCCACGCGCGACGACCTCGTCCAGCGTGTTGAGGAACGACGTCTCGTCATAGCCGTCGCGGTTCTTGCGGCCGCGGTTCTTCAGTCCCATGCGCGAGATGACGAGCACGTCGCGGGCGATCTCGCGCAATGTCGTGTTGCGGAAGGGCGCCGAAATGCCCTGTTCCGGCACCGCGTTGCGCATTGCCAGCACTTCGTCATAGCTCCAGCTCGAGGTCAGCGCCTCGGCGGCGTCGAGCGCAGCCGCATCGTAGAGCAGCCCGACCCAGAAGGCCGGCAGCGCGCAGATGCGCCGCCACGGCCCGCCATCGGCGCCGCGCATTTCGAGAAAGCGCTTCAGCCGCACGTCGGGGAACAGCGTCGACAGATGGTTTGCCCAGTCGCCCATCGTCGGCAGCCCGTCCGGCAGTTCATGGCGGGCGGCGCCCGCCATGAACTGGCGGAAGGTGATGTGCGTCATGTCGTGATACTGGCCGTCGCGGATGACGAAATACATCGGCACGTCGAGCGCCCATTCGACATAATCGGCAAAGCCGAAATCGGGCGAGAAGCAGAATTCGAGCAGACCGGAGCGCTGATTGTCGGTGTCGCGCCAGATCTCGCCGCGCCAGCTCTGCAAGCCGTTCGGCCGGCTTTCGGTGAAGGGCGAGTTGGCAAACAGCGCCGTCGACAGCGGCTGCAGCTTCAGCGACACCTGCATCTTGCGGCGCATGTCGGCTTCGCTTTCGAAGTCGAGGTTCACCTGGATGGTGCAGGTCCGGTACATCATGTCGAGACCTTTGGTGCCGATCTTGGGCATGTAGCGGGTCATGATCTCGTAGCGCGATTTCGGCATTTTCGGCGTCTCGGCCAGCGACCATTTCGGGCTGCCGCCAAGGCCGAGAAAACGAATGCCCATCGGTTCGGCGATCTCGCGCACCTGCGCCAGATGCGCATTGCCTTCGCGGCAGGTCTGGTGGATCGTCTCCAGCGGCGCGCCGGACAGTTCGAACTGGCCGCCGGGCTCCAGCGAGATCGCGCCCTGGCCGGTCGGCTCGACCAGTCCGATGATGCGGCCGGCATCCATGATCGGGTCCCAGCCGAGTTTGTCCTGCATGCCTTCGAGGATGGCGCGGATGCCGTGCTCGCCGCCATAGGGCACCGGCGCATTGCCGTCGACATAGAACGGGAATTTCTCGTGCTCGGTGCCGATGCGCCATTTGTCGCGCGGCTTGTTGCCTTCGGCCAGGTGCTCGACGAGTTCGTCGACGCTTTCTATCGGCCGGAAATCGGTTGTATCGCGCGCCATAGGAGCCCTCCGCACATGACCCTGAAAATCGGCTTCGATTTTCGGAACGGATCAGGTGCCCAATCAAATGCTACAGCGTCCTTTGCGCGCCCGAAAGGACACGCGGCCGCTGCCGGCGCTAGATGGACGAAATGTCAGTAGCCGATCAAGCGAAAAATCCTGAGCCAGCGGGTAATTGGAATTGATCACCAATCGCCGATTGTCGCCTGGATCAGCGCCAGTGCCGCCACCGCCGCCGTATCCGCTCGCAGGATGCGCGGCCCGAGCGGAATCGCGGTAACGAAAGGCAGCGCTCTCAGCATCTTGCGTTCCTCGTCGGAAAAGCCGCCCTCCGGTCCGACCAGCAGGCCGAGCTTTCTCTCCCGCACCGCCTGCAATGCCGGCAGGGGATTGTTGGTCGATGCATCCTCGTCGCAGAAGATCAGCCGCCGCTCGCCGTCCCAGTTGCTGAGCAGGCGTTCGAATTTTTCCGCTTCGCGCAGCTCCGGCACCGCCAATATGCCGCATTGTTCGGCCGCCTCGACGACATTGGCGCGCAGGCGCTCGATGCCGGGTTTTGCCACTTGCGTATGCTGGGTGATGACCGGCTGCAGGATGCCGGCGCCCATCTCGACCGCCTTTTGCACGAGGTAGTCGAGCCGCCCCTGCTTCAGCGGCGCGAAGCAATAGACGAGATCGGGCAACGGCGGCTGCGGCCGCTGCAATGCCAGCAACTTCAGGCGCAACGCCTTCTTCGACTTCATGGCGATCGCCGCCGACCATTCGCCGTCGCGCCCGTTGAAGACCAGAATTTCGGCGCCTTCGCCGAGCCGCAGCACGTGCGAGAGATAATGGCTCTGCTGCGGGCCGACGTCGAACTCGATGTCCGGTCCAAGCCCGTCCGGCACGAACAGCCGCTGCATCTTGTAATTGGCGCGCATCGCCGAGGAATGCGGCAACGTCACCCTCGGCGTCAAGCCTCGGCGGAAGGATGCCAGACAGGCTCGTAGCCTTTCTGCAGCACCGAAACAGTTGTCGCTGGCGTGAGCAGGCGGATTGGACCGTCGGTAAAACCGCCGAACCCCACCGGTTCGCCATAACCGCCGAAACTCCAGGGCAGCGCGGCGCCATCAAACAGGACGAACGCCCTGTTTCCTGACGAGATCATTGCGCCGTCCGGCAAGTCCGCAAGCGCTTCCGGTTCCAGTCTCGTCGCCCGCCCGCCCGATGCCAGGCGCTCCTTGTGCAGGCGCTTGTCGAGTTGCGGCGCGCGTGGCTCGGCAATGCCGCAGGCGTCGCCGAAACGCCGGACAAAATCCCTGGCCCGCTCGCGCCGGCAGAAGAAGCAGGGACGGTGGCCGGCGGCAAGCGCCGTCACCTCGTCGAGGAAAAACAGCTCGGTCCAGCCGGCCTTGCCGCCAGCCCGGTTGCGCCCCATCGGCTCGCGCCGCACGTTGCCGAATTCGCAGACGCAGATGATCCAGGCTTGCAGCGCCCAGCGCTTCTTCAACAGCGTTCTCGTCTCGGGGTCGTGAATGATGCCGCGATTGCCCATGAACAGGCCGCGCTCCGGCACGGCATGGATGGTGCCGAACGGGTCGATCCGGTTTTGCAGTGGCATAGGCGTTCCCTGTTGGCTGCAATGCTGGCGCCATGATATCGCTCGTTGCATCAATTTCATGTCAGCAGGTTTCGATGCGGGTCTTGGTTGTCCAGAACTTCGACAATGAGGGCCTTGGCCAGATCGGCGCGGCCCTTGTCGAGGCGGGTGCCGCTATCGACCTGCGCCGTCCCTACTGCGGCGACGCGCTGCCGCAAGATAGCGGCGGGCATGACGCCATGGTGGTGCTCGGCGGCGCCCAGAATGCGCTGGACGACGAGCTCTGTCCTTATTTTCCGGGTCTGCTCGATCTGACACGCGACTTTGCCGAGAGGGATCGCGCGGTGCTTGGTATCTGCCTCGGCAGCCAGTTGGTCGCGCGCGCCTTTGGCGGCGAGAACCAGATCGGCGGCGCGTCGGAGTTCGGCTGGCACGAGGTCGCGCTCACTGCGGCGGCGCAGGCCGATCCGGTGCTCGCCGCCTTGCCCGAAAAATTCCCGATCTTCCAATGGCACGACGACACCTTTGTCTTGCCCGAGACTGCCGTGCGGCTGGCAGGCAATGCCGTCGCCGAGAACCAGGCGTTCCGCATCGGCCGCGCCGTCTACGGCTTCCAGTTCCATTTCGAGGCCGACCGGCCGATGGTTCGCGACTGGAGCACGTCCTTCGCACCGCTGATCGCCGAACGCCATCCGGATTGGGCCGTCCGGCTCGACGAGGAATTGGCCCGCAACGGACCGCAAGCCGATGCCGCCGGCCTGGCCATCGCCCGCGCCTGGGTGGCGACGATCTGACGGCCCATATAGTCAACGTATTTGGCGACGTTGCATATTTGGCACGCGGCGGCAAATCCGCCGGGGATAACGCGTTTCATCCTTGGCCTGTGTCTGTCCGCCAGCCTAAAAGGCGCCCGCTCTGCATCTTGCGTGCAACCGCGATGAACCTTTCCTGTGACCCGCGCGACACACCGCCGATACAGAACATGCCTAGAAGCGCGAAACCGTCAGACATTTGCGACGTATTTTGCGTTTCAACGCATTGGTAACCCGCTCGTGCCTAGATGCAGGAAGCTCAACAAGAGATGACGTCCGTGAAAGCAGCCTTTTTGTCCTTTGCCATGTTGTCGGCCATCGTCTTGTGCGGCCTCGGCATTTATTCCGCCGACGCGGCCAACGACCACAATGCCGTCGACGGCTACGGCGTCACCGCGGCGCTTCGCTAGACCCTCTGCACATAACTCCACGCCTTACCTATGCCCGCTCACCCGTCACTGTCAGGATATGCTTGTCCGCGCCGTCCACCACGAGCGCGGTGAGGTTTCCCGACTGCCAGGCGAGGGTGTCGACATTGACGCGGTTCCCGGTGATCTCGGCCTTGGGCACCGGCGTATGGCCGTGCACCACGATCTTGGGATGAAGGCCGGTGTGGTCGTGGAAGACCTCGCGGATCCAGATCAGGTCCTGCCGGCTCTGGCTTTCCAGCGCAACGCCGGGCCGGATGCCGGCATGGCAGAAGAAGAAGTCGCCGAACGTCACTGAGAAGGGCAGCGAGCGCAGGAACTCGACATGGTTCTGCGGCACCGCCTCGACCAGCGCGGCGTGCCCTTGCCGCAATGCCGCATCGGCGCGGCCAAACCAGGCGCTGCTCCCACCGAGTGAGACACCATACGATAGCGCCGTCTGGATGCCGCCATAGCGCATGAACAGCCCGTCCGGATCGGGGACATCGAGAAAATCGAGAAAGCCGAGATCATGATTTCCGGCGAGCATCAGGTGACGCGGATCGCGTTTTTGCGCGTCGATCAGGAAATCGATGACGCCCCTGGAGTCCGGGCCGCGATCGACATAGTCGCCGAGATGGATCACGCGCCAATCGGCCGACGGCCTTTGACTGAGCTCCGCCTCGATCCGCCGGTGCATGGCGGTCAGCAAATCGCGCCGGCCGTGCACATCGCCGATCGCGTAAAGGCGCATGCCTTGCGGTCCGCGCGCCTCGTAGAAACTGATGCCGGGCTCCGTCAATGCCTGCGTCGCCTCCGTGGTCATGCCGTCACGGGACTTTAGCGCCGAAGCTGATCCTTGCCCATGTCGGTGACCAGACGCTTTCCGCACAGAGCCAGCGTTATGTCCATCTCCTTGCGGATGATTTCCAGCGCCTTGGTAACCCCTTCCTTGCCGAGTGCGCCGAGGCCATACAGGAAAGGCCGGCCGATATAGGTGCCCTTGGCGCCGAGGCACAGCGCCTTGAGCACGTCCTGGCCGGAGCGGATGCCGCCGTCCATATGCACCTCGATCGTGTCGCCGACGGCATCGGCGATCTCTTCGAGCGCCATGATCGACGACGAGGCGCCGTCGAGCTGGCGGCCGCCATGGTTGGATACGATGATCGCGTCGGCGCCTGTCCTGGCCGCCATCAGCGCATCCTCCTTGTCGAGTATGCCTTTCAGGATCAGCTTGCCGCCCCAGCGCTCCTTGATCCAGGCGACGTCCTTCCACGACAGATGCGGATCGAACTGCTCCTTCGTCCACGACGACAGCGAGGCGAGGTCGCCGACGCCCTTGGCATGGCCGACGATGTTGCGGAAGCTCCGGCGCTTGGTCCCGGCCATGCCGACGCACCAGCGCGGCCTTGTCGCCATCTGCCAGATGTGCTTCGGCGTCATCCGCGGCGGCGCCGAAAGCCCGTTGCGGATATCCTTGTGGCGCTGACCGAGGATCTGCAGGTCGAGCGTCAGCACCAGCGCCGAACATTTCGCCGCTTTTGCGCGATCGATCAAATCGAAGACGAAGTCCTTGTCGCGCAGCACATAGAGCTGGAACCAGAACGGCTTCCTGGTCACCGACGCGACATCCTCGATCGAGCAGATGCTCATTGTCGACAGCGTGAACGGCACACCGAATTCTTCCGCCGCCTGGGCCGCCAGCATCTCGCCGTCCGGATGCTGCATGCCGGTCATGCCGGTCGGCGCCAGCGCCACCGGCATCGTCACCTTCTCGCCGATCATGGTCGATTCCAGCGAGCGGTTGTCCATGTCGACAAGCACGCGCTGGCGGAACTTGATCTTCTGGAAATCCTCTTCGTTGGCGCGGTAGGTGCTTTCGGTCCAGGCGCCGGAATCGGCATAGTCGAAGAACATCTTCGGCACGCGGCGGCGCGCCAGGTCCTTGAGGTCGGCGATGGTGAGAATGCTGCTCATGGATCTTTTTTCCGCTGGTTCTTCGCTGCTTCGTCGTTGAATTTTCTGGGCGGTGCCTACGGCTGTTTTCTTGCCGCCTCACCGTCACCGGGCTCGGAGCGTTGCCTGAGCCTCAGCCGCGACACGCGCTGCCAGTCGCCGCTGCGCTCGGCCTCGGCCATCGATCGTTCGACATAGGAGATGTGGTCCATCGCCGCCTGCCGCGCCGCGGCCGGATCGCCGGCCTTGACCGCCGCATAGATTGCCCGGTGCTGCGAAAGCAGCGCCTCGCGCGCGCCCGGCACGTTGAACACCAGCCGCCGGTTCTGGAACACGCCTTCCGACAGCAGCCGATAGCAGGAGCGCAGCGTGTGCAGCAGGATGATGTTGTGCGCGCATTCGCAGATCGCGTGGTGGAACTCGACGTCGATTTCCGCCTCGTCGTCGAAATTGCCGGTCCGGTGCGCCTCGTCCATACGTGCCATGATGCGGTCGAGCAGCGCCAGATCGTCCGATGTGGCACGCCGCGCCGCATATTCCGCCGCCACCGCCTCGATCTCGCGGCGGTACTCCAGATAGTCGGTCACCGCCTTGCGATGCATCGAGATCAGGTCGGTCACCGGCTTGGTGAACAGCTGGCCGATGACATCGGCGACATGGGTGCCGCCGCCTGGCCGTGTCGTCAACAGCCCGCGCCCTTCCAAGGCTTTCAAAGCATCGCGCAGGATCGGCCGCGACACCTCGAACTGGCGCGCCAGTTCGCGCTCGCCCGGCAGCCGGTCGCCGGTGCGCAGGACGCCTTCGAGGATCAGGCTCTCGATCTGCTGCACCACCTCGTCGGCGGTGCGCGAATGCTCGATCCGGGAGAAAATGTCGCTCAAACGGGATGCCTGGGGGTTGAACCGATGTCGCGCAAGATAAAGCCGGCGTCGCCAACTGGTCAAATTATTTATCCAATTCGCCGGGGGCCGGGTCCGTTTCACAGCCGCGGCGCCATATCATCTTCAGCTAAATTGGGCGTTTGCGTCCCCTGGCGATTGCCTCTAGAGGGACATCATTGCCAAAGGGCTCACAGAAGCCCGGGGGACCAGCCGTGCCAGACGCCGACCCTTCCAACCTCGAATTCCAGCTGCGCGCCAAAGCCGTGGGCGGCACCGTTATGGGCTTTCCGGCGCATGAAGGTCGGCCGGGCGCGCTCGGCGAGGTCCACGCCCGGCCGCAGCCGCTGGTCGAAAAGCCGCGCGTGCTGGTGCAGCTTTCCTTCATGACCGAAGCTGGATCCGGGATCGATCAGGCCGTGCTTTCCGAATTGTCGCGACGCCTCGGCATCGCCGCGCCCGATCCTCACGCCCGCCACCACGCGATGAAATGGGGCAAGGGCTCGCTGCGCTGGGAACGCCACACGGAATTCTCGACCTATCTCTGGGAAGGCCCGCTCGCCGAAAACGGCAGGGGGCAAGAAGACACACCCTTCGGCAACGGGTTTTCGCCGCCGGGCACGGTGATTTCCGGCATCAGGCTAGAGATCCGCAAATGGACGCCGGCGAACGAAAAACTGATCGCCGGCTTCGACCCGACCAGCCTGTGCTATTCGCTGGTCGAGCGCGGCAACGCGGCCATCATCACCGATTTCCGTCAGGATGGCGACGGCTTGACCCGCATGCTGGTGCTCGACCGCGGCCTGACCCCGGCGCGCACCGGGGCACTGTCGCAGCGGCTGATCGACATCGAGACCTACCGCACGCTGGCCATGCTTGGGCTGCCGCTGGCCCTGACGCTGTCCGGTCGCGCCCGCCGCATCGAAGACAGGCTGGCCCAGACCACGTTGGAAATGAAGGTTGCCGAGACCCGCGACAGCCAGACGCTACTTGCCGACTTGACCGAACTGGCCGCCGAGCTGGAGGCCGATGCCGCCTCCAGCCTCTACCGCTTCGGCGCCAGCCGCGCCTATGACGGCATCGTGCGCGAACGGCTGGAGGCGCTCGACGAAGAGGCGGTGCCCGGCTACGACACCTGGGGCGGTTTTCTGCAGCGCCGCGTGGCGCCGGCGATGCGTACCTGCCGTTCGGTCGAGGAGCGTCAGGCCAACCTGTCGACGAAGCTCACCCGTGCCACCACACTGCTGCGCACCTGGGTCGACGTCGAGGTCGAGAAGCAGAACCGCGATCTTTTGGCATCGATGAACAATCGCGCCCGCCTGCAATTGCGGCTGCAGCAGACGGTGGAGGGGCTCTCGGTCGCCGCGGTTTCCTACTATGTCGTCGGCCTCATCGGCTACGTCGCCAAGGGCGCCTCGATCTTCGGCCATGCCTTCGCGCCGGAACTGGTCACCGCCGCCTCGGTGCCGCTCGCCATCGTGCTCGTCTGGTGGGGCGTGCGCCGCGTCCGCCGCATGCACTCCGAACCAGGCAAGCAGCCGGGCGAGTAGTGTGGGGCGCAGCGGCAGATTGCCGCTGCGGAAGGCTGTCTCGGCCATAGGCCTCTCATCCCGGCCAAAGCGGCATTTGCAACCGACCGCGGTCGCTGGTAAAAGATTTTTACCAGTCGATCGAAGGAGGCTGTCGATGTCCGGCCTTGCCATGCCGAAACCAGACGACACCACGATGCGCCGGCGCGACGAGATCGTCGCCGATATGCGCATCATCGTGCCGGGCGAGGGCGTCGTCGACGCCGCCAATGCAATGCGCGCCTTCGAGAGCGACGGGCTCACCGCCTACCGGCAATTGCCGCTCGTCGTTGTACTGCCGCAAACCGTGGCCCAGGTCTCGCGGGTGCTGAAATATTGCAGCGACCGCAACATCCGCGTCGTGCCGCGCGGCTCCGGCACCTCGCTCTCCGGCGGTGCGCTGCCGCTCGAAGACGCGGTGCTGCTGGTAATGAGCCGCTTCAACCGCATCCTCGAGATCGATTTTCAGAACCGCGTCGTCGTCGCCCAGCCCGGCGTCACCAATCTCGGCATCACCACCGCCGTCGAGCAGGAGGGTTTCTATTACGCCCCCGATCCATCCTCCCAGATCGCCTGCTCGATCGGCGGCAATGTCGCGGAAAATTCCGGCGGCGTGCACTGCCTGAAATACGGTCTCACCGCCAACAATGTGCTCGGCATCGAGATGGTGCTGATGAATGGCGAGGTGGTGCGCCTCGGCGGCAGCCATCTCGACGCGGAAGGCTACGACCTGCTCGGCGTCATGACCGGCTCCGAAGGACTGCTCGGCGTCGTAACCGAGGTCACCGTACGCATCCTGAAGAAGCCGGAGACGGCGCGTGCCCTGCTGATCGGTTTCCCGACCAGCGAGCAGGCCGGCCAATGCGTTGCCGACATCATCGGCGCCGGCATCATTCCGGGCGGCATGGAGATGATGGACCGTCCGGCCATCCACGCCGCCGAGGATTTCGTCCAGGCCGGCTATCCGCTCGATGTCGAGGCGCTGCTGATCGTCGAGCTGGACGGGCCGGGTGTCGAGGTCGACCACCTGATCGGCCTAGTCGAAGCCATTGCTTTTAGGAACGGCTCGACCACATGCCGCACGTCGCAATCGGAACAGGAGCGGCTGAGCTTCTGGGCCGGCCGCAAGGCGGCGTTCCCGGCGGTCGGCCGCATCTCGCCCGACTACTACTGCATGGACGGCACCATCCCGCGCAAGGAACTGCCGCGCGTGCTCGCCGGCATGCACGAACTGTCGGAGAAATACGGGCTCGGCGTCGCCAATGTCTTCCACGCCGGCGACGGCAATCTGCACCCGCTCATCCTCTATGACGCCAACGTGCCGGGCGAACTCCACAAGGCGGAGAGTTTCGGCGCTGACATATTGCGGCTCTGCGTCAAGGTCGGTGGCGTGCTGACCGGCGAGCACGGGGTCGGCGTCGAGAAGCGCGACCTGATGCCGGAAATGTTCAACCAGATCGACCTCGACCAGCAGATGCGCGTCAAATGCGCCTTCGACCCCAACCATCTTTTGAATCCCGGCAAGGTCTTCCCGCAATTGAGGCGATGCGCCGAGCTCGGGCGGATGCACGTGCATCGCGGGCAAGTGGCGTTTCCGGACATTCCGAGGTTTTGAGGGGATGACAGCACTTGAACACCCCCCTCTGTCCTGCCGGACATCTCCCCCTCAAGGGGGGAGATTGGCAGCTTGCACGCCTCAACTTTCTTTCAATATTGACGATTGGCGAAGCCAGACGCGACGTCCGATCTCCCCCCTTGAGGGGGAGATGTCCGGCAGGACAGAGGGGGGCGCGAAGGAACGCGACGTTCCCGCATTTGCAAATGCCGCGTCCGTCCCATGACCACCTTCACCCCGTCCACAGCCGCGGAAACCCTATCCACCGTCGCTTGGGCAGCCGCAGAGGAATCCCCGCTCGAAATCCTCGGCCACGGCTCCAAGCGCGGTATCGGCCGGCCGCAGCAGAGTGAGCATACGCTCGACCTTTCCAGACTCTCCGGCGTCATGCTTTACGAGCCGGCCGAACTGGTGCTGTCGGCAAAAGCCGGCACGCCGCTGGCCGAAATCGAAAGCCTGCTTGCCGAAAACGGCCAGCAACTTGCCTTCGAACCGATGGATTACGGCCCGCTGCTCGGCGGTGGGCCAGCGCGAGGCACGATCGGCGGCGCACTCGCCGCGAACCTTTCCGGCCCGCGCCGGCTGAAGGTGGGTGCTGCGCGCGACCATATCCTCGGCATAGCGGCCGTTTCCGGGCGCGGCGAGGCCTTCAAGTCGGGCGGCCGCGTCGTCAAGAACGTCACCGGCTATGATCTGTCCAAGCTGATGGCCAACAGCTGGGGCACGCTGGCGGTGCTCACCGACGTCACCTTCAAGGTGCTGCCTGCTGCCGAGACCGAAGTCACGCTCGCCATCCGCGGCCTGCTCGACGATCACGCCGCCGCCGCCATGGCGCTGGCGCTGGGTTCCAGCGCCGAAGTGTCAAGTGCTGCCCATCTTCCCGAACGGGTCGCAGCTAGGGTCGCTGGCGGCAGTCTCGGCAGCGATGCCGCGACGCTGCTGCGCATCGAGGGCTTCGGCCCGTCGGTCGCTTACCGCATTGCCGCGCTGAAAGACCTGCTGAAAAACGCTGGCCCGCTGCAGGAGATTTCCGGTTCGGTCTCGTACTCGGTCTGGCGCGATGTCCGCGACTGCGCGCCGTTCGCCGATGGCAGCGAAAGGCCGGTGTGGCGCGTCTCGATGGCGCCGTCGCGGGGCCACCAGATGGTGCTGGCGCTGCGCATGCAGGCCCCGGTCGATGCCTTCTACGATTGGCAGGGCGGGCTGATCTGGCTGCGCATGCAGCAGGACGATCCCGAGGCTGGCCTGTTGCGCGGCCTGATCAGAAGACATGGCGGCGGCCATGCGACGCTGGTGCGCGCAACTCCTTCGCACCGCGCCGCCGTGCCGGTGTTCGAACCGCAAGCGCCGCAACTGGCAGCACTGTCGGCGCGGCTGAAGGCCGAATTCGACCCGAAGAATATCCTCAATCCCGGCCGTATGGCGCCGGGCGCAAGCTCTGCTACTCTCGCGCCGGCAACCGAGGGAGGAGCACAATGAGCGATCCAGGCCAAAACGGTACGTCACGCCAGACCGACCGCTGGCTGGAGCCCGGCCCGACCAACGCGCTGGTCATCTACATCCTCTATCTCGCCGGCCTAGCCATCGGCGTCAGCGGCATTGTCGGCATCGTCCTGGCCTATATCAATCGCGGCAAGGCCGGCGGCTTCGTCGAAAGCCACTACACATTCCTGATCCGCACCTTCTGGATCGGCCTGCTCTATGCACTGATCTCGGCGCTGCTGATGATCGTGGTCATCGGTGTCGTGCTGATGGTTGCCGTCGCCGTCTGGTTCATCGCCCGCTGCATTCTCGGCCTGCAGGCGCTGCAGCGCGGCGAGGCGGTCAAGAACCCGGAAAGCCGGTTCCTGGGATTATGAGCATGATCCCCAAAACTGGGTACCGGTTTTGGGAAAGGATCATGCTCAAAGGGTAGGGATTCGTTTACGTGCAGACCAATTTCTCAGCTGCCCAGCTCGCCGATCCGCATGTCGCGGAATCGGAGAAGATCCTGCGCAAATGTGTGCATTGCGGCTTCTGCACCGCCACCTGCCCGACCTATGTGACGCTCGGCAACGAACTGGATTCGCCGCGCGGCCGGATTTATCTGATCAAGGACATGCTGGAAAACGGACGGCCGGCCGACAAGCAGATCGTCACCCATATCGACCGCTGCCTGTCCTGCCTCGCCTGCATGACCACCTGCCCGTCGGGCGTCAACTACATGCATCTGGTCGACCACGCCCGCGTCCATATCGAGGAGACCTACAAGCGTCCGCTGGCCGATCGCCTGACACGCGCCATGCTGGCCTTCGTGCTGCCCTACCCCTCGCGTTTCCGCGCGGCGCTCAAGCTGGCGAAGCTCGGCCAGCCATTCGCCCGCCTGTTTGAGAAAATCCAGGCATTGAAGCCTTTGGGCGCGATGTTGAAGCTGGCCCCGGCGTCGGTCCCGGCAGTCTCGCCGATGGCCTCGCCGGGCGTCCATGCCGGGCAGGGCGCGAAGAAAAATGGCCGCGTCGCCATCCTCACCGGCTGCGCGCAATCCGTGCTCGATCCCGGCATCAACGACACGACGATTTCGCTGCTGACCCGGCTTGGCGTTGAGGTCGTGGTGGCCGCGGGCGAGGGCTGCTGCGGCGCGCTGGTGCATCATATGGGGCGCGAGGACGCTGCCTTGGCGTCGGCCCGACGGAACGTCGACGCCTGGACGCGCGCCATCGAGCAGGGCGGACTCGACGCCATCGTCATCACCGCATCCGGGTGCGGCACCACCATCAAGGATTACGGCTTCATGCTGCGCCTCGATCCGGCCTATGCCGACAAGGCCGCGCGCGTCTCAGCGCTGGCCAGGGACATCACCGAATATCTGGCAAGCCTCGACCTGCCCGAGCCGGTCCGCAAGCCGGGCACCATCGTCGCCTATCACTCAGCCTGCTCGATGCAGCACGGCCAGAAGATCACCCGCCAGCCGAAGGAGCTTCTGGCCAGAGCCGGCTTCGTCGTGCGCGAGCCGCGCGAAGGGCATTTGTGCTGCGGTTCGGCCGGCACCTACAACATCCTGCAGCCCGAGATTTCGGCGACGTTGCGCGACCGCAAGGTCAGGAATATCGAGGCGACCGGTGCTGAAATCGTCGCCACCGGCAATATCGGCTGCATCACCCAGATCGCTTCCGCCGCCAAGCTGCCGGTGGTGCATACGATAAAGCTGCTCGACTGGGCCTATGGCGGCGAGCCGCCAAAATTGGTTTGATTGCTGCGCACCCGCCGATGAGACTGCCGAGATGCCCAACCCAAAGTCCGAAGAGATTGGAACCGTCGTTCGGCTGCTGTCGGACAGATCGCCGGCGACGTTCCAGGCCAGCTATGGCGAATGCCAGACAATCATCGCTCGTCATCTCAAGGATGGGTCCGAATTCCTGTTTGCGCTCATAAAGGCAGCGGTAGAAGCCGACGTCCAGCAAGACAATCTGATTATCGACGCCGTTTCGTTTCTCGACGACGCGTATTTGGCTCGTCTGGCATTTTTCCTGCAAGAGGAAGTGAAACGCGGAATAGACGTGGAGGATCTGCTGGCTCACGTCGCCTTGCAGGTGCCGGAATTGTTTCCAGACAGTACCTTGGGCGACATTCCCGATTTCGCAGACTGGCTGACGCATGATGATCCTCGTTCGCCGCCGGCATGTCATCATTTCAGCTTTGAGGAAGGCGCTCCGAGCGACATATCTTTTCCGACGCATCGCAATCATCCTACCTGGCATCTGCCGGCGACTGGCCGGCCACTTACGGTCGGCGGCGAAGGATCGGCAGTGTGCCCGACCTGTCGAGAGCGACTGATACATCTGATTACGCTGGACGATCTTGGGAGTGAGCTGACGATGCCTCTTCCCAGACTCCGTATCGAGACCTGTGCGAATTCTCTCGAACCGACCTATTATTCCCACGACGCTGCCGGTGTGCCGACGCCGATCGCGCCTCTGCATTCGCCCTACATTGAGAGGCCTGCAAAAGCCGCCGAGAAAAGAACTGTTCGGTTGGCACCGACCCCTAAACGGTGGCTCAGGCAGTCGTACGGGATAAGCAATTCAAGGCAAAACCTGTTTCGGCTTGCTGGGCTGCCGTCATGGATTCAGGGACCGCAGTTTCCAGTCGTTCCCGGAACGGACCGGGAAATGAAATTTCTTCTTCAGTTCGATTCACTCGCCGGTTTCTTCTGGGGCAGCGGCGGCGTGCTCTACGTCTTCTGGGATGACGAGTCCCGGATCACCTGCCATGTGCCGCAATACACGTGACGAAGGCGCCTACTCCGCCGCCAGCCGGTCTGCCGTGCCGTAGGTTGCCTGATAGCGGGCACGCTGCCGGCTGAGGGCCACCATCGTGTTGCGCAGCAGGATCGCCACCGTGATCGGGCCGACGCCGCCCGGCACCGGCGTGATCCAGGAGGCGACTTCCTTGACGCTTTCGGTGTCGACGTCGCCAACGATGCGGCTTTCGCCGTCCGGCCCGATCTCCGAATTGATGCCGATGTCGATCACGGCAGCGCCGGGCTTCACCATGTCGGCCTTGATCAGCCGCGGCCGGCCCACGGCGACGAACAGCGCGTCGGCGCGGCGCGCATGCGCCGCCACCGAACGCGTCATGTGGTGACAGACGGTCACCGTCGCGCCTTCGCTCATCAAAAGGAACGCGATCGGCTTGCCGACGATCTCGGAATGGCCGACGACCACCACCTCGAGCCCCTTGAGGTCGAGGCCGGTTTCCCTGAGCAGTTCGACCGAAGCGGCGGCGGTGCAGGGCGCCAGGTCGAGCTGGTTGTAGACGATGTTGCCGATCGAGGCCGGATGCATGCCCTCGACATCCTTGAGCGGATGCACCGCCGCCTGCAGCGTCTTGATCGGAATGTGCACCGGCACCGGCCGCTGGATGATGATGCCGGTGACGCGCGGGTCGGCGTTGAGCCCGTGGATTGCCGCTTCCAGCTCGCCGGCGGTGATGTCGGCGCGAAAGCGCCTTTCCTCGAAGCCGATGCCGGCCAACCCGGCCTTGGCGCGCTGGTTGCGGACATAGACGTCGACCGCGGCGGTATCGCCGACGGTGACCGACACCAGCTTGGGCGGAAAGCCTTCGGCGGTGGCGATCGCCGCGTCCTCGCGCACGCCGGCGATGATGCGTTGGGCAACCGGGCCGCCTCTGAGATAGCGGCTGTCATCGGAAAGGGACATCGGGATGGGGCCTTTATCTGGATTTTAGCCGCCACATAGCAAAGCAACCGCGAAAAGGCAGCGCGAAAAGCGAACCGTCATGCCGGTCGCGCGACGTGCCGGCAAAATCTTCCCGTCAATTCCTGCTGGCGGAAACAAAAAGGGCAGCACGGCTTGCCGCGCTGCCCTTTCGTGACTGGCCGCATCCCCACACGGCCCGTCCCCCGTTATTCAATGCTCCCGAGGCTTCTGAGCAGAATCATCGGTGAGGTCAACCGCAGATTACATCACTACAACCGTCGTGCCAACATTGACCCGCTCGTAAAGGTCGACCACGTCCTCGTTGCGCATGCGGATGCAGCCCGACGACACCGCGCCGCCGATCGTCCAGGGCTGATTGGTGCCGTGGATACGGTACTCGGTCGAGCCGAGATAGAGCGCGCGTGCGCCGAGCGGGTTTTCCATGCCGCCGGCGAGATAGGTCGGCAGATAACGGCCCTTGGCGGCTTCGCGGGCGATCATCACCGCCGGCGGCCGCCAATCCGGCCAGACGCGCTTGTTGGTGATCTTGTGGGTGCCGGACCATTCGAAGCCCGGCTTGCCGGTGCCGACGCCATAACGCCGCGCCTTACCGTTCTTCCCGACCAGATAGAGGAAATTCTCTCGCGTATCGATGACGATCGTGCCCGGCTTCTGCGGGCCGTCATAGGCGACTTCCTGCGGCAGATAGATCGGGTCGATCTGCGGCCGCATCACCATGCGCTTGGCCGGCGCCTGCACCGCTGCGGTGCGCAGCTGATCGGGTTCGGCCAGCCGCCGGTAGCGCCGTTGCGGCTGCGCCTCTTGCCGGCTCTGCCGCACGGTGCCCGGGGCATGGCCGAGCTGCAGCACCCAGGGCGCCGAAAGATCTGGGCTGACCACCACCGGCGGCCTCTCCGCATAGCGGTCGTTGGCATTGGCGGCGCCGGCCGCAAGCACGGCCGCGGCGCCGAACAGTGGGAACAAGAATGTCTTCATCGCAACGCACCTTGATCGTCGAACATGCCGGGGTGCAAAGCCTCCCCGATTTCGCCGACATTGGGCGCGAAGCGGCAACCGAAACATGAATCGGAATGCGTAAAATGCCGATCTGTCAGTAAAGCTTTTGGTGTGGTTACCGCCCGGTTCAGGAATCTGGTAAAGCCGCGGTAAAGGCCGCGTCAAAACGCGTCAACGCCAAGACACGAACGGAATTCCGCCATGGATGAAAAGACAGGTCTGCTTGCCGGTCCCGACGGCATCGCCCGCTGCTTCTGGCACGGCAACCTGCCGGATTATCTGCACTACCACGACCACGAATGGGGCCGGCCGGTCGCCGACGACCGCCGCCTGTTCGAGAAGATCTGCCTCGAAGGTTTTCAGTCGGGCCTGTCCTGGCTGACCATATTGCGCAAGCGCGACAATTTCCGCGAGGCGTTTGCCGGCTTCGATGTCGACAAGATCGCGGCTTTCACCGACGCCGATGTCGAGCGCCTGCTCGGCAATGCCGGCATCATCCGTCACCGCGGCAAGATCGTGTCGACCATCAAGAACGCCAAGCGCGCCCGCGAACTCATCGACGAGGCCGGCTCGCTGGCGGCCTGGTTCTGGAAGTTCGAGCCCGGCCCGCACGAGCGTCCCGAGATCGTCGACCTCGCGCATTTGCGCGCCAATCCGACGACGGCCGTCTCGGTCCGCATTTCGAAAGAGCTGAAGAAGCGCGGCTGGAGCTTTGTCGGCCCGACCACCGTCTACGCCTTCATGCAGGCGATGGGGCTGGTCAACGACCATCTCGAGGGCTGCGTCTGCCGCGAACCGGTCGAGGCGGAACGGAAAGCGTTCAAGCGGCCGAAATAGCGGCTCAGGCGCCGCCGGCGCCGGCCAGGAAAAACCCGGCAAGGATGGCCGCCAGCGCGGCGAACACCGGATAGATTACCAGCAGTCCGGTCATCAGCACGTCGCGCATGGTCGGTCCGCTGCGCTGTTGCGCCGCGACCTCGAACGGTCCGGCGATTTGCTTCGTCTTCGGGGCATAACCATCGGCCGGCCGCAGCCGGACCGAGGCGTCGCGTGCCCGGCTATCGATGATGTCGAACTTCTGTAGCGTGGCCATGGCCCCGAACCCCTTGTTTCGGCGCGCTTATCGGCCCGGATTGTGTCGGCACGATGCCGCGCGCATGGCGCAATTGTTTCAGCTTCTTTTTCTTGCCTTCTCGCGCAGGGGGAGCAGGGAGAAGCGCAAACCCTTGCCTTCTCCGGGCTGCATCGGTTAGGACACCCGCGCCGTGGAAATCGGTTATTTAACCGATCCCCGGAGCGCCACGAAACACCGAGTACCCATCCCATGGCCGACAAATCCGAAAAGATGAAAGCGCGGCTGCCGCGCGGCTTTGTCGACCGCGGCGCCGACGATCTGCGCACCGTCGAGAAGATGATGGCGACGATCCGCTCGGTCTTTGAGCTTTACGGTTTCGAGCCGGTCGACCAGCCGCTGATCGAATACACCGATGCGCTCGGCAAATTCCTGCCCGACCAGGACCGGCCGAACGAGGGCGTGTTCTCGTTCCAGGACGATGACGACCAGTGGCTGTCGCTGCGCTACGACCTGACCGCGCCGATGGCGCGCTTCGTCGCCGAGAATTTCGAGCGCCTGCCGAAACCCTATCGCAGCTATCGTTCCGGCTGGGTGTTCCGCAACGAGAAGCCCGGTCCCGGCCGCTTCCGCCAGTTCATGCAGTTCGACGCCGACACGGTAGGCACGCCGGGTGTCGCGGCCGATGCCGAGATGGCGATGATGATGGCCGACGTGATGGAGGCGCTCGGCATCAAGCGCGGTGATTACGTCGTCCGCGTCAACAACCGCAAAGTGCTCGACGGTGTGCTCGAGGCGATCGGCCTCGGCGGCGACGAGAACGCTGGCCGCCGGCTGCAGGTGCTGCGGGCGATCGACAAGCTGGACAAGCTGGGCGTCGAGGGCGTGCGCCTGCTATTGGGCGCCGGGCGCAAGGACGAGAGCGGTGATTTTACCAAGGGCGCCGGGCTGGGTAACGCTCAAATCGATGTTGTGATCAGCTATTTCACGGTCATGGCGCAGCATGATCCCGAACAAGTTGTCCAGACACTGGGATCTATCACCCCAGGGCTCAGCAATCTTGTCGAGGAAAGAAAACTCGAACATCTCGGCATCACGAACGCCTCGTTTGTCGAGGGTCTTGCAGAGTTGGAGCAGATAAGAACCATGGTCGCGCAAAGCGGCTACGGTGAGGATCGCATTCGCATCGATCCCTCCGTTGTGCGTGGCCTCGAATATTACACCGGCCCGGTCTACGAGGCCGAGCTGCTGGCCGAAATCCCCAACGAGGACGGCCAGATCGTGCGCTTCGGCTCGGTTGGCGGCGGCGGACGTTATGACGGCCTCGTCTCGCGCTTTCGTGGCGAGCCGGTGCCGGCGACCGGTTTTTCGATCGGCGTCTCGCGGCTGATGACGGCGCTGAAGAACCTCGGCAAGCTCGATACTTCCGATGTCATCGCGCCGGTCGTCGTGCTGACCATGGACAAGGACACGGAAAGCCTCGGCCGCTACCAGAAGATGGTGGCCGAGCTGCGCGCCGCCGGCATCCGCTCGGAAATGTATCTCGGCGGCGCCGGCATGAAGGCGCAGTTGAAATATGCCGACCGCCGCGGCAGCCCGGTCGCCGTCATCCAGGGCGGCGACGAGCGCGCCAAGGGCGAGGTGCAGATCAAGGACCTGATCGAAGGCGCGAAAATGTCGGCCGAGATCGCCGACAACGCCGAATGGCGCGCCGCACGACCGGCGCAGGTGACCGTGTCGCAAGGCGATCTGGTCGCCGAGGTGAAGAAGATACTGGCGGCGCAGGCCGAGGAGCGGGCGCGTGGCAAGTAGGGCGCCGCTTCCTTCTCCCCCTGGGGGAGAAGGTGGCCGAGCGAAGCTCGGTCGGATGAGGGGTGTTCCAGGGAACGCCGACGCCTCATTTCTTCCGGCACCCCTCATCCGTCTTGGCGCTTCGCGCCAATCCACCTTCTCCCACAGGGGGAGAAGGGAAGGGCGCCTGCCGTGACCTCGCGCCCCGCCATCGCATCCGACATCACCAGCCTCTTCGCCGCGCGCAACACCCACGCGGTCGAGGTCGCTGTGCTGCAGCCGGCCGATCCGTTCCTCGACATGGCCGGCGAGGATTTGCGGCGCCGCATCTTTCTCACCGAAAGCGAGACCGGGCAGACGCTTTGCCTGCGGCCGGAATTCACCATTCCGGTCTGCCTCGACCACATCGCCAGCCAGGCCGGCACGCCGCGCCGCTATTCCTATCTCGGCGAGGTGTTTCGCCAGCGCCGCGAGGGCGGCAACGAGTTCTTCCAGGCCGGCATCGAGGATCTCGGCGACCGCGACACGGCGGCCGCCGACGCCCGTTCGCTGGCCGATGCGCATGCGCTGCTGTCGCTGGTGCTGCCCGGCCGGGAGCTGGCGGTGACGCTCGGCGACCAGACCATCTTCGAGGCGGTGCTGGCCGCGCTTGGCCTGCCGCGCGGCTGGCGCATGCGGCTGGCGCGCGCCTTCGGCTCGGCGCCGATGCTTGAGGCAGCCCTTGCCGACCTCGCCAATCCACCGCGCAACAGCCAGCTTGCCGGCGCGGCCGCCGCCCTTGTCCTCGACGGCGATCTTGACGGTCTTTCGGCGCATATCGCCGGCGGCATGGAAGAGGCCGGCCTGTCGGCAACGGCCGGGCGTTCGCCGTCCGAGATTGCGCGGCGCCTGATCGAGAAAGCCGAACTGCGCAGCGTACGGCTGTCGAACGAGGCATTCGCGGCACTAAAGAGTTTCCTGGCGATCGACGTGCCGCTCGACAGCGCCGCCGGAGCGCTCGAACGTTTTGCAGCCGATGCCGGGCTTTCACTGGGGGCTGCGCTGGAGAATTTCGCAGCCCGCGCCGCGGCCATCGCAAGCCTCGGCCTGCCGATGTCTGAAATCAGCTACGACGCCGCCTTCGGCCGGCCGCTCGATTACTACACCGGCCTGGTCTTCGAGATCGCGGCGCAGGATGGCGACCGGCCGCTCGCCGGTGGTGGCCGCTACGACCGGCTGCTGACGCTGCTCGGCGCCAAAACGCCGATCCCTGGCGTCGGTTTTTCCGTCTGGCTCGACCGCATCGAGGCGCTGCGGGAGACGGCGCCATGATCACGCTGGCGATCCCGTCGAAAGGCCGGCTCAAGGAGCAGGCGCTGCAGGTGCTGGCCAAGGCCGGGCTTGCCGTCAGCCTGCCCGGCGACGAGCGCAAATATCGCGCCCGCATCGACGGCCTTGACGGCGTCGAGATAGCGTTCCTGTCCGCCTCGGAGATATCAGGCGAGATCGGCCAGGGGTCGGTCGATCTCGGCATCACCGGCGAGGACCTTTTGCGCGAAAACCTTGCCGATTGCGAGGCGCGCGCCGAAATCATCGCCCGCCTCGGTTTCGGCAATGCCGATGTCGTCGTCGCCGTGCCCGACATCTGGCTCGATGTCGACACGATGGCCGACCTCGACGACGTCGCCGCCGATTTCCGCCAGCGCCACGGCCGCCGGCTCAGGATCGCCACCAAATACTGGCGCCTGACCCAGCAGTTCTTTTCGCAAAAGCACGGCATCCAGGTCTACCGCATCGTCGAAAGCCTCGGCGCCACCGAGGGTGCGCCGGCGGCCGGATTGGCCGATATCGTCGTCGACATCACCACCTCAGGTTCGACGCTGCGCGCCAACCATCTCAAGGTGCTGGCCGACGGCGTCATCCTGCGCTCGCAGGCCTGCCTCGTCGCGTCGAGGAAGATGCGTTCGGCGGCCGACGAGGCGACTTTGCGCGATATTGCGGCCAGGATGGCATCGGTGAATTCAGGCTGACGTCGCCAATCTCCCCCCTTGAGGGGGAGATGTCGCCGAAGGCGACAGAGGGGGTCGGTACGTCTTGACGCGACTCTCCTAACGGACAGAACAGGCAGGTGCTCCACGCGAGACGACCCCCTCTGGCCTGCCGGCCATCTCCCCCTCAAGGAGGGAGATTGGCAGCTTGGCCGCTGGCACCGACCTGACGCGATTTTCTTGACGTACAGCAATTTTGTTCTTGCTTTGTGCCGGCAGCTATGCTATTAATCTCGCTACGGTGCCAATTGGCCCCGAAGACCCGCCCGCCGAGGCGGGTTTTTTATTTTCGGCCCTTGCAGGCGAGTTCCCACCCAGCCCTACCATCGGCGGGATTTCCACCACCCCGCCGGGCTGATAGGCTCGTTCTGTCTGCGGAGGACACGGCGATGCCGATCAATCTCGACGAGTTGAAGAATGCAACCAACCTGCGCTCCAAGCGCGATGGCGGTTCGTTCATTGCGCCGGTCGACGGCACGGCGCATGTCTCGGGCGAGCGCAGTGTGCCGCTGCTCAACCTGACCATCCCGGCGCTGTTTGCCGATACGGTCGGCAAATACGGCACGCTCGATGCCGCCGTCTTCGTCGAGCAGGACAAGCGCTTTACCTGGGAGGAACTGTCGGAGACCATCGATGCGCTCGCCGCCGGCTTCCTGGCGCTCGGCCTCGAGAAAGGCGATCGCGTCGGCATCTGGTCGCCGAACCGCTGGGAATGGCTGGTGACGCAATTCGCCACCGCCCGCATCGGCCTGGTCCTGGTCAACATCAACCCGGCCTACCGGCTGGTCGAGCTGGAATATGCCTTGAACAAGGTCGGCTGCAAGGCGCTGGTCACCGCCGCCACATTCAAGAGTTCCGACTATCTCGGCATGATCGAGACGCTGGCGCCAGAGATCGCCAACGCCACCCCCGGCAAGCTCGACGCCAACAAGCTGCCGACGCTGAAGACCGTTATCCGCATGGACGAGGAGAATTCGCCGGGCATGTTCAATTTCGCCGACGTGCTGGCGATGGCCGGCCGCGACGAGCATGACAAGCTCGACCGGATTTCAGCGGGGCTGAAACCGGACGACGCCATCAACATCCAGTTCACCAGCGGCACGACTGGCGCACCCAAGGGCGCGACGCTGACCCACAACAACATCGTCAACAACGGCAATTTCGTCACTTCGGCGATCCGGCTCACCGTCGACGACCTGCTGTGCATCCCGGTGCCGCTCTATCATTGCTTCGGCATGTCGATGGGCACGATGGGCTGCGTCACCAAGGGCGCGACCATGGTTTTCCCGAGCGAGGGGTTCGATGCGGGCGCCACCCTGAAGGCGGTGGCAACGGAACGCTGCACCGCGCTCTACGGCGTGCCGACCATGTTCGTCGGCCTGCTCGACCATCCCGAGTTCGCCTCCTTCGATCTCACCAGCCTGCGCACCGGCATCATGGCCGGCTCGCCATGCCCGATCGAGGTGATGAAGAAGGTGGTGTCGCTGATGCACATGGCAGAGGTGACCATCGCCTACGGCATGACCGAGACCAGCCCGGTCTCGTTCCAGAGCAGCGTCGACGATCCCTTGGAAAAGCGCGTCTCGACCGTCGGCCGCGTCCATCCGCATGTCGAGGTCAAGGCCATCGACGCCGAAGGTGCCACCGTCGCCGTCGGCGCGCCGGGCGAGCTCTGCACGCGCGGCTACTCCGTGATGAAGGGCTATTGGGACGATGAGCAGAAGACCCGCGAGGCGATCGACGCCGACGGCTGGATGCACACCGGCGACCTCGCCACCATCGATGCCGAGGGCTATTGCAACATCGTCGGCCGGGTCAAGGACATGGTCATCCGCGGCGGCGAGAACGTCTATCCACGCGAGGTCGAGGAGTTCCTCTATCGCCACCCGAAGGTCAAGGAGGTGCAGGTGTTCGGCATTCCCGACCCGAAATACGGCGAGGAGCTGTGCGCCTGGATCGTGCTGAAGCCCGGCCAGATCACCACCGAGCAGGAGATCAAGGCCTTCTGCGCCGGCCAGATCGCCCATTTCAAGATCCCGCGCTACATCCGCTTCCGCACCGAATTGCCGATGACCGTGACCGGCAAGCCGCAGAAATTCCTGATGCGCCAGGCGATGGTCGACGAGCTGGGATTGGTGACGCAGAAGACGGCGTGAAAAGGCTTCCGTTTGTATCTACGCGTGACGGAGGCGTTGTTTGGGCAACATATTTGAGGGGTGTTCCATGCGGATTGGGTTAGGCGTGCTTTTCCTGGCAACTCAGCTGGCAGCCACCGCGGTGCTGGCGCAGACGGCGGCCGAGCGTGAGGCCTGCCAAGCGGATTACCAAAGATTGTGCAAGGGCGTGTTGCCGGGCGGTGGCCGCGTCGTCAAATGCCTGGCCGGTCACATGAGCGAGCTGACGCCCGAATGCAAGAAGGTCGTCAAGGCCAACACGCCCGGCTAGCGCGCGAGCTTCCTGCGTACGCGATTGTCCTTCCCTTGTCGGGAGGGGCTAGGGGTGGGGTACGCGGCGATGGCGTCATGACCTGTCATATGCGATTTCTCTGGATGGTCGCGGTGCGCAACAGTGGTTGCAAATCGCCCTTCCACGGGATTTGCGGGAAGGCAAGAAGGTGACAATGAGTGGTTTCGCAAGATCGGCGGTTTCCTACGGCATGCCGTTGGCCGCGCTGGCGATGGCTGTCGCGGTCAGAGCCAGCGGGGTGTCGGTCGACGAAGGGTCGCTGGGCACCAGGATGTTCATCGGCGCGCTGTCGAGCGCGATCATGTTCATCACCATTTTCGTGGTGCTCGACCACGCCGAGGCGGTGGCCCGGCGGGTAGGCGAGCCGTACGGCACGTTGGTGCTGACCATCGCGGTGACGGCAATCGAAGTGTCGATCATCGTTTCCATCATGCTGCACGGAGCCAACAATCCGACGCTTGCGCGCGAATCCGTGTTCTCGACGGTGATGATCACCTCCACCGGTGTTGTCGGCATGTGCCTGACGTTTGGCGGCTGGCGCCATCGCAAGCAGGCAATCGTCCGCCAAGGGACCAGCGCCTATCTGGCGGTGCTGGTCGCGCTGAGCGTCATGACGCTCATTCTGCCGACCTACACGCGAACCACCGATCCCGGCACGTTTTCGGCGGCCCAACTTGGCTTCGTCAGCGTGCTTTCAGTGCTGCTCTATGCCGGTTTTCTGTTCGCGCAGACTGTCCGCCACCGGGACGATTTCATCGACGGGCAAGCGCTTAGCGTTTCGACGCGAACCGACGCCCACGAAAGCGTCGCCGCCGGCGCTGTTCTCCTGCTGATCGGGCTGATCGGCATCGTGATGCTCGCCGAACAGGTCGCCGCCAGCGTCGAGGATGCGCTCGTCGCCTACCAGGTGCCGCAGGCCGACGCCATTGTCGGCGCGATGATCGCGGGCTTGGTTCTGATGCCGGAGGCCATTTCGGCGGTTCGCGCCGCACTCAGCAACGAGCTGCAGCGCGGCCTGAACGTCGCCATGGGTTCGGCCTGTGCCACAATCGGCCTGACAATACCGGGCATAGCCGCCGCCAGCCTGCTGACCGGAAGAGGCCTGACCCTGGGGCTGCCGGCGACCGACACGGTGCTTTTGGTCCTGGCGCTTTTCATCTGCAATGTGAGTTTCAGCACGGAAAGGACGACGTTCTTGACCGGCTTGGTCCATCTGGTGGTGTTTTTTACTTGGGTGTTTTTGATATTTGTGCCGTGAGGGGGGCATGGGGGCAGGCAGATACTGACGACTGTTCTCGACCGAGCAGCCACGCGTTTCCGCACTGAGTTGCGAAGTAGGCAATCCGCAGAAGTCCCCGATGAGGCGATGGTCGAGAGTTGGGGTGGTGACGGCAAAGACGGCTTGAGGGGCGGGCGCCAATTTGTCTCCTTTGCGCCATGGGCGGACGCTTAGTATCGAGGCCTTGAACGTCTCGATCGGGCCGATAGCGGACTTGCGGCTTGGAGGCTTGGAATGTGAGAAGCGGACGTTCAGGCGCCCGGTCTTATGTAGCAAAAGCACCAAGTTTTCCCTAGCCGCTACAAGCCCTGTAATCGATTGTTGCTGGCATGGGACAGCCACTCGTCATCTACTCATTGATCGCCAAGCGGGCGGAACTGTCGGGCCAGGTTCTCGATTTGGAGCGGCAGAAAGCCGCCTTGGAATACCAGCTAGGCCACATAGACGCTGCGCTGGCGATCTTCGGCTATGCCAAGCCGCCACGCGACATCAAACCCAAGGTCACGGCTGTCCGCCTGTTCAAGCGTAACGAACTGGCGCGGCTGTTGCGCAGGGACAGCGGAGAATGCACAAATCGCGAAATCGCCCTTCGGATCATGGCCGCGAAGGGATGGGATGCCGCCGACAGCGCGCTCGTGGCTAGGGTGACGGAGAGCGTCAAGGGCGCGAAGAAATGGGGGCGGCGGCATCAAATCACCGCCGCCGCATCCTCATCGCTGAGAGGCTGAAGGGTGTAAACGCCTTTCTTCCCTTGAACGGCGTGTATGGCCTCTTTCTGTACCATTCGATAAAGACGGTTGTTCATGACTGGCCGCTTCATAACCTCGCCGGTGCGCTTGTAGTATTCCATTATGATGCGATCCAACGAGGCAACACCGCCAGCATCCTCTATGATTGCGATAATGGTGAACTCCAAGCGGTCTGCGTCAGATACGCTCAGTTCGGCCAATAGTTCTTCGGGAAGATCCTTGACCTCCTCCCAAGTCAGATTTGAGACGAGGGCCAAGAACCTGTTGAAGGCGGAACTGAAACGACGGGGCTTCACCTACGCCCAGCTAGCCGAGAAGCTTGCGGCTATGGACATTCACGAAACGGAGCGTAACCTGAACAACAAGATCAGCAGGGGGGGATTCAGTGCGGCGTTCTTGCTACAATGCTTAGAGGCTATCGGCGCGTCATCCTTGCGAGTCTCGCAGGAATAGCCCTTTTATGCCTAGGTTACGCCGGATATCAGCAACTCAATCATACAGAGCTGCAAAGTTATCCCGATTATGAATATCAGCCAGCCAGAGACCGTGTCCCGCCGTTCGCGCGCGAAGAACCCCCTATAACTACCAAACCCTATCATCCCAATTGCAATGACCCAAAGAATGGGGATGATGCTGATCTCTGCGCGCAATGGGCGGCTGTGCAGGCCGTCGAGGAAAGCAACAGGCTTTCCCGAATATCGATTAGAATTACCGCGCTCGAATTCGCCGCTCTTGTTGTTAGCCTGATCTTCACCGGCTGGGCTGCTTTTGCCGCCCAAAGCGCAGCGGTTGCTGCCCATAAAGTCATAGAACACGAAGAGGCGGGGGCCGCCGCCGAAGCCGATAGGTTCAACAAACAGTTTGAAGAAGCCAAGCGGAGCGCCGATGCTGCCTTTGACGCAGTAGAGGTCGCCAGAGCCGCTAACGTCGCGTCTGTCAATGCTTCCAATGCCGCCAACGCGCTTGCCGTCCGTCAGTTTGAGTCCAGTTTCAAGCCATGGCTTAGCGTTAAAGCTGGTGGTCCATATATCGGAAACAACAATTCTCTGAGTCCGTTCGAAGAGGGTGAAGGTCCAAGGTGGACGCGTATACAAACGACAATTGAGGTTAAAAACATCGGGGAGATGCCGGCGATTATCACTGGCTTTTACATTGGAGTAGAGAATTCTACAGACATCCAGATTGGCGGCCATGGCCGTTCCGAAGGGTGGCATGAACTCGGCCGAGAGGAGTCGATTTTTCTGAATGAGAATTTCGGAAGTAGGGCCATAGACCCGTCCCTTGCCGCGATAGACCCGACCCTCGTCGAGGCTCATTGTGGCGGCTTCTATTTGACGGCCGAAAATAGAGACACCTTCTGGAGGGACTTCCCGCCCATTGTTGGCAGGATTGATTATGAAGACCCTCTTGGAAAGAAACGCCAGTTGGGGTTCGCCTTCCGTCCTCCCGTCGTATTTGCCGAAGCCCTGCTGCGATGGGGCGGCCAAGCCAAAAACTACGACAAAGAGATAGACTGATGTCCTAAACATCAGCCAAATCCTTTGGTGCTTTTGCTACATAAGACCGCAGGCGCCCCCCATGCATCGACGCGATCTGCGCCTGTAAAGCGAACGTACGACGTGCTACGAATCTCGCCTGGCTGGTCCTGGGCGGACCAGAGCAGCTAACGTCTATGCTATAGCCCTCCTGAATCCCTGGGTTTGGACACCAGTTCGAGCGGAGCGCCAGAGAGATGCCCTGAGGCGCTGCTGTCACGTGGGATGGCTGCCTCGCAGGCGCCGCCCTCCGATAGCTCATGGGCGGCTTGAGGCGGCGATCGCGGGATAGTCGGTATAGCCAGCGGAGCCGCCGCCATAGAGCGTCGCCGAGTTGAACTCCGTCAGCGGCGTGCGCGTCTTCAGCCGTTCCACAAGGTCGGGATTGGCGATGAACGGGCGCCCGAAGGCGAACAGATCCGCCTTGCCCTCGGCGAGCCGCGACGCCGCGAGTTCGAGGTCGTAGCCGTTATTGGCGATATAGGTATTGTTGAAGCGCCGGCGGAGCGATCCGAAGTCGAACGGCGCGACATCGCGCGATCCGCCCGTGGCGCCCTCGACGACATGGATATAGACGATGCCCAAAGCATCGAGTTGATCGACGATATAGTCGAACTGCGCCTGGGGGGCGCTGCTCGAGACGCCGTTGGCGGGCGAGACGGGCGAAATCCGGATGCCGGTGCGCTCTGCGCCGATCTCCTCGACCACCGCAGTCGCAACCTCCAGCATCAGCCGGGCGCGGTTCTCGACCGATCCGCCATAAGCATCCGTGCGGACATTGGCACCGTCCTTGGCGAACTGGTCCAGCAGATAGCCGTTGGCGCCATGAATCTCGACGCCATCGAAGCCGGCCTCAATGGCGTTCGCGGCTGCTTGCCGGAAATCGTTGACGATCCCCGCAAGCTCGTCGAGCGCCAGCGCGCGGGGCGCCGAAACCTCGACAAAGCCGTTGTTCACGAACGTCTTGGTCGCGGCCCGGATTGCCGAGGGCGCGACGGGCGCGGCGCCGTTCTCCTGCAGATCGACGTGCGAGACGCGGCCGACGTGCCAGAGCTGCAGGAAAATCCGCCCGTCCTTGGCGTGCACCGCGGTCGTGACCTTTCGCCAGCCGTCGATCTGAGCCTGAGAATAGATGCCGGGCGTGTCCTGGTAACCTTGTCCCTGCCGCGAGATCTGCGTGGCCTCGGAGATCAGCAGGCCGGCGGAGGCCCGCTGGCCGTAATACTCGGCGGCAAGATCGCCCGGAACGAAGCCCGGGCCAGCGCGATTGCGCGTGAGGGGCGCCATGACGATACGATTGGAGAGCGTCAGCGAGCCGAGAGAATAAGGCTCAAAAAGTGCTTTGTTGGTCATAGGTCACCTTGTTTGTCCCCGCCGCGACGAGGTCGTTATCAAATGGATTCGTTGGTGCTCAGGCGACCTTGCGGTACCGCTCGGCGGGATGTTCGTTCCGATAGTTCGGAAGCATGGCCTGGCGCGCGGCCTGAAGCGCGTCCCACTGCCCGGCATCGGGAAGCGGCGGGATGGTCACCGGTTCGCGGCGGTCGAAGCCGACCAGCGCCGCATCAACCAGATCGTCCACCTCCATCACGTTGGAAAGCGTGTTGATGTCGGCGCCGACGTGGTCCCAGATCTCGGTTCGCGTCGTGGCGGGCAGCACGGCCTGGACGTAGACACCCTTCGGCGCGAGCTCGAGGCTGAGCCCCTGCGACAGAAACAGCACGAAGGCTTTGGTTGCGCCGTAGACCGTCATGCCGAACTCCGGCGCCAGGCCGACCACGGAGCCGATGTTGACGATCGACCCTTCGCCAGCTTTCGCAAGACGTGGGGCCATGGCGCTGGCAAGCCGCAGAAGTGCGGTCGTGTTGAGCGCAACCAGCCGTGCGACGTCATCGGTACTCTGCTCGATGAAGCTTCCGCCGATGGCTGTTCCGGCATTGTTGACTAGAATCCCGATGCGGGCGTCATCGCGCAGCCTCGTCTCTACCGTTGCAAGCTCGGCAGGCTGCGTAAGATCAGCCTGGATGATGTCGATCGCAACGCCAGTTTCCTGACGGAGCCGGGCTCCCAGTGCCTCCATTCGTGCCACGTCACGGGCAACCAGCACGAGGTCGTGTCCGCGGCGGGCGAACCGTTCGGCATAGGAAGCTCCGATGCCCGTGGAGGCGCCGGTTATGAGGACTGATGGAATGGTGGTCATGGCATTGCTCTTTTCTCTGATGGAACCTATATTCATGACGATCATCATGATTGCGGCTAAATATGATGGGCATCATGTAAATGTCAACGGGGCCGACGGAGAATTTTGAAATGAAGGTCAGTCGAGAGCAGATGGCGGAGAACCGTCACCGGATATTGGATGCGGCCAGCCGGCTGTTTCGCGAGAAGGGGTTCGACGCGGTCAGCGTGGCGGAAGTGATGAAGGCCGCCGGGCTCACCCATGGCGGCTTCTATGGTCATTTCAGTTCGAAGGACGACCTGATCGCGCAGACCCTTGCCCACGTCCTCGCCGCGGACTCAGGCGGAGGGGGCGATCTTCGCGCTTATGTAGGTTCCTATCTTTCGCCCCGGCATCGCGACAACTGCGCCGGCGGTTGCCCGACGGCGGGCCTTGCCGCAGCCATCCGCCATCAGACCCCGGCTGCACGCTCGGCCATGACGGAAGGCCTACGATCGCAGATCGACCGTATCGGCAAGGCGCTCCCGGAGTTGGATCCGGCAGACAGACGCCGCGCGGCGATCGGAAGCTGGGCAGCGATGGTGGGGGCAGTAATCCTCGCCCGGGCGATCGACGATCCCGCGCTCTCGGATGAAGTGCTTGATCAGACGCGTGCCTGGGTCGATGCCGGGATCAGCCAAGTGTCTGCCAGCTAGGTGGTCTGCGGCAGGAGTGCTCTTGTCGAGAGCAATGCGGCTATCGGCGTTGGTTGGGTGGCTATCTTGCAGAATATCGCACCGCAGCGTGCAATCAGCGGGATTCGCGGACCAAGAGGGTTTCGAACTTCCCTGTTCAGACAACCATGCTGTCGCCCAATTTCCGCTAAACTGGCGAATGAAGCCGTTCAACGGCAGAACATCGAATGACCGCTCCTGGCGCAACTACGCCCTCAAGCGCGGTCGCCGGTGTTGTCCGCTGTAAGGCGGTGGCACAACTAACTTTAACGGCCGACCTTGGGGCGCGTTGCAGACCGGCAGCCTCGGGGCCGATAGCGGAATGGCGGCTTTAACGTTTAAAGAAGGATTGCGGACGTTCAGCCCGACGGGACCAAGGTCTGCTCCCGGGTCTAGCCGTCCCGTCTCAATAGCGTCCCGGACCGCCCGGTGGATCTGCGTTGCCAGTGGCGGGTGGCGGGGCAGCCACAGGGTGGACATTTCAGCCCATATGGAAAATGATCATGTTGCCATGCACAACACTGCAGTGCTCTGATCTCGACGAAAGCCTGAGCGTAGAAGCGGATCAACCGACCTCCGGGTCCAGCGAGCGAGGACGCAAATGGACACCCCAGAGAATGGGCAATTGCATCGCGACGCGGGCGGGCGACCCTGTCGATCGGCCGGCTGGCTTCCCCGCGCCGCCGTGTCGGCGGCATTCCTGCTCGGCATGGCTTTCAGCAGCACTGCGTTTGCGCAGGACCAGCAGCTACCCGTGGTGACAGCGGCCAAGCCGGTGGTCCGTGAAATCGTCGAAGACGACGAGTTCGTCGGGCGCTTCGAAGCCGTCGACCAGGTCGCCATCCGTTCGCGCGTCAGCGGCTATCTGGACAAGGTCAGCTTCCAGGACGGCGCACTGGTCAACAAGGGCGACCTGCTCTTCACCATCGACGAGCGTCCGTACCAGGCGGCTTATGATGCCGCCAAGTCGCAAGTGGACGTCGCCAAGAGTCTGCTCGAATTCTCCAAGATGCAGCTGGATCGCGCCGACGAACTCGCCAAGACCGGCAATATCTCAACCGCGACGGTCGACGACCGCCGGCGGGAATACCTTTCGGCGCAGGCGCAGATGCAGGGCGCGACGGCTGCGCTGACGACGGCCAGCCTGAACATGGAATTCACCGAGATCAAGGCGCCCTTGTCCGGCCGCATCGACCGCCGGCTGGTGTCGGTCGGCAACCTCGTGCAGCCGGATTCCACCTTGCTGACGACCATCGTTACGCGCGATCCGATCGACTTCTATTTCGACGTCGATGAGCGCCTGTATTTCAGCTATGCCCGCGACGCGAAGGAGCGCGGCGGCAGCATGCAGGAAGGCGCCGGCGGGCTCGAGGTGGTGGTTCGCGTCGCCGACCGCGCGGAGGCGGTATTCAAAGGCAAGCTGGATTTTGCCGAGAACCGGATCGACAACGCGACCGGCACCATGCGGGTACGTGCAAGGTTTCCCAACGCCGATGGCATTCTCCAGCCAGGCATGTTCGGGCGCATCAACGTGCCGGGGTCGCTGCCGCATAGCGGCGTGCTGGTGCCCGACGAGGCGATCGGCGCCGATCAGGATCGCCGCATCGTGTTCCTGGTGGATGAGGCCGGGATGGTGTCGGCGAAGCCCGTGCGCACCGGCCCGCTTCTCGACGGCTACCGGGTCATCCGCCAGGGCCTGACCGGCGACGAGACAATCATCGTCAAAGGGCTGATGCACGCCAGGCCGGGCACCAAGGTGAAGGTCGAGATGGTGACGTTGCCGCCCAAGGCCGAGACCGCCGAGTTGCAGCAATGAGGTTCGCACATTTCTTCGTCGACCGTCCGATCTTCGCATCGGTCGTTTCGATCGTCCTGCTGATCCTCGGCGGGATTGCTTATACCCAGCTGCCGGTCGCGCAATATCCCGAGATCGCGCCGCCGACCATCGTCGTTCGCGCGCAGTATCCGGGCGCCGACGCCGAGACGGTCGCAGCGACGGTGGCAACGCCGATCGAGCAGGAGATCAACGGCGTCGAGGGCATGCTCTACATGTCGTCCTATTCGTCGGGCGACGGGGCGATGGCGCTGACCATCACCTTCAAGCTGGGCACCGATCTCGACCAGGCTCAGGTGCTGGTGCAGAACCGCGTGTCGGTCGCCGAGCCGCGCCTGCCCGAAGAAGTCCGCCGCCTCGGCATCACCACCACCAAGAGCTCGCCCGACCTGATGATGGTCGTGCACATGCTGTCGCCCGACAATACCTACGACCAGCTCTACGTCTCGAACTACGCCCGCTCGCGGGTGCGCGACATACTGCTCAGACTAGACGGCGTCGGCGACCTCATCATCTTCGGCGAACGCGAATATTCGCTGCGCATCTGGCTCGATCCGGAAAAACTGTCCGCCCTGGGGATGACCTCGGGCGATGTGGTGCAGGCGCTGCGCGACCAGAACGTCCAGGTGTCGGGCGGCTCGATCGGCGCGCCGCCGACCAGCACCGGCACGGCGTTCCAGTACACGGTCACCACGCAAGGCCGCTTCAACGACGCACGCGACTTCCGATACGTGATCGTCAAATCGACCGACGACGGCCGCCTGATCTCGCTGCAGGACGTGGCGCGCATCGAGCTCGGCGCCAAGGATTACGTCACCAACTCCTATCTCAACGGCAAACCGGCGGTGGCGCTCGCCATCTTCCAGCGGCCGGGCACCAATGCGCTCGCCGCAGCCGCGGAGATCCAGGACAAGATGAAGGAGCTTTCCCGCGATTTCCCGAAGGGGTTGAGCTACGACATCGTCTATAATCCGACCGAGTTCGTCGCCGAGTCGATCCAGGAGGTCTACAAGACGATTCTCGAGGCGATGCTGCTGGTCATCATCGTCATCATCGTCTTCCTGCAATCGTGGCGCATGGCGATCGTGCCGATCGTGGCGATCCCCGTGTCGCTGATCGGCACGCTGGCGGTGCTTTACGCCGCCGGCTTCTCGCTCAACATGCTGACGCTGTTCGGCCTAGTTCTGGCGATCGGCATCGTCGTCGACGATGCGATCGTCGTGGTCGAAAACGTCGAGCGCAATATCGCCAGAGGGCTGGCGCCCAATCCGGCCTCGCACCTGACCATGGACGAAGTCGGAACGGCCGTCATCGCGATCTCGCTGGTGCTGATAGCCGTGTTCGTACCGACAGCCTTCATCCCCGGCATTTCTGGGCAGTTCTATCTGCAGTTTGCGATCACCATCGCGGTGTCGACGGCGATCTCGGCATTCAATTCGCTGACGCTTTCGCCGGCGCTGGCCGCACTGCTGTTCAAGCCGCATCACGCCGCGGCGGCGCCGCCGCGCTTTTTCCTGGCGCGGTTCGGACGGGCGCTCGCCGACGGCTTCAATCGCGGCTTCGACAGGGTCGCCCATTGGTATTCGAGCATCATCCGCGTGCTGGTCGGCTCGTGGATAACGATCGCCGCCATGCTGGCCGTTTTCGCGGCCCTCATCTACGCCACGGTCTACATGGTGCAGTCGGTGCCGCGCGGTTTCATTCCGTCGCTTGACCAGGGCTATGCGATCGTCGTCATCCAGTTGCCGGACGGCGCTTCGCTGTCGAGGACCGATGCGGTCATCCAGCAGGCGTCGCAGATCATCCAGAAAACGCCAGGCGTCGACTACGCAGTCGCCTTCGCCGGCTTCTCCGGCGCGACCTTCACCAACGCTAGCAACGCGGGCGTGATCTTCGCCAGGTTCAAGCCGTTTGACGAGCGACTGAAAGCCGGCCAGTCGGCGACCCAGGTCATCGGCAATCTGTTCGGCAGCCTGCAAAGCATCAAGGAAGCCTTCATTATCGCACTGCCGCCGCCGCCGATCCGCGGCGTCGGCAATGCCGGCGGCTTCAAGCTGCAAATCCAGGAGCGCAACAGCGCCGACATGCGGCAGATCCTGGCGCTTGCCAACGAAATCGCCGGCAAGGCCAACAAGACGCCGGGGCTGACGGGTGTGTTCACCACGTTCTCCGCGTCGAGCCCGCAATTCTTCCTGGCGATCGATCGCGACAAGGCGCGCATCCTGAACGTGCCGATCCCCAACATCTTCGAGGCGCTGTCGATCAATTTGGGTACCGCCTACGTCAACGACTTCAACGCTTTCGGGCGCGTCTACCAGGTGCGGGCGCAGGCCGACCAGGCGTTCCGTCTCGATCGCGCCGACATCTTGAAACTGAAGGTGCGCTCGGCGACCGGCGCGCTGGTTCCGCTCGGCACGTTGGTCGAGATCCGCGACGTCACCGGCCCGGCGCTGGTCCAGCGCTACAACATGTACGTTTCGGTGCCGCTGCAGGGCAACGCCGCGCCCGGCGTTTCCACGGGCGACGCGCTGGCATTGATGGAAGGGATCACGGCAAAGACGCTGCCGGCCGGTACCTCCTATGAATGGACCGAGCTCGCCTATCAAGAGCGCAACACCGGCAATGCCGCTGTCTATATCTTCGGACTGTCGGTGCTGTTCGTGTTCCTGGCGCTGGCGGCGCAATATGAAAGCTGGGTGCTGCCGTTCGCCATTGTGCTGGTGGTGCCGCTCGGCGTGCTCGCGGCGTTGCTCGGCGTGTCGCTCCGAGGGCTGGACAACAACATCCTCGTGCAGATCGGCCTCATCGTGCTAATCGGGCTTGCCGCCAAGAACGCGATCCTGATCGTCGAATTCGCGCGGCAGGCGCAGGAACGCGGCCTGTCGGCCGCCGAGGCTGCCGTCGAAGCCTGCCGGCTCAGGCTGCGGCCGATCCTGATGACCGCCTTCTCGTTCATCCTCGGCGTCGTGCCGCTGATGATCGCAACGGGCCCGGGCGCAGAAATGCGCCAGTCGCTCGGCACCGCGGTATTCTCCGGCATGCTCGGCGTCACCTTCGTCGGCCTGTTCCTGACGCCGGTGTTCTACGTCACGCTCAGGTCGCTGTTTTCACGGCGCAAGCCCCGTGCCGAGGCCGAGCCTTCGGGGCCGGCAGAGGCGCCATCGGAGACGGCCGCCGAGTAGGGTTACGAATTCGCCGCGTCGGGCGCGGCTTATCACTCCAGAAAATCGGCGCGACGCGGCAACGGCCACGATCTGCGCGACCTCGGCGTCGAGGTGCGGCGGAGACCCTGCTCGGTCTGATCCAGCCTAACAGCCGCATCCAGCTCAGTGAGACGACGCCGGGCGGCGAGGCCAATGCGATCTTCTATCTGGTCGACCGGGCGGGGCTTTGAGGGCGCAACCGCGACCTCCGGAGTCCTCGCTTGCGATGTCTGCTTTCAGGACGCGGAGAAGCTGATCTCTACGGCCGAGATCGGGCGCGAAGCGGTTATCCACGATCTTCAGGTTTTGACCCAGAACGGCCTTTCCCCGGTAGTGAGCGGGAAGGGCGCGGTCGTCGAGCGAGTTGTCAGCCGCCTATTTCCGCAGCCCATTAATGTGCAACTTGGGAAGCCGCTGACATCAATTCCTCCGGATTCGGCGCCTTGGGGGTATTGAGGCCAGCCTCCAGAACTTCAGTGAAGCTCCAGCGTACAATGCCGCCTCGGTCGATGAGAAACTGACCAACCAGCAGCTCCTTAGCGGAAGCCATCATTTGCTGATCGGCTTCCGTAATCTCATACCCCTCCTTCTTGTTGAGCAACTCGTTTATTGCGATGGGGTCCATAGGCTCGGGCAACTCACCCGGGAGATCGATACGGATCCCCATGACCTTGTCCATCCCGATCTCGCGCAAGCCGAAAGCACGGTGCGAGGCCCGCTCCGGGTCGGACGCGGCGAGAAGATCGGGTGTCGGATGGTAACGGAAATAGAGCCGTGCCCGCTCTACCGGCGTATTGACGACCGCCAGGCATTCGACGCCTTTCTCAGCCAGAGCCGGCTTGAGTTGCGCCATTGCCGCGACATTGCGCCGGCAGAACGCACAGTGCAGGCCTCGAAACAAGCCGATCAACAATGGGCTACGACCTCGAAAATCAGTGAGCGCGATTTTGCCTTCGCGGGAGATCGCATCGAGAATAATATTCGGCGCCCGGTCGCCCGGCTGCAGCGGGCGTTCGACATTACTCGTGGACATGGACAACCTCCTCGCCCCGGATAAGCACACCCAGCCATCCGGAGTTGAGTCCATGCTGGGCGACGCCAGGGCAAAAATTGCTTTCGACCTTTGCCATATTGCCGAGGTCGAGATTACGCGCGTTGCAGGTGCATCATAACACGAAAAAAGCCTCTGCGGGTCGCCCGTTTCGCGAGCTGTCGCGAGCGCTGTGGTAAACAGTGTATCGTCTCATCCGTGCCATGGGACGACACAGCTGCGGGACCGATTGGATCTTCACATGCTTGCGGTGTTCAAGTCTTGAAACTTGGGCGGCTTCGATGTGCCCGGACGTCAAATGCCGACCGCACAGATCGCAGATCTCTGCCCTCAGCGGAACCGAGCGCCGTGCAGCCGGTTAAACCGGCATGAAGCTCCCCACCAACCCAAGGCCACGCCATGAGCATTCTGCAAACCACGAAGAAAGCTGTCGAGCAGGTCACCGGTGCCGCCAAACCGGGCCGGCGAGAGGTCGCCGATCTCCTGAGGCCGCGCAAAGCGAATGCGTTTCGGTTTAGGGATGATGGCCTGGTGCCCAACCATCCGTTCTGGCCGCTTGTCGTCTATCGCGGCGCCGTGAAGCTGCCCGAGGAATTCGATCCGGCGGCGGTCATGGAGGCGCTTTTCGAAGCAAATGGCTGGGGCGATAGCTGGCGCAACGGCATCTACGATTACGTCCACTACCATTCGCGGATACACGAGGTGCTGGGCGTTGCGCGCGGCACGGCGAAGGTCCGCTTTGGCGGCAACAAGGGACGAACGCTGTCGCTGAAGGCCGGCGATGTCGCGGTTCTTCCGGCCGGCACCGGGCACCAGCGTCTTTCCGCATCCGACGACTTTTTGGTCGTCGGCGCCTATCCTCCATCCGGCACCTATGACCTGTGTACGACCGCCGCCGACCATGCCAAGGCAGTCATGACGATCCCCAGGGTCGGCCGTCCGCGCAAGGACCCTGTCTATGGAAGCAACGGCCCGTTGCTCGCAGCCTGGGAAAGGGACTGAAGCCGTTCCTTCGAAGGGGCTTGCGGGTTGGCTTCGGGGCTAAAACCGGATCCTTGACCGCCGCTCTACGCTGCCAGCACCGCCGCATCCAGCCCGCGAATGATCTTGGCCAGTTCGACGCATTCGTCGTGGCGAACCTTGTTGCGCCGCCAGGCGAGGCAGATCGTGCGCTGCGGCATCGGTTCCTGGAACGACACGATCTTCAAATCGGGGATAGTGCTGGCTGGCCCGGCCGCCATCTCGGGGATGAGCGTGACGCCGAGCCCATGCGCCACCATCTGCAGCAGCGTCGTCAGGCTGGTCGCGCCATAGCTTGCCATCGCCACCGGCCGCACGTTGCCGCAGACGGCGAGCGCCTGTTCGCGCAGGCAATGGCCTTCCTCGAGCAGCATCAGCCGCTCCAGTGCCGGGCTCTCCGGTGGCACCGGCGGCGAGGCGAAGGCGGGATCGCCGGCCGGCACGGCCAGGAAGAACCGGTCGGAGAAAAGTTCCTCGGTAACCAGGCCCGGGTAATCGAGGGGCAGCGCCGCGACGAAGGCGTCGAGCTTTCCCGAACTGGTGTCCTCGACCAGCGAGGCGGTCACGGCTTCGCGCAGTTCCAGCTGCAAGGCCGGGAAATGCTGTTTCAGCTCCGGCAGCACATGCGGCAAGAGATAGGGCGCCACCGTCGGGATGATGCCGAGCCGGAAGCGGCCTTCCAGCGCCGGGCGGCCGCGCCGGGCCGTCGCCTCGACGTCGCGGACGTCGGCAAGAATGCGCTCGATGCGCGGCAGCAGGGCCACGGCCTCGTCGGTCATCCGCACCACCTTGCCGCCGCGCTCGAACAGACGGCAATTCAGCCGCAGCTCCATCTCGGCGATCTGCGAAGACAGCGCCGGCTGGCTGACGCCGGCGAGTTTTGCGGCACGGCCGAAATGCAGCGTCTGCGCCAGCGCCTCGAAATAATGCATCTGCCGGACGGTCAAACCGATCATAAGGAAAACCTATCAGAATAAACAGCAAAGGCAATTTGTCTTTATCGGCTGGGCGGGCTAGTCTGGAACCATTCCAGGATGGCGCGGCCGCTGGCCCTGCCCGGAAAATCAACAAAATCCCGGACAATCAACAAATCGGAGGCAAAGATGGACGCGAAAACCGACGACAACAGCGCCGGCAAATGCCCGGTCCCACATGGATCGGCCAGCAGGACCAACCGCGACTGGTGGCCAAACCAGCTCGACCTTGGCGTCCTCCACCAGCAGTCCAGCCTCTCGGACCCGATGGACGAGGACTTCGACTACGCCAAGGAGTTCAAGAGCCTCGATCTCGATGCGGTGATCAGGGATCTGCACCAGGTGATGACCGATTCGCAGGATTGGTGGCCGGCCGATTTCGGCCATTACGGCCCGCTCTTCATCCGCATGGCCTGGCACAGCGCCGGTACCTATCGCATCGGCGACGGCCGTGGTGGCGCCGGCGCCGGCCAGCAGCGTTTCGCGCCGCTCAACAGCTGGCCGGACAATGCCAATCTCGACAAGGCGCGCCGGCTGCTGTGGCCGGTCAAGCAGAAATACGGCAGGAAGATCTCCTGGGCCGACCTGTTGATCCTCACCGGCAACGTCGCGCTGGAATCGATGGGCTTCAAGACCTTCGGCTTCGCCGGCGGCCGCGCCGATGTCTGGGAGCCCGAGCAGGACGTCGACTGGGGGTCGGAAACCAAGTGGCTCGCCGACGAGCGCTATTCCGGCGACCGCGAACTTCAGGGCCATCTCGGCGCCGTGCAGATGGGGCTGATTTACGTCAACCCGGAAGGGCCGAACGGCACGCCCGATCCATTGGCCGCGGCGCGCGATATCCGCGAAACCTTCGCCCGCATGGCCATGAATGATGAGGAAACCGTGGCGCTCATCGCCGGCGGCCATACCTTCGGCAAGACCCATGGCGCCGGCGATGCATCGCTGGTCGGCCCGGAGCCGGAAGGCGCCGGCATCGAGGCGCAGGGCCTCGGCTGGTCGAGCAAGCATGCCACCGGCATTGCTGGCGACGCCATCACCTCGGGCCTCGAGGTGACCTGGACCACGACGCCGACCAAATGGAGCAACAACTTCTTCGACAATCTGCTCAACTACGAATGGGAGCTGACCAAGAGCCCGGCCGGCGCCCATCAGTGGACGCCGAAGGGCGGCACCGGTGCAGGCACCGTGCCGGACGCGCACGATCCCTCGAAGCGCCGCGCGCCGGCGATGCTGACCACCGACCTCGCGCTGCGCGTCGACCCGGCCTACGAAAAGATCTCGCGGCGGTTCCATCAGAATCCTGATCAGTTCGCCGATGTCTTCGCCCGCGCCTGGTTCAAGCTGACCCATCGCGACATGGGTCCGGCCGTCCGCTATCTCGGCCCGCTCGTGCCGAAGGAAGAGCTGATCTGGCAGGACCCGATACCGGCAATCGACCACGAGCTGGTCAGCGAACAGGACATCGCCTCGCTGAAGGCGAAGATCCTGGCCTCCGGCCTGTCCGTCTCAGAACTGGTCTCGACCGCCTGGGCCTCGGCCTCGACTTTCCGCGGCTCCGACAAGCGCGGCGGCGCCAACGGCGCCCGCATCCGCCTGGCGCCGCAGAAGGATTGGGAGGTCAACCAGCCGGCGCAGCTGGCCAAGGTGCTCGAGACACTCGAAGGCATCCAGAAGGGCTTCAATAGCTCGCAGTCCGGGGACAAGAAGGTCTCGCTTGCCGACCTGATCGTTCTCGGCGGCGTCGCCGCGGTCGAGAAGGCGGCCAAGGACGGCGGCCATGACGTGCAGGTGCCGTTCACGCCCGGCCGCATGGACGCCTCGCAGGAACAGACCGATATCCAGTCCTTCGCCGCGCTCGAGCCGAAAGTCGATGGCTTCCGCAATTATGTCAGGGGCAAGCAGCCGATGTCGGTCGAGGCGATGCTGGTCGACCGCGCGCAGCTGCTGACCTTGACGGCGCCGGAGATGACGGTGCTCGTCGGCGGGTTGCGGGTGCTCGGCGCCAACACTGGCCAGTCGAAGCACGGCGTGTTCACCGACAGGCCGGGCACGTTGACCAACGATTTCTTCGTCAACCTGCTCTCCATGAACACGATCTGGGATCCGGCCGCCGGCTCCGATGAAGTCTACGAGGCGCGCGACCGCAAGACCAGGGCAGTCAAGTGGACCGGCACCCGCGCCGACCTGATCTTCGGCTCGCACGCGCAACTGCGGGCGCTGGCCGAGGTCTACGGCTCGGCCGACGCCGGGCGGAAGTTCGTCAGGGACTTCGTCGCGGCCTGGACCAAGGTGATGAACGCCGACCGTTTTGACCTCGCGGCCTGATCCGAGCATACGAATTCTCGACGCAACAAAAAAGGGCGCGGGCCTCGACCCGCGCCTTTTCCATGAAGCCTTCGAAAGTCAGTCTTTCTCGAAGATACCGGCCTTGGCGACCACGCCGGCAATGGCGCCGCCGATCAGCGGCGCGACGATGAACAGCCACAGCTGGCCGATCGCCGCAGTTCCCGAAAACAGCGCCGGTCCGATCGAACGGGCCGGGTTGAGCGATGTGCCGGTCACCGGAATGATGGCGAAGTGCAGTCCGGCCAGCGTCAGGCCGATGACCAGGCCGGCGAAGGCCGTCGTGTGCTTGGCGTTGGTGACGCCGAGGATCACCGTGACGAAGGTGAAGGTTCCGATCAGCTCCCACAGGAAGGCCGAGCTGACGCCCCATTTCGTCACGTCCCAGCCATTGGCGCCGAAGCCGCCGGTGTGGCCGCCGACCTGTCCGGAGACGATGATCCACAGCGCCAGCGACGCGATGATGGCGCCGATGACCTGCGCGATCCAATAGGGAATGACGTCCCTGGCCGGCATCCGCCCGGCGAGGAACACACCGAGCGTCACCGCCGGATTGAGGTGCGCGCCCGAAATCGGGCCGATCGCATAGGCCGCCGCGATCAGGCCGATGCCGAACGCCAGACCGATACCTTCCTGGCCGAGCGGCAGCGCGCCGCCGAAGCCGCCCGTCACCACCGAAGCCGTGCCGATGAACACCAATAGAAACGTGCCTAGAACTTCCGCCAGATAAGTTTTCATTGCCCTCTCCTCGTATCGACCCGCGGCTCCGCTTTTTCTGCGACGCGAATCACCGCGCAAAGAGTATTCGCAACCGGAAAACTTGCAAAGCAGAGCAGTTTCGCAAGCCGCTATGCTTGTGAGCGCCGGACACGAACATTAGAAACGTATAATATATTGATCAAATTGTTTCGTTCCGCATGCCGACGCCCGCTTGGTGGCGGCGGCTCGCGATGCACCAACCCACATTCGTCACCCCTTGCATGGATCGTCTCGCCGTCGGCGAAACAGAACTGTTTCAATCAGGGCACGAAAAGCTCTAAGAGCAGGGCCGGAATTAATTTGCTGAGTAATGGAAGACGACAATGAGACTGGGCGGGCGGCTGGCGGCAGCCATCGAAGTGCTTGACGACATTGGCCGGCGCCACCGTCCGGTGGCCGATGCGCTGAAGGACTGGGGCCTGTCGCACCGCTTCGCCGGCGGCGGCGACCGCGCCGCAATCGGCAACATCGTCTATGACGCGCTGCGCCGCAAGCGTTCCGCCGGCTGGCTCTTGGGCGAAGACACGCCGCGCGCCATCGGCTTCGGCGCGCTGCTGCTCGAATGGGGCCAGACGGCGCAGTCGCTGAACGAGGCGCTCGAGGGCGACAAGTTCGCGCCGCCGCTGCTTACCGCCGACGAATTGAAAACGCTCGGCGGTCGCCGGCTTGCCGATGCGCCGCCGGCCGTCAGGGCAGACATCCCCGACTGGTGCATGCCGCTGTTCGAACGGGCGTTCGGCACGGCCTGGGTGGAAGAGGGTGCCGCTCTTGGCACTCGCCCGCCGCTCGACCTCAGAGTCAACACGCTGAAGGCCGAGCGCGGCAAGGTGCTGGCGGAATTGGCGGAGACCGGCGCCAAGCCTGCCCGGATCGCGCCGCACGGCATCCGCATCCCCCCGATCGAGGGCGATGGCAGGCACCCGAACGTGCAGGCCGAACCGGCCTTCCAGAAAGGCTGGTTCGAGGTTCAGGACGAAGGCTCGCAGATTGCGGCCGAACTGGCCGGCGCCGAACCTGGAATGCAGGTGCTCGATTTTTGCGCCGGCGCCGGCGGCAAGACGCTGGCGCTGTCCGCGGCGATGGACAATCGCGGCCAGATCTTCGCCCACGACGCCGAGAAGGCCAGGCTGGCGCCGATCTTCGACCGCATCCGCCGCTCGGAAAACCGCAATGTGCAGATCGTCACCAAGCCGGCCGAACTGGCGCCGCTCGGCAAGCACATGGATATCGTCGTGATCGATGCGCCGTGCACCGGCAGCGGCACCTGGCGGCGCCGGCCGGATGCTAAATGGCGGTTGACGCAAAGACAGCTCGACGCCCGCAAGGGCGAGCAGGAGACGATCCTCGATGCCGCCAGGGACTTCGTCAAACCCGGCGGCCTGCTGGTTTACATCACCTGTTCGGTGTTCGACGAGGAGAATGGCGACCAGGTTTCGGCGTTCCGGGACCGCCATCCCGATTTTGTCCCGGTCGATCACCGCCAGCTTTGGGACAGCCGTTTTGCGGGCCGCGAAGCGGCAATGCGCATTGGCGCTGCGGGCGGCATTTCGCTGTCGCCATTGCTGAGCGGCACCGACGGCTTTTACTTCTGCGCGCTGCGGCGGGCCGGCTGAATCGTTGCCATCGATATAGGGCTAAGCCGAATGCTGCAGTGCAGCATTTGCGATTGCCTGCCGCCCACCCCTCTGCGATAAATGCCTTTGCAATAAGATTTGCCGAGAAACAAAGGGCGACGGCCATGGCAGCAAAGATCGTTCCTGCTCCCGATTATGAGGACCGCGTGAGGACGTCCTTCGCGCGCCAGAACGCGATGATGACCATTGGCGCCGAGCTGACGCTGGTGACGCCCGGCATCATCGAGATCGAAATGCCCTATTCTGCGGCATTGACGCAGCAGCATGGCTTTCTCCATGCCGGCGTCATTTCGACGGCTCTCGACTCGGCCTGCGGCTATGCGGCATTCTCGCTGATGCCCGAAAATTCCGGCGTGCTGACCATCGAGTTCAAGGTCAATCTGCTGGCGCCGGGCAGGGGCGAGCGCTTCCTGTTCCGCGGCTCGGTGACCAAGCCTGGCCGCACCATCATCGTCGCCGACGGCCAGGCCTATGCGTTCGCCGTCGATGGCGAGGCCAAGCTGATTGCCACAATGACCGGAACGATGATGACAGTGCTCGGCCGCGACGGTATCGAGGGCTGAGGAGCGGGTAGGGAGGATGGACGATCATGGCCGGCAAGACACCTGGTGAGCTCACCCCGATCTCCGGCAGATCCGTTCTCTTCGTCATGGCGGCCGAGGCCGAATACGGTCCACACCTGCAGCGGCTGTTCACGCCGCTGATGACCGGCGTCGGACCGGTCGAGGCCGGTATCGGGCTCGGCGCCGAACTATCCCGGCTGCATGCCGGGATGGCGCTGCCGGATCTCGTCGTGTCGCTCGGGTCGGCGGGCAGCCGGACGCTGGAGCAGACGGAAATCTACCAGGCCGTTTCAGTCGCCTACCGCGACATGGACGCCTCGCCCCTTGGGTTCGAGAAGGGCGCCACGCCGTTCCTCGATCTGCCTGTCAGCGTGCCGCTGCCGTTCAGGATACCAGGCATCAGGCCGGCGGCGCTGTCGACCGGGGCGGCAATCGTCACCGGCGCCGCCTACGACGCGATCGCCGCCGACATGGTCGATATGGAGACCTTCGCCTGCCTGCGCGCCTGCCAGCTGTTCGACGTGCCGCTTATCGGCCTGCGCGGCATTTCCGACGGGGCAGCTGATCTGAGGCATGTCGGCGACTGGACCGAATATCTGCACGTCATCGACGAGAAGCTGGCCGCGGCGGTTCAGCTGCTGGAACAGGCGATCGCCTCCGGCGCAATCGACTTCAAGCTTGTTGGGGCGGCAGGTTCTTAGCGTTGCCGAACAGCACGCCGATCATCCTGAAGCGAACGGCGTTGTCGCGATTGATGTAAGTGACTGACCCGGGCTCGTGATCGAGGGTCCAGCGTCCGGTCGCGCCGGTGTCCCAGTCGGCGACATAACCGTCATCGAGCATCCGCCAGCGCCCGCTTCGCGCCTCGCCATCGTCGAGCAGCATGTGCGCGGCACCCTCGCTTTCAAAATAGACGTAAGCCTCCTTGCCGTTTCGTTCCAACACATGGGTCATGCCCGGAATGAGCATTGCAAGGGTTTCCTTCTGAAGTGCTGCCATGATTTCCTCCTGAATTGAAGTCGCCGATTGTCTTGACCGGCATCGCCAATTAGAGTGAACTAGTAGTCAAGACGCTTGACTATGTATCGGGCGAGAAGAATTTGGTCAAGGACCTTGACGAAAAACCTGAAGCGCTGCCGGATCACATAGGTTGGCGGCTGTGGCAGGCGAGCCGCGCCTGGCAGACCGAGTTCGCCGCCGCGATGCGCGCTGCCGGCCATCACTGGTTCACCGAAGCGCGTGCCGGCCTGCTTGGACACATCCCGCGCGGCGGCATGCGCCAGTCGGCGCTGATCGAGCGCTCGGCGATCTCAAAGCAGGCGATTCAGCAATTACTCGATGGCCTGGAGACGGAAGGTGTGTTGCAGCGTCTGCCCGATCCGCAAGACGGTCGCGGCAAGCTTGTGCGCTACACCCGCAAGGGCCTGGACGCCCTGCGCGATGGCGACCGCATCAAGCTGCAGATCGAACGGAGCTATGTTGCCCGCCTTGGTCACGAGCGTTTCGCGGCGCTGATGGGCGCCTTGCGGTCACTCGATACAACGCAAACTGATGCATTGGACAAAGCCTCTGGCGTTCAGGACGACACACCGGAATCGAAGTGAAAGCGCGACCTCACAACCCATTGCGCCGACTCGTTTCTTTCTCTAAACGCTCGCCATGAAAACAGCCAATCATCCCGACACCGTCCTGATTGTCGATTTCGGCAGCCAGTTCACCCAGCTGATCGCCCGCCGCATCCGCGAGGCCGGCGTCTTTTCCGAGATCGTGCCCTTCCAGTCGGCCGAGGCGGCGTTCAAGCGCATCAATCCGAGGGCGGTGATCCTGTCCGGCGGCCCGGCCTCGACCGGCGACATCGGCAGCCCGCGCGCGCCGCAGATCGTCTTCGATGCCGGCGTGCCGGTGCTCGGCATCTGCTATGGCCAGATGGCGATGTGCGTGCAGATGGGCGGCGTCGCCGAAAGCTCCGACCACCGCGAATTCGGCCGCGCCTTCGTCGAGATCGCCAAGGACAGCCCGTTGTTCGAGGGCCTGTGGGCGCCCGGCCAGCGCCATCAGGTGTGGATGAGCCATGGCGATCGGGTCATCTCCCTGCCCAAGGGGTTCGAGGTGCTCGGAAAATCGGAGGGCTCGCCCTTCGCCATCTTCGGCAATGTCGAGCGCAAAATGTACGGCCTCATGTTCCACCCCGAAGTGGTGCATACGCCGGACGGCGCCAGGCTGCTCCGCAACTTCGTCCACAACATCGCCGGCATCGAAGGCGACTGGACGATGCGCGCCTACCGCGAGCACGCGGTCGAGACGATCCGCAAGCAGGTCGGCAAGGGCAAGGTGATCTGCGCGCTGTCGGGCGGCGTCGATTCCTCGGTCGCGGCCTTGCTGATCCACGAGGCGGTCGGCGACCAGCTGACCTGCATCCTTGTCGACCACGGTCTGATGCGCAAGGACGAGGCATCAGGCGTGGTGGAGATGTTTCGCCAGCATTACAATCTGCCGCTGATCCTGGTCGACGCTGCGGACCGTTTCATCGGCGCGCTCGAGGGCGAGTCGGACCCCGAGAAGAAGCGCAAGACCATCGGGCGGCTGTTCATCGAAGTGTTCGAGGAGGAGGCCGAGAAGCTCGGCGGCGCCGATTTCCTGGCACAAGGCACCCTCTATCCCGACGTCATCGAAAGCGTCTCTTTCAGCGGCGGCCCGTCGGTGACCATCAAGTCGCATCACAATGTCGGCGGCTTGCCCGAACGCATGAACATGCAGCTGGTCGAGCCGCTGCGCGAATTGTTCAAGGACGAGGTGAGGGCGCTCGGCAAGGAGCTCGGCCTGCCCGACAGCTTCATTGGCCGGCATCCGTTCCCCGGTCCCGGTCTCGCCATCCGCTGTCCGGGCGGCATCACCCGCGAAAAGCTGGAGATCCTGCGCGAGGCCGACGCCATCTATCTCGACGAGATCCGCAAGGCCGGCCTCTACGACGCCATCTGGCAGGCCTTCGCCGTGCTGCTGCCGGTGCAGACCGTCGGCGTGATGGGCGACGGCCGCACCTACGAATTCGTCTGCGCGCTGCGAGCCGTCACCTCGGTCGACGGCATGACGGCCGACTTCTACCATTACGACATGGAATTCCTGGGAGCAGCCGCCACCCGCATCATCAACGAGGTACGCGGCATCAACCGCGTCGTCTACGACGTGACGAGCAAACCGCCAGGCACCATCGAGTGGGAGTGAGGGAAACGGCGATGATAGGCGGCCCTAGCGTAGTATTTCGCAGAAAATACAATGATTTGCGGGCAGGGCAGACTGCTAGCCAGGGCACATTATCAATGGAATTGACAAATCTATCAAGTCATTGAAATCGTTAAGTTTATCGGAGCGCCTGGCGCGGCTCGCAGCTTGTAGCAGATCACTCTGACGGTACTTTTGACGGTGTTTTTCGTATCCGACAGAGCATTCTAAAAAGTACCGTCATTCGTTTTTAGGGTTTGACGGTACTTTTTCTGTGTGTCAACGCTTTGAAATATATAACGAAAATGCCCCGTAGCATGACATTTCCGCGCTGACGGTACTTTAGTTATCGACATACATAGTTTCAGCTTTGGCTGCGGTACCGATCGATGTTCCGGACCCGATCGCATATCGTCGGATGGCACCGTCGCATCACCTATCAAATGTTGTCCCGACTGCTGCCGGATCTGCGATGGAGAGAAGCGTCGACCGCATCCAGGCGGGAGCTTGGACCGCGGTAGATGCGAGCGTCTTTTTATCGTTGGGAGAAAGATGAGGTGCCGCGATCTGTGCAAGCTCGGCCGCGCGCGCCGGCCCAATATAACGCCGGCCCAATATAACGAAGCGCCTAGACCACGGTCCCGGCCAAGCTGCCCGGAGCAATCAAATGCTTATCCGCCCGCGTGGTCGTTGCCACCGTGCGCGGCGATGAACATGGCGACGGCCGACCGGCAATAGGATTCGATTTCGTTGTCGTCCTCTGCTCTCGCCTGATCGAAGCGTGCGATAATCGGGAGATCGGATCCTTTGAAAAGCGCGGCAAACAAGCGGGCGGACCGGAGAGGATCGGGCACGTTCAGAACCGCCTTCGCGTGCAACTGACGCAACAGGGCCTCGATTTGGGCGATGACATGGGCGGGGCCGGCTTCGTAATGGAGCTTGCTTAACGACCTTTGATTCGTCTTGTCGGCCATGATCATGGCTTCGACACTGCGGACGTCCAAGCTCAACAGCGTGCGAAGCAGGGATGATCCCACCGCCATGAGCTGATCTTCGGCCGAACCGTCGACGCCTTCAAAAAGGGCCTGTGGTGCAAACTGATGGCAGCGGGTCGCGATGGCCGCGCTGAACAGCGCCTCCTTGTTCTCGAAGTGCCGATAGATGCTGAGCTTGGATATCTTCGCCCGCTGGGCGACCTTGTCCAATGTCGTCGCTTGAAAACCCAATTCCACAAAGAGTTCGCACGCGGCGTCGACTATCGTTTGGCCAAGCGCCTCGTTGGCGGGCCGGCCGCGCCGGCCCTGGCTGTTTACGGTCACGACAATTCCAGTACTTGACAGTATCCTAATTCATGCATTACGATACCATGTAGTATCGGAAATGTGCAAGCCAGTGGGTAGGTTTCAACCTGTTGTCCAAATCAAGTTTCCCCGGGCCGCCCGGCGATATCGAATGCGGCATTGTCCGGCCGGTCAACACAGATGGGCGACTTTCTCGCAGAGGCCGAAGCCCTGCTAGCTGCCGGTGTCGAGCGCGTATCGGTGGACGATATTGCGCGCCAGGCCCAGCCCAACCCCCTCCATCCACGACACGGAGCCCATCACCATGGATGACGTCATCATCATCGGCGGCAGCTTTGCCGGTCTCGCCGGCGCCCTGCAGCTCGGCCGTGCCCGCCGCAAGGTCACCGTTCTCGATACCGGCCTGCCGCGCAACCGCTTCGCCGGCCATTCACATGGTCTGCTCGGCCACGATCACAAGCCACCGCTGGACATCCTGGCCGAGGCGCGGCAGCAGCTGGCGCGCTATCCCACGATCAGGCTGGTCAATGCCCGGGCCGACAGCGTCTCCGGCGCCGTCGACGATTTCTCCGTCCTCACTGGCGATGGCGAAAGCCTTGGGGCGCGCCGCCTGATCCTGAGCTATGGCGTCGCCGACCAGATGCCTGATGTTCCGGGCTTTGCCGAAGGCTGGGGCACGTCCATCGTGCCCTGCCCCTATTGCGACGGCTTTGAAGTCGCCGGCCAGCATTGGGGCCTCGTCTGGTCCGGCCCGCAGTCGCACCAGTCTGTCAGGCTGTTCCACGATTGGACCGACAGGTTGACGCTCTTCGCCGATGGTCACGACATTCCGCCCGATATCCGGGCCGATCTCGCGCGTCGTAACATACCTGTCGTCGATGGCCGGATCACCGAGATCGCCCATCACGGGGGCCATCTCGCCACCGTCAATCTCGATACCGGCCCCAATGTCGCGGTCGACATCCTGTTCGCGCATCCGCGCAACAAGCCGTCCGCAAGCCTGCATGAATCGCTGGGCCTCGCCACGGTCGATACGCCCCTCGGCATCGCCCTCAAGGTCGACGAGCGCCGCGAAACCAGCATGCCCGGCATCTACGCCGCCGGCGACCTCGCCAACCCCCTCATGCCCTCGGTCACCACGGCATCATCGCACGGCGCGATGGCGGGCATCTTCTCCCAGCAGTCGATGCTGGTTTGAGAGCACAGATTCCCTTCTCCGGTTGCCGCGGGCTATCATATTCTGAAGGTTGCGGGCCGGTGCCACGGAACGCGGGCCCCCTCTCCCCTGAGGGGAGAGCCTAGCAAAGAAAGAATCAGAACAAGGATATGGCATGGCAGAGAAAAATGTTTATCAGGTAGCCGACTGGAATGGCCAAAGCGGGGAGCGCTGGGTCGCTTACCAGGCCCGGCTCGATGCCATGATGGCGGTGTTCGGCCAGGCCGCGATCGAAGCCGCCGCGCCCGCCACGGGCGAACGCGTGCTGGACGTCGGCTGCGGCGCGGGGGCGTCTAGTCTGGATCTGGCCGCCCGCGTCGGCGCGGGGGGCCATGTGCTAGGCGTGGACATATCCGAACCGCTGATCGGCAGAGCGCGCGCGCTAGCGCCGCAGGATACGCCGGCCCTGTTCCAGGTGGCCGACGCCAGCAGCACCGCGTTGCCCGAGGGCGCGTTCGACATCCTGTTCTCGCGCTTCGGAGTGATGTTCTTTGACGATCCTACGGCGGCGTTCGCTCATATGCGCCGTGCGCTCAAGCCGGGCGCGCGGGTCGCTTTCGTCTGCTGGCGCGGCATGGCCGAGAACGATTGGGTGCGCTTGCCGATGGGCGCGATCAAGGGCATCGTCCCGCCGACGGCGCCGCCCGATCCCGAAGCGCCCGGCCCGTTCTCGTTTGGCGACCAGGGGCGGGTGGCGCGTATTTTAACGGCGGCTGGCTTCACCGATGTCGCTATCGCGCCATTCGATGCCTCCATCCCGTTCGGCGAGGGGGGGACGCGGGACGCGGCGATCGACGACGCGGTGGAGATGACACTCGAGGTCGGCCCGCTGTCGCGCGCTCTCGCTGATCAGCCCGACGACATCCGCGCCCGCGCCTCGGCCGCGGTTCGTGCCGCCTTCGCGGGCCTCCCCGGCGAGCGGTCGGTGATGATCGACGGCGCGGCGTGGATCGTCATGGCACGCAATCCGGCAAGCTGACAGGGATTAACAGGGGAGACGCCCCCGCTCGGTGGAGCGGGGCGTCTTTGGCCGGTCAGATTGATGTCCCTTCTGGCTTGGAAGCCGCCATTAGCGAGCTAGAGGCTTTGATGGCGGGGTACAGCGTTTGCACGACACTCGAAAACGTTGGTGCACGTGCTTACGGAGCACGTAGCGGGTACGACGTCCGCACGCGATGTATTCGAGGCTGCACAGAACGCCGCCAAGGCGTAAGTCCGGGACGGATCAAGGCATGAGAGGAACTGCGTGTCGTTCAGGCTCTTGCGAGCCGTGACGGTCTTTTTGCCGACGGGATCGTGAAGGCACAGCTAAAGAATGTCGAAAATCGACCAATCGATGCCGATAGTCGCTGAAACCGAGCCGATTTTGAATCGCCGAAATTCTCTTTTGAATTCAAGAGCGCAAATTTCTGACGGATCGGGGAGACGGTTCTTCATTGCGTGCAGAAAGAATTTGTGCGTGGAATTCAATGCGTTACGATCACTTAAAACAATCGAGTGGGAGTGAGGGGGCGTGCGGTAGAGTAGGTTGGAGTACTGTCGGATATATTCGGAAATTGTTGGTCAACGATAGAAGGCGATAGTTCGCGGGCGATTCTGCAAGAACAAGCAGCCGTTTTGCAGGTCGGCGATAGACCTTCGATTATATGTAGAGATGCTCAAAGGGATCGATACACCGCGCCGTTCACAGCACATGCTTTGGATTGGGATTGGAGCGCCGATCCAATTCCTCGGACAATAGACATCATGTTCCGTGGATTTGTATCATGGTCTAAGCCCCGGGGCGGGACCAACGAGACGAGCGCACGGCCGCCGAGCACAGCGGGGACGGCGCCGTAGCTGAATACGTTCTCGTGCCTCGCATAGTTTCAGAGTGCTCCCGCAATGCGTGGATCGTGCGCATGCCGTGCGGCAGATCCCTGTAGACTTAAGCGTGCCATGCTTCAGCAGCTTGGCCGATAGCGGACCCGAGTTGGCGAACGGAACAATTTGGTCGTCCTGCTACGCGACGAAGCGGACCACGCCACCATCCACCCGCAAAGCCGCGCCGGTGGTCGCCGAAGCCTGCTCCGAGCAGGTGTAGATGATCATGTTGGCCACCTCATCGGTGGTCGCGAAGCGGTGGATGAGGCTCGTCGGACGCATCGCCTGCAGGAAGCCCTGCTCGGCTTCGTGCTGCGTGATTCCATTTGCGTCAGCCTGTTTCGCCATGAAGTTGCCCAGGATCTCAGAGCGGGTAGGTCCCGGCAGGACGGCGTTGACGGTGACGCCCGTGCCCGCGACCGCCTCGGCAAGCCCGCGTGAGACCGCGAGTTGAGCGGTCTTGGTCATGCCATAGTCGAGCATTTCCTTAGGGACGTTGACTGCGGATTCGCTACTTATGAACACGACGCGGCCCCAGCCTTTCGCCACCATCCGCGGCAGGTAATGACGGCTCGCGCGCACGCCACTCATTACGTTCAACTGGAAGAGGTCAAGCCAGTCCTCATCGGGGATATTTGCGATATCCTCGACGCCGTTGTAGCTCCGGATGTGTGCTGTACCGACGTTGTTCACAAGGATATCGGCGTCCGGCGCATGCGCGATCAAGGCCTTTGCCCCCTCCGCTGTCGCAAGATCAGCGGCGATACCCGAGATGTCGCTGCCGGGGAAGGCCTGCCGCATCTGCCGCACCGCCTCATCGACCCGAGCGTTTCCACGGCCGTTGACGACGACCGATGCACCGGCACGCGCCAACCCCTCCGCCGTCGCGCGGCCGATACCGGCGGTGGATCCGGTAACAATGGCCTTGCGGCCTTTGAGTTCGATATTCATCTCATTCATCTCCAAAATTAAATAGGAAGCGCAATCAATCCACTGTCGTCTTCGCTGTTTCCGCCTCCGCTGCGTGGGCGAGGCTTTCGACCCAGTCTTGGTGATACCGGTAGAGTGCGCCGGGATGTTTGCGCCCGAGTTCATCGAGGAAGAAGGGGCCCTGCTGCGTTTCCTCGGTCAGCACATGGCAGCCATGGTCCGTAGGCGTGATGACCCAGCCATGGTATGCGCTTGAGCCGGTCTCGTCGCCATCAACTGTCGTCGCCCATGCGAGCCTGCGAAGGGGCTCGCATTCCGTCACGACCAGACTCATCGGAAATCCAACCGTCACACGGCTGTATCGCGTTCCGAGCGCCAGTTCCGGCTCCCCCGTCAGAATCTTGACCTGATCCTCGGCGGGAAAGTAGCTCGACCAATTTTCGGCTTCGACGAGCAGCTTCCAGACCGCTTCAGGCGGCGCCTTCACGTCAATGTCGTTGAGTGCGTAGATGGCCGACGTTTTCGGATCATATCGCTCGGGCCAAGTCACATGGTCGTACATCGATTACTGCTCCTTCTTGAACAAATCCTGGAAGATGAGCTGGCCCCAAGTGCGGCCGCGCGCGTGCACCAGCGCGCCACCCTCGTTGAGCTTTCCCAGCTTGACGGGTGCGAACCCGAGTTGTTTGGCCAAGGCCGCCACGGGAGCGATCGCGTCCTCGTCGTCGCTCGACAGAAAGACGACCCGGTGGCCGCCCTCGACGATCGGATCGGCAGCCAGGGTGGCCGCAACCAGGTGATTGAAACCTTTCACGAACTTGGCGCCGGTGAACGCCTTCGCGACGAAGGCGGAGGACGGGAGGCCGTCCAGCTCTTCAGGCACTGGAAACGCGTTCATCGCGTCGATGACTGTCTTGCCTTCCCAGCTCGGCAGAGCCTTCGCAACCTCGCGATGCTCCCCGAACGGGACCGCCAAGATGATTGTGTCGGCCTCGAGTGCATCCCGCAGCGACTTGGCGACGACCGTGGGTCCAATCGCCCGAGCCTGCGGCGCCAACGCCTCGGGCGGCCGGCGGCTCGCGACGGCCACGTCGATGTTTCTACGGGCGAAGGCGTGGGCGAGGGCCTGACCTATCTTACCGAATCCTACAATTGCGTAGCTCATGATCTTCTCCGATCCGTGTTGGTATTGATTTCCCCGGCCTTCAACGGCGCTGGGTTATTCGTTGCGCTGTGTGGCGACCTTTGCGTGGTCGTTCCACCATGGACACGCTAGTTCCCGCCGGTCAGCCGCTTCCCGCGATCCGGCGCGATTTCAGATGGCCGAGAAGCCGCCATCGACGGATAACTCCACCCCATTCACGAAGCTCGAATCGTCGGAAGCAAGAAACAGCGCGGCCGTCGCAATTTCCTCAGGACGCCCCATCTTTCCCCGCGGGATCAGGGATTCGAACATCTGCTTCGCCTCCTCGGTGAGGACTTGGTCCTGCATCGGTGTGGCGATCGGCCCCGGGTGCAGCACGTTCACCCGGATATTCCTGCCCTTGAGTTCGTTGAGCCACCCGCGTGCGAATGCGTGCAGCGCCGCCTTGCTCGCCGCATACACGCTGTAACCAGGAAAACCTTTCACCGAAGCAACTGACCCGGTCATGAAGATCGATCCGCCATCGTTGAACAGCGGCAACGCCTTCTGAACCGTAAACAGCGTGCCGCGCGTATTCAGGCCGAAGGCCGCATCGAAGTGCTGCTCGGTAATCTCGCCCAGTGGGACGGCTTCGCCTGTGCCGGCGCTCGCGTACAGGACGTCGATCCTGCCCTTTTCCCGCTTGACTGTATCGAACAGGCGGTCGAGGTCGTCGAGATTGGCCGCGTCGCCGCGCACGCCGGTCACGTTCCGGCCGATCAGCTTGACGGCCTCGTCCAGCGCCTCCTGTCTCCGGCCCGTGATAAAAACATAGGCGCCTTCTTCAACGAACCGCTTGGCGCTCGCCAGCGCCATGCCGCTCGATCCACCCGTGATGACTGCAACCTTACCCTCAAGCTTTCCCATGACTTCTCCTTTCGTGGTGTCGGGACAGCATCTGCCCCCGAGAGCCTCGAAATGGGTCCGCCGGCGTCAGTTGTTGAGTGCGGAAGCGCGCACATCGGTGGTGCGAAATCGATCCGGTTGGACAACTGACGCCAGCCGCGACGATCGGTGTCCGCCGTTCGGAATTGGGCCGCACTCGTCGACATAGGCTATGATGAACGCCCGTACTGCTGTTCGATGTGTTAGATACGGGCTTTGGAAGGCGCACCGCGCGGTGCGGGATTGCACCATGATCGACTGGGATGACGTTCGCTACTTTCTTGCTGTCGCGCGCGGAGGCTCGGTGCGGGCCGCCGCCGAGCGCCTCGGGGTGAATCACTCGACCGTGCTGCGACGCATCGCCCAGCTCGAGGAACGCCTCGGGGCGCACATGTTCGAAAAGCTGCCTTCGGGCTACCGCCTGACGGCTGCGGGCGAGGAGGTCCTCGAGCTCGCGAACCAGATGGAAGCGTCGTCGCACCAGCTGGAGACGCGCGTCTTGGGGCGCGACCAGAGCGTTCGCGGGCTTCTGCGGGTGACGCTGGCGCCGCCCCTCGCGACACATCTGCTCATGCCGGACTTCGCCGATTTCGCGCGTCTGCATCCGGACATCGAGATGGAAATCTTGTCGTCCGGCGAGCTGGCAAATCTGACCAACCGAGAGGCCGACGTCGCGATCCGCGTCGTCTACGACCGCAAAACCCTGCCGCTCAATCTTCACGGCCTGAAGGGACCGGAGCTGTTCGGCGGCATCTACATGTCCTGCGATCGACTAGCCGCGTGGCGTGCGGGCGCGCCTGATCCCATCCGGTGGATCGTCATAAGCATTCATGGAATTCCGGAATGGGCCAGCGAGGGTGAGGTTCGCACCACCGGGGTTCCCTTCAGGACCACGGACGCCGAGGCGCAGATCGTTGCTGTACGGCAAGGGCTCGGGATCACGACACTGCCCTGCTTCGTCGGAGATGCCGACCCCCTACTGGTGAGGGTGCCGGGCACCGACCTGCACATGTACGGAACGCTCTGGCTTCTCACGGTGGGGGAGACACGCAAGACGAAGCGCGTGCGGCTCTTCACGGAGTTCGTATCCCGCAGGCTAGCCGCGTACGCTCCGCTTCTCGCGGGGCTGTCCATATCGCGCGACTGACGGCTGGCAGGTCGCCGATGGCGCTGTCTCGAGCGTACTTCTGTAGAAGGGCCATTCTCGGCGTCGAAAAACAATTGCTCTTTGAAGACTGTGGCGCGTACAGCTATTTCGAAATCCATGATTGGCATGAGAAGCTTTGCCCGAGCACCGCGCCGCACGAATGATGACGCGCAGCGCAACCAAATTGGGGAGGATTCAAAATATTGGTATGCGATGTTTGATTGTCACGGCTCATCCACTCAATCCAAGCCTTTGCCAAACGCTTTCGAACGCAGCTATCGACACCCTGATGGATGCGAAACACCAGTGCCGACATGTTGATCTGTATCGATCTGGCTTCTTCCCGGCTCTTACACCGGCGGAGCGCGCGAGCTACTATTCCGGATTCGAGACTACAGAGGTAGCTAAAGAGATTGAGGATCTTCTCTGGGCCGAGACTATCGTCTTGATTTTTCCCACGTGGTGGTTCGGACCTCCAGCTATATTGAAGGGCTGGTTCGACAGGGTATGGGTGCCTGGTATTGCATACGATCACGCAGCCGATCTTGGTGCCATACAACCGCGACTTCGCCAGTTAAGGAAGGTGGTTGCAATAACCACTTTGGGCTCACCTTGGTGGGTCGATTGGCTGATCCTCAGGCGGCCAGTGCGGCGTGTTCTCAAGACAGCTATTCTGAATACCTGTGCTCCTCAAGCCTCGCTTACGTTCCTTTCATTTTACAAGGTTGAAAGTCTGCCTAGGCAAGGTGTCGATGCTGCGATAAATCGCATTAGATCAATGCTACAGCATCTATAGCTAAGCCCCGTCACAATGCTCCTTTTCTTTGAAGGGCGCAGGTAGAGCAATGCCCGTGGGGACAGCGCGGCTCGTGACCGCTGCCCTTATCGGTATGTACGCGCATACGCGCCGAAAGCGTCAGCATCGGTAGATGGCAGCACCGCGGATATCTACCGTCACGACATGGCATTCCTGGGCGCCGCCGCCACCGGCATCATCAACGAGGTGCGCGGCATCAACCGCGTCGTCTATGACGTGACGAGCAAACCGCCAGGCACAATCGAGTGGGAGTGACAAGGAGTACTGCGGAGTAGAAGAGGATAGAGCAGCATGTTTAAGGCGATGTTGGCTCGGCGATAATAGTCAATAGTCCCAGCCCCCGGCCACCCGGCGACGGCATAGACGAAGCATCTGGCCGATCGGCGAATGTCTGGAACGAACGTCCCACAGAGAAGGGTGGAGCAGCCTAGCCTTGCTGGGTTTGACACCCGGGGTCCGCGGCAACTGCCACCGGCGAGGCGTTGCATCTGCCGGCGACGTATCCTTTCGCTCAGTTCGTCCGTCTTAGCTGTTGATGGGCGCGGTCATCCTGAACGTCGCCCTCCACAACGAATTGGAGCGTGACAATGAACAGCAAGCAGAGCTTAGCGAACAAGATACACTATGAAACGCTCGCCGAGGCTTGGCGCAGCGGTCGGGAATTGCCGCCGGAAGTCTCCGAGTGGTCTGTCTTGACGGCAGAGCCGGGCGACGTCGATTACATTGAGACCAAACTCGGCGACAAGACCGCGCTGTGGGTTCAGCCAAAAGCGGCGGCCAATGATCGGGTCATGCTTTACCTGCACGGCGGTGGCTATCTCGGCGGATCGATCTGGACCCATCGCAAGATGGTCGGACACCTCGCCAAGGCGATTGGCTGTTACGCGCTGCTCGCCACTTACGACTACGTTTTCCAGAGCAAGTTTCCGCGCCAAATCGAGCAGGCCGTGACCGCGTTCGAGTGGCTCGCCGAGCAAGGTATCGCGCCGAAGCACACCATAGCTGCAGGCGATTCCGCCGGTGCTGGCCTGATCGTTGCGGCCGCGATGAAACTCCGTGACGCGGGACGGCCGCTACCGGCCGCGATTCTCAGCATCTCTGGCTGGTACGATCTGTCGGCGAGCGGGCTCTCTTATGAAGCCAATCGCGAGAAGGACGCATTCTTCCAGAAGGCGGCCGTGGATATGCTGGCATCGCAACTCCTCGCAGGTACCGATCCCAGGGATCCACTCGCCAGCCCGATCTTTGCCGATCTGAAGGGCCTGCCCCCGACCTATCTGCAAGTGGGTGGAGACGAAACCCTGCTCGACGACAGCCGGGCGCTTGCCGACCGCGCAAAAGCCGCCGGCGTCGAGGTGCGCCTGGACGTATTTCCGGGGATGCTGCACTCGTTCCAGATGATGGCTGGGCGTGCTCCCGAAGCCGACGACGCGATCGCGCGGTTGGCACAATGGGTTCGCCCCAAGCTTGGTCTGGCCGCAACCGCGGCAATACGCGCTGAAGGTCAGGAGGTCGCATGACTGGCAAATTGAAACCAAGATGTGGCAGCTGAAGGACATGCCCGAGCGACCGACCGGCCTGTTCGACGCGCAGTATCGAGCCTTCCTCGAGACAGTGTGGGGCGTCCGCGCGCAACTGCATCGCTATTGCACTCGCATGACCGGCTCGCGGCTCGACGGCGAGGATCTCATGCAGGAGACGCTGTTCGAGGCCTACACGAAGATCGAGACCCTCGATGATCCCCGCAGGCTAAAACCCTGGTTGTTTCGCATCGCTCACAATCGCTGCATTGACTTTGTGAGGCGGCGCCATGCGCGCGAGCGAGCGGAAAGCGCCTATTCGGACGACATCGGCGTCATCGCTGCAGAGCCAGCGACCACTGATGCCCATCGCGCCGTCGAACGGCTGGTCGGTCATCTGCCGCCCAAGGAGCGCGCCTGCGTGCTCTTGAAGGATGTGTTCGACTATTCGCTGGAAGAGACCGCGGAACTCGTGGGCTCGACGGTTGGCGGCGTCAAATCCGCGCTCTCCCGTGGACGTGCGAAGCTCGCCGGCTTGCCCGCGGAACCTGTCGGTGAACCGAGCCGCCCGCTGGATCCCGACACCGCGCGGCTCTTGCAGCGCTATGTTGACCTCTTCAACCGCCATGACTGGGATGGCGTGCGGGGCCTGACCAGCGCCGATGCCCGGTTGCGGGTCGCCGATTGCTATGACGGCCTGCTCAGAAGCTCTCCCTATTTCGTCGAATACGAGCGAAACCCGGAGACGTGGACCATGGAGTTGGGGACGATCGACGGAGAACCCGTCCTCCTCGTGCTTTTCCAGCGAGGCGACCAGTGGCAGGTCGCGTGGCCGGTTCGTGTCCATGTCGCCGGTCGCGTCATCGACCGCATCGAAGACTATTATGCCTGCCCGTGGGTCGTTGGAAACGCCTCGGAGTCCGACTTGACGCTCACGCCTTGGCCAGCCGTTTTGGGAAGAGCATAAGGCGACGATTTCTCACTCTGGCTTGGCGGAGTCACGCTGGTGAATTCTCAACGAAAAATCGTGGCGTGCCTCGGATCGAGCAGCACGGCGGGCAAGGGCCAGGCATTCGATTGGATCGCGGAGCTCCGCCGGCGGCCGGGCAACGGGCAATTTGAGTTCCGGAATTTTGGCGTCGGCGGCGACTTGGCCTACAACGCGCTGCAGCGGTTGCCGGATGTGCTCGCCTGTCGTCCCGACAAGGTCATCGTCTGGGTCGGCGGGAATGATGTTCTCACGCTCGTGTCACGCAAAGTGCGGCGATTCTTTACGTTTTGGAAGCGTCTGCCCCGCACGCCTTCGCCCGATTGGTTCCACGAGAATCTGGCCGAGATAGCACGCAGGCTGAAGCGCGAGACGGCGGCGGACATCGGCCTTTGCTCGCTCCCTCCGATAGGAGAAGCGCCGGATTCGGACGACCCGTTCCAGAGCGAGCTCAACCGGCGGATCAAGGAATATTCTGCGATCGTGGCGGCCATCGCGCACGAGGAACGCTGCGGCTATGTCCCGCTCCATGAGGCGCTCACCGAGGCGGTTCGCGCCTCGCCTGGCCGGGCCTACACGGCGTTCAACTTTCTTCCATTCTATCGCGATGCTTTTCGCGTACTGGTGCTGCGGCAGCGTCCGGATGATGTCGCCCGCGTAAATGGCTGGCTATTTCACACCGCACTTGAACAGCCGGGCAGGGCTGATCGTGGCGGATCGCCTACAGAAATTCGTCAGGCCTGAACCCTGAGCGGCAAGGCTGTATCCGATTTGCGCACCTATCTGAATGTCTTATCGCGCAGGCTGGCGGCCGGTTTATCGACCTAGCAACATCGCCACGCGCGATGCCAAAAGTTTAACGACGAACCCTAGAGGATAACCCCGGTGGCTCGGCACGTCGTCAGGAATGACATCGCTGTCCGACTTGAACTTAGTGCAAATCCGCAGCTGCAGTGGCGGGAGTTCTCCGTGAAACCGCGCTCTGTATGCCGAGACCCAATGCGGACCTCTATCGAAGTTCATTAACATCGCTGAATTGCAGCACATGGCGATGACCCTATTCGTGGCTGAAGTTTCCTTAAGCTTGTAACCCCTCAGCAATTCGGCCCCCTTGGAGCACTCGATGCGGTCCTTTCGATAGAGGATGTATTCGGTGCCGCCATCGGGATCGCGTATGGCGCCAGCACCTGGCAAAGCTTCGATCTGATCAGCTCCCTTCCGGCAGTCGTCGCAGTAGCAGGCACTGCTCACGATCGGCCTGCCAAAGGCTTTGAGTTCGACGCCACCGCAAGAGCAAGTTGCGGTCATGATAGGTGAGTGCGTCATCTGCTGGTGATCATCATGCGATTGCCCTCGCTGTCCCGAAATTCCGCGATCGTGCGCCCGGTTGCCATGGCGCGGGGCGCGGTTCTGCTATGATCTCGGCGCCTCGCGATTTGAGTCTCTGAACGGTGACTTCGATTTCGTTGTCAACCAGCACGAGGACGGGCCCCTCAGATGGTGTTTCGTCCTTGCGCCTTAGGAAGTGGAGGGTGGTTTCGGCACCTGGAAATCCGAGTTCGATCCATCGCACCCATCATTGCCCATTGGCTGATCGGCGACGACGCGGCAGTTCAGGTGATCGATGTAGAACGCCTTGGCGCGTTCCTGGTCGAACACCGGAAGCTCCGCGAACTGGATGTGCATTGTCGATCTCTCCCCATTGCATCTCGGTCCAAATCAAACTAGACGGTCCAGTACCATGAATCAATCGGCAGCGGACACGCCAGGAGCATGACCACGACGCGTTCAGCAGGTGTTTCAGAAGAACTCGAACCGCACGGCCGGTCGGCGAAAAAGCGGCGGGCCATCCTCGAGGCGGCGACAGAAGTGTTTCTGCAAAAGGGCTATCTGGCCACCAATATGGACGAGATCGCGGCGCTTGCGGCGGTGTCGAAACAGACCGTCTACAAGAATTTTCCGAACAAGGAGATGCTGTTCGTGGAGATCGTGAGCAGCGTGACCAATCGAGCCAGCGATAGGGTCCACAGTAAAATGCCCGAACTCGCCGAGGGCGAAGATATTGCCGATTATCTTCAGCGCTATGCGTACCGACAGCTTACCACTGTACTCACGCCGCGCGTCATGCAGCTGCGCCGTCTGGTGATCGGCGAGGTCGGCCGCTTCCCAGAACTGGCAAAGGCGCTCTTCGATGGCGGACCCGGGCGCGCAATTGCGGCGATGGCAGTGTTGTTCGAGCGCTTGGCTGATCGCGGCCTGCTTGCGATCGATGATCCGGCCGTCGCCGCTTCCCAGTTCAATTGGTTGATTATGGGCGAGCCATTGAACAGGGCCATGCTGTTGGGTGACGAGTCGATTCCGAAACCGGCGAAGCTTCGACGGCACGCCGCGGCCGGCGTACGGGTGTTCCTTGCGTCATACGGCAAGTGAGGCACGCCACGGCGACGAGCGAATGCCGGGCGCTACCGTGCGGACCGTTCGGCCGTGTTTGACGGTCCTTTTTTTGGTCCCCAGTGGGTCGCGGCTTGTTGCGGCGCGGCTGTCGAAAATCGACCGATTGTTGTCGATAGTCGCCGAAACCGAGCTGATCCCGAATCGCCGAAATTCCCTTTTGAAATCAAGAGCGCAGATTTCTGACGGATCGCAGAGTCGGTTCTTTAGGGCGTGCAGAAAAGTTTGTGCTGCCGCCTCCTCGCGTTACCATGGCTCAAAACGATCGAGAGGGAATGAGCTCAAATTCGGTCCGACGGACATTAGGATGTCGGGTGGGTTATGATCAGGCGGGAACGTACGTCACTCTGATCGCGTCCTCGCCAACCCGGTCGCTGGCCACGAGACGCAGCGGTGGCCGGGGGCCGGCGAAGAATGCCTTGCCGCGACCAAGCACGATGGGACGGAAGTAGAGCCGGTACTCATCGATAAGGCCAAGCTCGGTCAGACTACCCGCAAGCTCCGGTCCGGCGACTTCGATCTCGCCCTCGTGTTCGGCTTTAAGCGCCCTAACGAACCCTTTGAGATCGTCGTCCACCAGCGTGGCGTTCGGCCCGACCGACTTCAGGGTGCGAGAGACGACCCATTTCGGCTGCGCCCGCCAGGCCGCCGCAAAGTCGCGCCCGACCTGGTCCTGTCCCGGCTGATCCTCGTCCCAATAGCGCATTACCTCGTACATGCGCCGGCCGTAGAGGCTGCCGGCGATCCCGCGCACATGGGCGTTGAAGTGGCGATGGAGCGCCTCGCCCGGCATCGGCAGCCCGGGCCCGCCCTCGGCGCCAGCGACATAGCCGTCGAGCGACTGCATCATTCCGAACACAAGCTTCGCCATGCACAGGCTCCTATCGATCGACGACGATCCGAAGGGATCGCATTCATTTATACCTCGCCCTCACTTCGTCGGTTCGTTGGCTGCACACATTCTCTGACGTGTTCACGTTGGCCGGTAAATCTGCGCCACCGCGCCCCCCGGGAAGGCTTTCGAGCTCACCAGCTTGAGAGACATCGGCGCGACCAGTTCGGAGAACAGCGGCAGGTCTTTGCCCAGCGCCACGGGGGCCACCGTCAGGGCGAGCTGGTCGACCAGTCCTTGGGCGACGAGACTCCGGGCGAAGCTCACTCCGCCGTGGGCGATGATCGGCTTGCCCTCTTGGGCTTTCAACTTCGCGACTTCCTCCGCCAAGTCACCGCTCGCCACATAGGCCTCCGCCCAACTTTCACCACCGGGCTGTAACTTTGCCGGCTGACCGGTTCCCGCGTTGACGGCGCGAGCCTCATCGAGCGCCGCCGACTTGCTCACCTCCCTCAGGATCTCCGGTCCCCGTCGTGAGAAGACGGCCTTGGGGATCTGGTTCATCGGCGCCGCGAACTGGTCGCAGGAGATCGGCCACCAGGCGGCCATGTCACGGAAGCTGCGGCTGCCCATGATGTGCAGGCTCGAGTTCCATATGAACTCTACGCCCCAGGCCTTCGCCTCTTGATCGGCGCCGAACATCCATGTGTTTCGGCCATCCAGGTCACGGATCGATATGGACATCTTCAAGATCAAGTCTCTCATCGCTTCTTCCTAGCGCTGGTGAGACCGAAGGACGGGCCAGATCGGTCAGTTCCGACAATTCGTTGCGGGATAGTCCGACAACGCTTGCACGCCGCCGAAGAGGGATACCGAGCTTCCTTGCCTAGTCGGCGAGGGTGTCGTTGATGCCGCGCCAAATTCTGGTTCAGCGCCGTTTGTCAAAGCAGCGCACCTGAAGGTTGCGGCTGAGGCAACTGCCGTCCGCCAGGTGGCGAGAGGCATGTGAGACGAAGCCGGTGCACGCCGACTGATTTGACTCCCAAAAACGGATACGGGTCTTTCCGTAACGGCGCCAATCAGCTTATCGATTTTTCTCGGCCGGTTCTCCTTTCGTGGCGCCGAGGCGGGTAAGCAGATTGAGCGTGATCCTGCCGACATCGTTCATGGCGCCTGCGGCTGGCAGCGCGCCGCACCAGGCAACCGAGCTTGCGGAAAAGATCAAGCCGCCTGCTGCGAGCTTTCGCAGGGTCATTTCGGCGCAGCGGCGGGCGATGGTTGCCTATCCCCGCCCTCGTACCAGCGCGTCGGATCCTGAAAGAAGCTGTCGGGAAATCCCGTCGCACGCGCGATCACGACGGTGTCAGCGGAAGTGCCGAGGGCTGGGTCCGTCGCATCCACTTCGTAGCCCGCGGCACCGCCCAGCACGATGCCGTCCGTGCCAAAGGTCGCATTTTCAACGCCTTCGAACAGCCATGCGCATCCTGCTTCATGGCTTTCCTCAGTGCGCGTGAAGGGGCGTGCGCCATCGAAACCCATCAATGAGATTGCACTGCCGATCAGCGAGAATTCGCCTCGGCCGCGGCAGCGGAGATAGCCGCCTGGTTCGTTGGTGATCGACAGCGCCTGTTCGGCGACCGGGCCGTCCCAGGTGCGGCCGGCCTCCAGCGGCGAGCGCCGCAACTCCATCAGATCGTCCTTGAAAGCCACAGTGGCAGCAAAGCCGTTTCCGCCGAGATAGGCGATGCTGCCGCCTTCGGCTACAAACTGCCGCAGCGCCTGCTCCATCTCGATCGACATATATTCGGGATGACTGCCGGTGACGACGGCTTGATGTCGACGCAAACCGTCTATGCCGCATTCGTGCAAATCGTGATCGGTCAGGATGTCAAACACGATTCCATTGTGGTGGCAGAATCGGAGGAAATGCAGATCGACCGGCAAATTGTGTGGGCAGCCGCAGAGCGGATAATCGTAATCGTCCCTGAGCGTCACTTTCGGCTTTTTGTAGGAGCAAATGGAAACACCGCTAAGGTCGGAATGGTAGTCGTAAAGGGATTTCAGATTGTTGGCGATCGCGAAGCGATGTCCGCGGTCGTCGCCTTTCCATTCATAAAGATGATCCGGGAGACATTCGTCCGCGTAAGCGAGATAGGTCGCCGTCGGCACGAGATACAACAGCGGCGACGAAACCTGTGAAGAGGTGACGAAGAACACCACGCGTTCGTAGCCACCCTCCCATTCGACCTGGAACGCGTAGACGCCTGGGTGTGCGTTTTCAGGGATCGTCGCGCGGTGCGATGCCGGCCACTCAAGCGGGCCGATATCGTCGTCGTGGCAATGGATAGCGTCGTAGTGCGACGGCACCAAGCGAGGCTCGAAGCTCGATCCGTCCCAGCGTGCCGAAGTCACGCAGAAGGCTGGCTGATTGATCACGTCGAGGAGCAACGGATCTGCTCCGCCCGACGACAGGATCGGCTGCGTTGGTAACAGCGTCGGGAAATCCCAGGCAATGGTCCCGTGTGGGGTGTCGAGCCGGATCGCAGCAAATTTCGCGTTGAGGGTAGGTTCGTGGTTGGTGGCACTTGCGCCGAAATGGATGTCGTGCGCCTGGAGGTTCCGCGCCGGGCCGCCAAAACCTTCATGGAGTTCGTAAGGCGCGAGACGGTCATGGGATTTGATGCGCAGACGCGATTGTTCCTGCCGCAGGTGCAACTCGACGGTGAGCCACACACCAGTTGGCGCCTTCTTCTCGACAAAGGTTTCGTCACCGATTTTCACGACAAATGCGCCGTCGCGGAGGCGCAGCCCGAGGGCGCCTGCCTCCAGGATCGTGCGCGCACCTTCGTTGCGCGTGAGGAACAGCTCAAAACGTATGACGTGGACGGCTTGTACTTTGGCCAGTTCGCCGGCTCGCACGAACAGGAACGACCCTTGGTCGAAATGCCGACGCCGTGCTTCACCTACCGTTTCGATGGGCCAGGCGAGAAATTCCGGAGCCGGCTTGTCGAGCCGGCAAATTCGTGTGGCCTTTATCGGCCGATCGCATGACAGGCTGAGCTTGATCCGCTGGCCTGCTTTGGCACTCCAGGGGGTGGTATAGCCAACCACGCTCATCGCGTCGTGGTCTACTGCGCGCTTCATCTATCCCTCCCGATGAACTCCAGATGGGCTGGGGCGAACCGCGTAGTCCGGTCCGATGTCGGCCAATGCGCTGCCGCTCTGACAAGTTCCGCATGGCGCACTACAGCCATGATGTACATGCTTGTATAGATAAGCTGCATTCGGATAGTCTCGACGCGATCGGTCCAAGCGCGACATTACCAAGGAGGATGACATGCGCAACGCATCTCTCTTCGATCTGTCAGGCAGGAAGGCGCTTGTAACCGGCGCAAGCCGTGGCATCGGGCGCAGCATCGCCGAGGCGCTCAGCGCGGCCGGCGCCGACGTCGCGGTCACGGCGCGCAGCGTGGCCTCGCTCGAGAAGACGATGGCCGCCATCCGCACCGCCGGCGGGGTCGCGCATGCCATCGCCCTGGATGTCACCGATGTCGACCGCTGCCGGGCGGCGACTGCCGAGGCCGGCAGCCTGCTCGGAGGTCTCGATATTCTCGTCAACAATGCGGGGGTGGAAGAGGTCCGGCCTTCACTCGATGTCGACGAGGCCTTGTGGGACCGGATTGTCGATACGAATCTCAAAGGCGCCTTCTTCTGCGCCCAAGCCGCCGCGCGGCAGATGAGAGACGCCGGACGGCCCGGCGTCATTATCAATCTCTGCTCGCTGACCTCCGAGGTTGGGGTTCCCACGGCGGTGCCGTACGGCTCGTCGAAATCAGGCCTCCTCGGCATGACGCGGGCGCTTGCAGCGGAGTGGGCCGATCTCGGGATCCGGGTCAACGCCATTGCGCCTGGCTATTTCAGGACAGCGATGACAGACGTGTTCTACAGCAACGAGGCATGGCAGCAATCGATGCTCGCCAAGATTCCGCAGCGCCGTTTTGGTGATCTCTCGGACCTGCACGGAATCGCGGTGTTCCTCGCTTCGGATGCGGCAGCCTACATAACCGGCCAGTCCGTTCCCGTGGATGGAGGCTTTCTCGCATCGATTTGAAGGCTTCAGGGGCCGGAGACGTGTCCCAGAAGTGATCGACAAGCGCTAATCGTAATTGCGTTCTAAGAAAAGGAGCCGCCATGTCTGACGTCAGCTTCCACCGCCTGTCATCCCTCAGTGTCGATCAGCGGGCCAGTTTACTGAAACGCGCCGAAGGAGATCTGTCTTCCTTCATCGAAAAGGTCCGTCCAATCATCCAGGCCGTCAAGGATGAAGGTGACGCGGCACTGCTCCGGTTTGCACGCGAACTCGACAAAGCCGATGTTGCCGACGGTGGACTGAAAGTTTCGGAAGCGGAGTTCGACGCGGCATTCGACAAGGTCGAGAAGGATGTCGTGGAGAGTATCCGGTTCGGCATCGAGAACATAAGGCATTTCCACGAGGAGCAGCGCCCGGAAACAATGTGGCTCAAGGAAGTTCGGCCAGGCGCCTATGCGGGCGACCGATACACACCGATTGCTTCCGTTGCGCTTTATGTTCCGCGCGGCAAAGGCGCCTTTCCCTCGGTGACGATGATGACCTCGGTTCCGGCGGTGATTGCCGGGGTTCCCCAGATCGCGATCGTGACGCCTGCGACTTCGGATGGTTCCGTCGACGCCGCGACGCTGGTTGCTGCCCGCATCGCCGGCGTGGAGACCGTGTACAAGTGCGGCGGCGCCCATGCGGTCGCCGCCGTCGCCTATGGGACCGAGACCGTGAAGCCTGCCGTCAAGATCGTCGGGCCGGGGAGCCCCTGGGTGGTGGCGGCAAAGAGCGTGTTGTCCCCGATCATCAACACAGGTCTCCCCGCCGGTCCTTCCGAAGCGATCATTTTTGCCGATCACAGCGTCGACGGCGGCCTGGCCGCTCTTGACCTGTTGATCGAGGCCGAGCACGGGCCGGATTCCTCGGCCTACCTGGTGACGCACAGCCGCAAGGTCGCCGAAGCCGCGTTGATTGCGATACCGGAACACTGGTCCAGGATGAGCGAACAGCGTGTGGAGTTCTCACGCGCGGTGCTGACTGGGAAGCGCGGCGGCATCGTGCTGACCGAGTCGCTGGAGGACAGCTACCGGTTCATCAACGACTATGCGCCGGAGCACCTCGAGATTCTGTCAACGGAGCCATTTGCGCATCTCGGACGTATCACGGAAGCCGCCGAGATCCTCATGGGTCCGCATACGCCGGTGACCCTCGCCAACTTCGTCCTCGGGCCCAATGCGGTGCTGCCGACCAGCCGGTGGGCGCGAACCTTTGGACCGCTTTCCGTGACGGATTTCGTCAAGAGATCGTCGGTCGGCTATGTGACCTCGGCGGCCTATCCGGAACTCGCCCTGCATGCCCGCAGGCTCGCCCGCTACGAAGGATTCAGCTCGCATGAGAACGCGGTTTCGGAGATCCGCGATCGCTATCTCGCCGGCTGAGCGGAAATGATGACGATGAGGGCGGCGCGACTCTATGGACCCGGCGACTTGCGCGTCGAGGATATCGCCGCGCCAGGCGCTCCCGAACCAGGCTGGGTGAAGCTAAGGGTCGATGCCGCAGGCATTTGCGGTTCCGATCTCCACAACTTCCGCACGGGCCAATGGATAAGCCGATCGCCTTCGACGGCTGGCCATGAGCTGACAGGCACGGTGATTGCCATCGGCGAGGGCGTGGATACCGTCGGTGTTGGCGACCGAGTGGTCGCCGATTCCCGTTTCTGGTGTGGAGAATGCGCGCAATGCCATGCAGGCAAGCGGCATCTTTGCACGTCGCTGGGCTTCGTCGGCGAGATATGCGACGGCGGATTTGCCGAACAGGCGGTCCTGCCCGCACGCCTCCTGCACATCGTCGATGCCGTGCTTGACGAACGGGTCGCGGCGATGGCCGAGCCGCTGGCTGTAGCGTTGCACGCAGTGCGGCGTCTGCCGAAAACGGCCGGCTCCGTTCTTGTCGTCGGCTGCGGGACTATCGGCGGGCTTGCCGCACTGCTGCTTTCCCGGACATTCGCAGGTACCGTGCTCGTCGCCGACCGCAATCAGGGCCGCTGCGCCCGGGTGGCGAGGATCACCGGCGCCAGCATCGTCGACTTGAACCGGGACGCCATTGCCGCCGCCACCGCGGATGCCCCCTTGCTCGCTGCCGTCGAAGCAACCGGCAGCGTCGCAGCACTCGGCCAGTTGCTCGGCGTTCTCGATGCCGGCGGCACCGTTGCGATGGTCGGCATATTCCATGGCCGCCTCGACATCGATCCCAACATCCTGGTTGAACGCGAAATCGCATTGCTGGGATGCCACGCCTTTGCCGATGAGCTTCCCGACGCCATTCGGATGCTCGGCGAATTGACCGAGCCCATGGTCGAACTGATCGACCGCGAGATCGGCCTGGATGATGTTCCCGCAGCCTATGAGCGGCTGTTGGCGGGGCAGGGCGATGGTTTGAAAACAATCATCCGGATGCGGTCTGCCGGGCGCGTGTGATTTCCGAACCTTGCCGGAAGGATTTTTGAAATGATCACTTTGCCCGACACCGCCAGCCCTCTTTACGAGAAGGTCAAGGACTACATCCTGACGAACATCGGAACGGGGCGATGGAGCAAGGACCGCAAGCTGCCGTCCGAAAATGAATTCGTGGCGACACTCGGCGTGTCTCGGATGACGGTCCATCGTGCCTTGCGGGAGTTGACCTCTGCGGGTTTTCTGATCCGGCTCCAGGGCGTCGGCACATTCATCGCGCCACCTCGACCGCAATCCGCACTGATCGAGATCAACAACATCGCGGCGGAAATTGTCGCGCGGGGAAACAGGCATCGCTCCGAGGTTATCGTCCTCGAAAAGATCATGCCGACAAAGGAGCTCGCGCTTTCGTTCGAGTTTGCAAAGCGCGTGTCGGTCTATCATTCCATCGTCGTCAACTTCGAGAACGACCTGCCTGTGCAACTGGAAGAGCGCTTCGTCAACCCGGGCCTGATACCCGACTATGACAAGCAGGATTTTTCCAAGACAGCGACCTACGACTACCTCATGCAGAAAACCCCGGTGACGGAGGTCGAGCATATCATCTCAGCGACCCCTGCCGATACCGAAACGGCACGGCATCTGGGCATCGATACCGGCAGCTGCTGCCTGTTTCTGCATCGCCGGACATGGACGGGCGCCGTCGTTGCCACGATCAGCAAGCTGACTTACGTTGGCAGCCGCTACTCGCTTGGCAGTCGATATTCTCCATCCAAAAAAACCTGATCGCAGTGAAGCGAATCAGAGTCGGAAGGAGGGGCTAACTTGTATATGCATGTATGTATTTAGCCTTGACATCCGCTGTTGCTGACGTTGAAGTGTCGTCGCACTTTCGTTGAACGAACAGCTAAGATGCCGAGGCACGGTGCCGCAAGAGCAGAAGCCCGCATTCTCACCAGGCCGGATGTTTGGTTCAAAAAAGCGGCCTAATCATCAAGGGGAACAAGATGATGCGTAACCTAGCAGGACAATTTCGGGCACTCGTTATGGCTGCTGCCGTCGGGTTTGCCCCGGCGGTCTACGCGGCCGACACGACAATTCCGGCGACGCCTGAGGCAGGAACATTCAAGATCGGCATCGAGCCATGGCTTGGCTACGGCCAGTGGCACGTCGCCGAAGCCAAGGGTCTGTTCAAGGCAAACGGGCTGTCCGACGTGCAGATCGTGAACTTCGCCGAGGACAAGGACATCAACGCCGCCCTGGCGAGCGGCCAGCTCGATGCCGCCAACATCGCGACCCACACGGCTATGGGAATGGTTGCGGCCGGCCTGCCGGTGAAGATCGTGCTTCTGCTCGACGTCAGCATGACGGCAGACGCCATGATCGCCGGCAAGGACGTCGCCTCCGTCGCCGACCTCAAGGGCAAACAGGTGGCTTTCGAGGAAGGCACGACGAGCGACATCCTGCTCAAATACGCGCTCGCCAAGAATGGCATGTCCATCGCCGATGTCCAGCCGGTTCCAATGCCGGCGGCGGATGCCGGCAGTGCGTTGATCGCCGGCCAGGTCCCGGTGGCGGTGACCTATGAGCCCTATCTCACCGCGGCCAGGGCACAGAACAAGGACGTCAAGCTGCTCTTCACCGCAGGCGAAGATCCCGGCCTGATCAGCGACGTGTTCGTGGTGCGCGATGAGGTGATCAAGTCGCGTCCCGGCCAGGTGCTTGCCATGATCAAAACCTGGGATGCGGCCCTGAAGGCTTACAATGCCGACACGCCCGACGGCCGGGCGATCATCTCCAAGGCAGTCGGTTCGAGCGTCGAAGACCTCAACACCGCCTTTGATGGCGTGCGTTACTATACTCTCGCCGAAAACAAGGATGCGCTGACGGGCGAATTTTCCACCGAGACATTCGCCGATGTCGAGGCAGCCGCCAAGAACGCCGGGCTGCTTCAGGCGGACGTGACGCCGGAGCAGATGATCGACCCGTCATTCGTCAAGGCCGCGAAATGACGAGGGCCGGCTCGCGGTGGTGACGCAAATGTCCGCGCAGCGTGCGACCAAGCCAAGCCCGTCTCACGCAGCGCCGGGGCCGGTGATCAAACAGCCGATGCGCCGTCGCCCCACCCCCCGGGGGGGCCCCCCCCACGCCCCCGCGCGCGTGCGGGAGATTTGACGGGGGGGTTTTTGGGGCCGCGGTGTCGGCCGGGGGGGGGCCACCGGGGGGGGGGGGGGAAAACCGCATTT
>NZ_JAMYPO010000024.1:0-100418 GCF_040320365.1 Mesorhizobium sp. M0701
CTTCCGGCGCCGCATCGATCTGGTCGTAGCGCTTGTATTCGCCAAAATACTTGGTGATCGCCGCCGTCAGCGACGTCTTGCCATGGTCGACGTGACCGATCGTGCCAATGTTCACATGAGGCTTAGTGCGCTCGAATTTACCTTTTGCCATAGTCTCTTTCCTTGGACGGCCTGGGGACGGCCTGGACCTTCAGTTCAGTCGAATGCGGGGCGATTAGCGACTAAGGCCGAAAAACACAAGTGCCTTGTCGCCGAGCGCGCTCGCCCGGCCCGAACGCGTGATCCGGTTTCGGAGAATGTGGCGCGGATATAGGAACGAACAAGGGCAAATGGAATGATTGCGGCTGCGGCTGACGGCTTTGACGGATTTACAGCCGGATCTGGCCCATTGCCGCCCTGGCGCCGGTCTGATTTCGTGGGCCGATGCATTTCATCCCGACTGCCATACGAGGCCCGCTGTTCATGGTCGTTTCGACCGGGTCCTACATCGTCAACGACACGATGATGAAGCTAGCAACCGCGGGACTGCCGCCCTATGAGGTGCTGTTCCTGCGCGGCGCTGCGGCAACATTGTGGGGCATTCCGCTGCTGTTCATGCTGGGCTATGGCAAGCAGATCCCGCTGATCCTCGACGCCAAGGTTTTGCGCAGGAACATGCTCGAACTGGGTGCGATCCTTTGCTACGTGGTGGCGCTCGCCAACATGCAGATCGCCGATTCGACCGCGCTCGGACAGATCACGCCCTTGCTGATGCTGGTCGGCTCATCGATGCTGTTTGGCGAACGGATCGGCGGGGTACGCCTGGCGCTGATCGGGCTCGGCTTTGTCGGCGCGGTGATGGTGGCACAACCGACAATGCAGGGGATTTCGGTCTACGCCCTGCTGGCGCTAGGCAATGCCGCCCTGTCCGCGGCGCGCGATCTGGCCGGACGCAAGGTCGCCGCCGACGTGCCGGGAATGGTCGTAGCTATTTCCGCGGTGATTGTCGTGCTCGCGGGCGCCGGCGTTGCGCATCTGGTTTCCGAGCAGTGGGTGGTGCCTGAAATCCGTCACCTGCTGCTGATGGGCGGCGCCGGACTGTTCCTGATCTTCGGCCACTTCTTCATCTTCATGGCCTATCGCGTCGGGCCGACCAGCGTGGTAGCGCCGTTCTACTATTGCTTTACCGTCTGGGCGGTGATTTCAGGCCTGGTGGTATTCCGGCAGCTCCCGAATGCGCTGGCCGTCTGCGGCATCCTGCTGGTGGTGGCCAGCGGGTTGACCATCGTCTCGCTCGACGAGCGCAAGCGCCGGTTGACCGTCGTCGCTTGAAACTGAAATCGGCCTGCATAATGGGAGGAGCGCGTGGCAAGCCCGGATGACAACCAGAATTCACGCAACCGCAGGCTTATCGGAAAGTGCCTGTGCGGCGCCGTTCAGTACACGGTGGCGGACGCGTTCGTCTATGCCGCGAACTGCCACTGCTCGAACTGCCGGCGCACCACCGGCTCGGCCTTCAAGCCATTCGCCGGCATCGAGCGCGACAGGCTGAGCCTGACCGGGGGCGAGGACAATCTCATGATCTTCGGCGACGAAACCGGCCATGACGCGCACTGCAAGACTTGCGGCTCGTTGCTCTATTCGGTGGTCCGCGACGGTGCCTTCGTGCATGTCGCCATGGGAAGCCTCGTCGACGAGCCGACCATCCGCCCGACGCAGCACATCTTCGTCGGCTCCAAGGCGAAGTGGTTCACGATCACCGACGATCTGCCGCAATACAGAGAACACGCGGCCGCCGGAGATGCCGGCGAATAGCTGACCGTTAGAAAACGCTCAACCAAATTATCGTTTCGTTTTCGCGTCCGCCGCCAAGGAAACTATACTGTGCTCCGTCACTGAACCTATGTCGCGGGGGATTTCTGTGGCATTGCCGCCCGACTGGTTGCCCAATGTTGCGATGAAGCGCGTCATTTGCCACTGGACGGCCGGCTCGCATTCGGCCGGCGATACCGACAGGGATGCGTATCACATACTGGTCGAGGGGAATGGCCGCCTGGTCAGGGGCCGGCCTTCGATCGCGCTCAATTCAGGCCGGGTAAAACCGGGATATGCCGCGCACACGCTCAACTGCAACGGCGGCTCGATCGGGGTTTCGCTCTGCTGCATGGCCGGGGCGGAGCAAAGGCCGTTCGATGCCGGCCGCTATCCGATGACCAGGGCGCAGTGGGACGCGATGGCCGCCGTCGTCGCCGAACTCTGCAAATACTACCGCATCAAGGTCACGCCCAAAACGGTGCTGTCGCATGCCGAAGTCGAGAGTAATCTCGGCATCGAGCAGCGCGGAAAATGGGATTTCACCCGGCTGCCCTTCGATCCGACGATCAGCGGCGCAAGCGCCTGTGGCGAGCGGCTGCGCCGCGACGTGACGGTGGCAATGGGCGCGATGCCAAATCTACCGGTGAGGATTGGGCGCGATGCGGTATGGCAGCGATTGCTCGAGGAATTATGGCCGATCATGGTGAGAGGGCTGGAAGCCGGCCTCAACACGCTGATCCGCGAAATCCTCAAAAGGATCAGATAGGCGGTCGGCATTCGGGTGAATGCCGACGCAATTGCCGAGCGGCTTCTACAGAGCCCTCTTGCCGCTGAACTGGTGATAGGCCCACAGGACCACCACCGCACCGACCACGGCGACTATCAGGCTATAGATGTTGAGCCCGGTAACGCCCGACGCTCCAAAGGCGCTAAAGATGAGCCCGCCGACGATGGCGCCGACGATCCCAAGCACGATGTCGAGCACCAGGCCTTGCCCGCTTTTATTGACGATCTTGCTGCCTATGAAGCCGGCGATGACGCCCAGAATAATCCAGCTTAATATTGACATTTTTCCTCTCCGTTCCCCGCGCCCGATTACTTCCACATTATTAAGCAAAGCTCAAGCCAACTTGAAAATCATGATTACGGAAAGCTCAAACCGGCTTGAAATTCGCCATGGATGCGTCATTGTTGGAGACGGACGGGCAATTTGACATGGAGATCCACAATGGGACTGTTTGACAATGCCGTTCCCGGCGGCAACGTCGCCAAGCCGCTGATGATCGCGCTCGGCGCACTTTTGGTGGGAAAAATGCTGAGCGGTGGAAGTTCCGCCCAGACGGAGGCAGCGCAAAGCCCTGCCCCCGTCCCGCCTGATACAACCGCATCTGCCGACGGCGGCCTGCTCGGCGGTCTGGGCGGCCTGCTCGACAAACTGAAGGACGCCGGCCACGGCAACGTTGCCAATTCGTGGGTCGGTACCGGTCAGAACCAGCCGATCAACCCCAGCGATCTGGGCAGTGCTCTCGGGCCACAAATCATTCAGGAGATCGCGCAAAGGACGGGCCTGAACCAGCAGGATCTGCTCAAGCAATTGTCCGCGGCCTTGCCCGGGCTTGTCGACCAGCTGACGCCGAACGGGCAAGTGCCGCAGCAGAACCAGCTCGCGTCCATATTCAGCAAATTCGCGAGCTGACGCCTGTCCCAACGCCGCCTGCGGTTCGGGACAACGATAACACAGATTAAGATGCGCGTCCGTCTGGACGCGCAACGAATACTTTGAATTATCGGCAAAGCGCTTCGCTTGGCGGTGCCTGCTTCGGCATCGTGCGCGAGGTGCGCCGCGGCTTGGGGGAAATCTGGAGCGGGTAGCGGGAATCGAACCCGCATATTCAGCTTGGAAGGCTGCTGCTCTACCACTGAGCTATACCCGCGCCTTTCAGTCAAGCATCGGATCCGCTCCGACGCTCGCTCTGCGTTTCAGGGCTTCCGGGCCGGCAGTGGTGGAGAGGGTTGGATTTGAACCAACGTAGGCATAGCCAACGGATTTACAGTCCGTCCCCTTTAACCACTCGGGCACCTCTCCAGTCTGCCGCCGGAGCCATGCAACGAGGCATCGACGCGTCGCGGCCGCCAAAGCAGCCCTTCCGCGAAGCGCCTTATGGCGGCAGCGCCCAAAACTGTCAACCGCAACAGTCCGGCAAAAAGCGCTGAATCTCACGCCTCGCCCGACAAGCAGCTTATGCAGCTGTATCCATGGCCGGACGACACGGCTATAGAAGCCGGCCATGAGCAACGACAACAAATCGAAGACCCCTAAAGACACCCACTACGCGAAGCTGCGCCGCGCGCATCGCGACGAGAAGAGCGGTGGCGCGCCTGCATTCAGGCCACGCCAGCCGGTGCCGCCCGGCGAGAACCCGGCGGATGGGCTGGTGCGGCTCTACGGGCTGCACACGGTGCGGGCCGCACTCGACAATCCGCGCCGCAAAATCAAGAAGATGCTGGTGACGCGCAACGCTGCCGAGCGACTGGCAATCGCCGACCTTGGCGCTTTGCCCTTCAACGCGGAGTTGGTCGAACCCAGGGACATCGACAAGGTCACCGGCTCGGATGCCGTTCACCAGGGCGTGGTGATCGAGGCCGAGCCGCTGAAACCGAAGCGGCTCGATGCGCTCGGCGACACCAGGCTGGTGCTGGTGCTCGACCAGATCACCGATCCGCACAATGTCGGTGCGATCCTGCGCTCGGCGGTGGCTTTCGGCGCCGGTGCATTGATCACCACGGCGCGCCACAGCCCGCAGGAATCCGGCGTGCTGGCGAAATCGGCCTCCGGCGCGCTCGAGCATATCGATCAGATCGAGGTGAAGAACCTCGCCGATGCGCTGGGGCAGCTGCACGAGGCCGGATTCCAGACGATCGGCCTGGATTCGGACGGGCCGGCGGAGCTCGAAACGAGCTTTGCCGGAGAAAAGATCGCGTTGGTACTTGGCGCCGAGGGCAAAGGCCTGCGCCAGAAAACGCGCGAAACGGTGACGACGCTCGCCCGCCTCGACATGCCGGGCGCCATCCGCTCGCTCAACGTGTCGAATGCCGCGGCGGTGGCGCTTTATGCGGCGAGGAAATTTTTGAAAGAGTGAATGGTGAATGGTGAATGGTGAATGGTGAATGGTGAATGGTGAATGGTGAATGGTGAGACTGTCCGTAAGTCGTGACCAATTCACTACCAACTACTCACCTATCTGCAACTGACTACCTATTCACCATTCACCATTCACTATTCACTATTGACCCACTTCACATCCCGCCATCCGCTCCAGCGCCCGAACCAGCGCCGAATGATCCTCCTTTGACCCGCCATTCGCCGCGCACGAGTTGAACAATTGCTGCGTCGTTGAAGTGTTGGGTAGTGCTACCCCAAGCGCCTTCGCGCCTTCCAGCGCCAGATTGAGATCCTTCTGGTGGAGTTCGATGCGGAAGCCGGGCGCGAAAGTGCGCTTGATCATGCGCTCGCCATGCACTTCCAGGATGCGCGAGTTTGCGAGCCCGCCCATCAGCGCCTGCCGGACCTTGGCCGGGTCGGCGCCGGCTTTTGAAGCAAAGACAAGCGCTTCGGCGACGGCCTCGATAGTCAGCGCGACGACGATCTGATTGGCGACCTTGGTGGTCTGGCCGACACCGTTAGGCCCGACCAAAGTGATGTTCTTGCCCAACTTCTCGAAGATAGGCCTGACGCGTTCGTAGGCATTTTTTTCGCCGCCGACCATGATCGTCAGCGATGCCGCTTTGGCCCCGACCTCGCCGCCCGACACCGGCGCGTCGAGGTAGTCGCAGCCGAGATCGTTGATCTTTTTTGCAAAGGCCTTGGTCTCGATCGGCGAGATCGAGCTCATGTCGATGACCAGCTTGCCTTTAGTGAGGCCTGACGCGACGCCGTTCTCACCGAACAGCACGTCGGCGACCTGCGGCGTATCCGGAACCATGGTGATGACGATGTCGGCGGCACGCGCGACGGCATCATGGCCGGTGACGGCCTTCAGGCCCTTGGCGACGAGGTCGGCCGGCGGTTTCGAGCGGTGGTCGCTGGCGACGACCTGATAACCGGCGTCTAGCAAATGCCCCGCCATCGGCGCGCCCATGATGCCGAGACCGATGAAGCCGATTGTGTCCATGTTTTTCTCCGTTTCTTGTTAAGGGGGCTTTCCTGCGGGCCCCCCTCTGGCCTGCCGGCCATCTCCCCCACGAGTGGGGAGATCGGCAGTTGCCGCGCCGGCCCTTAAACTTTCCCGACCTCGAAAATTGGCGAAAGCGGCGGTGACATCCAATCTCCCTCCTTGTGGGGGAGATGCCAAGTTTTGGCAAAGAGGGCAGGCCAGAGGGGGGCGCGAAGGAACGTGACGTGCGACACGTAGCGTCTATGCCGCCGCACTCCCCTGCCCGGCCGCGTCCCGAAACCACCCGAGCCCGGTTTCCGTTCCGCCCTTGGGCTTGTACTCCGCACCGACCCAGCGGGAATAGCCGATGCGGTCGATGTGGTTGTACAGGAAGGGAAAATTGATCTCGCCCGTCCCCGGCTCATGACGGCCGGGATTATCCGCAAGCTGGATATGCGCGATGCGGTTGAGGTTTGCCTCGATGGTACGGGCGAGATCCCCCTCCATGATCTGCATGTGATAGATATCGTATTGCAGGAACAGGTTCTTCGAGCCGACGCGGTCGATCAGGGCCAGAGCCTGGTCCGAGTGATTCAGGAAAAAACCCGGAATGTCCCGGGTGTTGATCGGCTCGATCAGCAGCCTGATGCCGGCCTGCTCCAGCTTTTCGGCCGCGAAAGCCAGATTTTCGGCGAAGACGTCTTCCAGCACGGAGCGATCGACGCCTTGCGGCGCGATGCCGGCGAGGCAGTTGACCTGCTCGCAGCCGAGCGCATGGGCATAGGTGACGACCTTGGCAATGCCCTGCCGGAACTCCGGGATGCGGTCCGGCAGGACCGCGATTCCGCGCTCGCCCTTGGCCCAGTCGCCGGCAGGCAGGTTGAACAGGACCTGCGTCAGCCCGTTCTTCTTCAACCTAGTCGCGACGACATCCGGCGCATGGTCATAGGGGCCGATATACTCGACGCCCTTGAAGCCCGCGCGGGCGGCGGCATCGAAGCGGTCGAGGAAGTCATGCTCGCCAAAGAGCATCGAAAGATTGGCTGAGAACCGTGGCATGGCAGTAGTTCCTCATATGCGGCTTAATCGAGCATGACGATCGCCGTGGGGGCATCTTCATGGCGTTCGGCAAGCTCCTCGAATTCGGTGATCTTGTCGATTTCGGTACCCATCGAAACGTTGGTGACGCGCTCGAGGATGAATTCGAGCACCACCGGAACCTGATGCTCGTCCATCAGGCGCTTTGCCTCTTCGAAGGCACCGGCGAATTCCTCCGGCCGGCGCACCCTGACGGCCTTGCAGCCCATCGCCTCGGCAACGGCGACGTGGTCGACGCCGTAGCCCGCCTCTGGATCGCCCTGTCGATTGACGTTCTCGAAGGCCAGGCTGACTTCGAAATCCATCGAAAAGCCGCGCTGCGCCTGGCGAATCAGCCCGAGATAGGCGTTGTTCACGACGACATGGATGTAGGGCAATTTGTGCTGTGCGCCGGCCGCCAGTTCCTCGATCATGAACTGGAAATCATAGTCGCCGGACAATGCCACAATTGTGCGGTCCGGATCGGCGGCGCGAACACCGAGGGCTGCCGGCAATGTCCAGCCGAGCGGGCCGGCCTGGCCGCAATTGATCCAGTTGCGTGGCTTGTAGACGTGCAGGAATTGCGCCCCGGCGATCTGGGACAGGCCGATCGTGGTGACATAGGTGGTGTCGCGGCCGAACGCCTTGTTCATCTCCTCGTAGACGCGCTGCGGCTTCAGCGGCACCTGGTCGAAATGCGTCTTGCGTTTCATCGTCTTCTTGCGCTGCCGGCATTCGCCGGCCCAGCCCGACCAGTCGCGCAATTTCCCGGCCGTCCTCCATTCGGTGGCGACGTCGAGCAGCATTTTCAGCGCCGCACCGGCGTCCGAGACGACGCCGAGGTCCGGCGCGAAGACGCGGCCGATCTGCGTCGGCTCGATGTCAACGTGGATGAATTTCTTGCCCTTGGTATAGACGTCGACCGAACCGGTGTGGCGGTTGGCCCAGCGGTTGCCGATGCCGAAAACGAAGTCGGCTTCGAGCATCGTGGCATTGCCATAGCGGTGCGAGGTCTGCAGCCCGCACATGCCGGCCATCAGGCGGTGGTCGTCGGGGATCGCGCCCCAGCCCATCAGCGTCGGAATGACAGGCACGCCGGCGACCTCGGCGAACTCGATCAGCAGATCGGACGCATCGGCGTTGATGATGCCGCCGCCGGCGACGATGACAGGCTTTTCCGCCGCATTCAGCATCGTCAACGCCTTCTCGGCCTGGGCGCGCGACATTGCCGGCTTGAACGGCACCAGCGGCTCGTAGGCTTCGATGTCGAACTCGATCTCGGTCAGTTGCACATCGACAGGCAAATCGATCAGTACCGGCCCCGGCCGCGACGAGCGCATCAGATGGAACGCTTTCTGCAGCGCCATCGGCACCAGATAGGGTTCCATGACGGTGACCGCCCATTTGGCGACGGGTGCGGCGATCGCCGCAATGTCGACGGCCTGAAAATCCTCCTTGTTGAGACGCGCGCGCGGCGCCTGTCCGGTGATGCAGAGGATGGGAATTGAATCGGCAGCGGCCGAATAGAGGCCGGTGATCATGTCGGTGCCGGCGGGACCGGAGGTGCCGATGCACAGACCGATATTGCCCGATCTGGCGCGGGTAAACCCTTCGGCCATATGCGAAGCCGCCTCGACGTGCCGCGCAAGGATGTGGCGGATACTGCCCCTCGCCTTCAGCGCCGAATAGAGCGGGTTGATCGCAGCACCCGGCACGCCGAAGGCACAGGAGATGCCTTCCTTTTCGAGAACGAGAACCGCTGCGTCGACTGCGCGCATCCTGGCCATGTCAGCCTCCACCGAATTGTTGATAGCCGATGATGCCAGCGCACCAATGTTTTTTCAATTTTTTCAGAATATTTTTTCATTTCCAGAAAACGGCTCTTGTGAGTTGAATTTATTTGACTTTCTGTTTTCCACCAATTCGCTTCGCAAATCGGTGAAAAACTTTTTCATTGCTTATTGGGCGAACAGAGCGAAGAATGGATCCATGGAAACCACCGAAAAACGCCAGCGCGGCCGGCCGCGCGCCTTCAACGGACCGGCCGAGGCCGCCTCGGTCCAGTCGCTGGACCGGGCGCTGCGGATCCTGGCAATCGTCGCCGATGGCAGTGGCCTGTCGCTGAGCGAGATCGCCGCCAGTTCCGGTCTGCCGGCATCCACCGCCTACCGCATGCTGACGACGCTGGAAAACCACGGCATGGTCGAGTTCGACGGCCCTGACCAACTGTGGTCGATCGGCGTCGAGACCTATCGCATGGGGGCGGCGTTCCTGCGCCGCCGCAAGCTGGTCGACCGCGCCCGTATCGTCATGCAGGAATTGATGGAGAAGACCGGCGAGACCGCCAATCTCGGCGTCGCCGAGGACGATTGCGTCGTCTTCGTCAGTCAGGTCGAGACGCACCAGGCGATCCGCGCCTTTTTCCGGCCGGGCACGCGCAGCTCTTTCCATGCATCGGGCATCGGCAAGGCGGTGCTGGCGTATCTCGAGCCGGAGCGCGTCGCCACCATCCTGCGCCGGGCCGGGCTGGAGCGCTTCACCGAAAACACGCTGTCCGATATCTCGGCTCTCGCCCGCGACCTGGTGACGATCAAGCTGCGCGGCTGGTCGGTTGACGACGAGGAGCGGCATCCGGGCATGCGCTGCGTTGCCGCCGCCATCTTCAATGAATTCGGCGAGCCGATCGGCGGCGTTTCGGTCTCCGGGCCGACAGTACGGGTCACGCCGGAACGGCTGGCCGAGATCGGGCCGCTGGTGCACGATGCGGCGGCGGAGGTGACGAGGATGATCGGCGGACTGCCGACCCCTCCCGGCCTTGGCAGCGAGCCGAGCGCATAGCAGCGCTGACCAGCGCGGAATGGTGCGACATCTGCCAGGATGGCCAGAGCTAGGCCCGGGCACCGCGCTCTTGGTCGATAGGTCGTAGAAATCAAGCAGCATCGCCAGCCCAACTCCGCAGGCGGTGAAGATGAGGCCGGCAATGAAGATACGATTGGCGCGTTCATAAACGCGCCGTTGTAGAGACGTTATGTCGAGCAGCAACCGCAGCGCTCGTATCTGCAGGGCAATGCCGATCAAAATCGGCACGACGGCGGCCAGGTGATAGATTTCCCATGGTATCGGGTTGGCGGCCCAATGCGTGATGAAGCCCAGCGAGAACGCCAGCAGGATGCCGACTGTGGTGATTGTGCCGTTGCGGAAAACCGTCTCGATCGGCTCTTCGTTCGGATCGTGCTCGCCCAAGCGCCCTCTCCCTGTTTCGGTATCGGTGCAGATTAGGCTGTTGGGAAATCGCTGTATACTGCCGGGTTCCTGGTGAAATCAGAGACAAAATGATAGCTCAATTGCTTGGAGACTGAAGCTGGCGCTGCCCCTCATTGCCCTGCCGGGCATTTCTCCCCGTATAGTGACGGGGAGAAAGAAGCTGACCGCGACCTTGGCGCCCTCTTGCAGCGCTGGAGACTGGCGAAATCATCGCCGAGAGCGTCCCTTCTCCCCGTCACTATACGGGGAGAAGATGCTGGCAGGCAGATGAGGGGCAGCGCCGACACTGATAGTCAGTCGATTTCGACAAGAAGCCTATCGCCGAACAACAGAAAAAGGGCCAGTGGGGCGCCCTTCTTCCGGTTGCATGAAACGGTCACCTCCTCTCAAAATTGGCAGTAGTGGCTCTCAAAGCCGGCAGCGATGACGATAACCGTCGTAGCCGACATAGGTGTCCGAGTACGGGTCGTAGCTCTGGTAGCGATTGAGGCAGCGCCGGACGTGCCACGAGCCGCCGTCTTCCTCGATATAGACGGTGCGCGGCTGGGCCAGCGCGCTGCCGAGCAGGAAGCCGCCGACACCTGCGGCAATGCCGATGCCGAGGTGCTTGTGCTTGTGATGGGCGGCCGACGGCTGAACGGTGCCGACCAGCATGGCGGCGGCGACAGTGGTGGCGACGAGGCCGGCAACGATGGTGCGCTTGAACATGACGATCTCCTTGTTGTGGGAGGCGATCCAACCGCCTCTTGACCATCAGTCGTCGCAACAAGGAAAAAGGTTCGAAGGTCTTTTTGGATTTTTTCTCGGCGGGAGAAATCGCGCGGTCTGATGCGCGAACACGAACGGTCGCGCCGTCGACAGTTCACCGAAACAGTCGGCAGGCCTCATCCCATGCCGGTGATATGCCGCAGCCAGAAGGCGAGCGCGATGAAACCGATGATGGTGGTGACGCCGGTCCAGTCGATATTGGCGCGCTTCAGGTCCTTGATGAGCTTCACCAGGAGAACCCAGGCCACGACGACGAGCGGGAGAATGATGACAAACCTGATCATGCGACTGCCTCGCTGATGCGATTGCATCTTCGATCAATATAGGAAGCGAATTGGCCGTTTTCAGGACGCCCTGGCGGCAGAACCGGCGCGTTCGCGGCAGCCGAAAACGGAGTTTTGTCTTTACTGGCGCGGCAGATATGGTAACCGGAGCGCCGTGCCCTTGTAGCTCAGCTGGTAGAGCAGCGGTTTTGTAAACCGAAGGTCGGCGGTTCGATTCCGTCCGGGGGCACCAGTACGGGCTTCTTGAGACCTCCGGGGCGCTTGATATCTGCTCATCCCCGATATCCACAGGCCGGGGCCGTCAGGATCGGTAGCACATCAGCTTCAACGCATATATTCCCTAGCGGAAACCATAGTTCCCTAGCGGAAAACCTAGGAGTCTTCGTTGGAGCAGAAACGCACGACCGCCCCCTTCATCAACGGCATATTTGGCGGATTTATCGTCTTCGCCTTCGCGTTCGGTTTCCGTTTCCTGCTAAGTCCCGATCCCGATCCAACATCAAGAGCAACGACAAGCCTTTCAGTACTGGCCTTCGCCATTTGTTTCGGCGCAGCCTTCCTCCGCGAGCACCGGCGCCAGATTGCCGCCGCCAGAGAATATATAAGCCGCCCAAGATCGTATTAGGGGCGTACGTGTCGGGACCGTCCTCGTCGGGTCACCAGAAACTTCCGTGAAATTGCTGGCAAAATCTGTCGCCAGACAACGAGTTAGCATCTCATATCTAGAGACGCTGAGCCCGGGCGTGACTTCGCGGTTGCAGAGCCGTCATTTCGGCCCTCTCTCCCGGCCTCGGCCATCTCGTACCATTCGATTAAATTGCTCCTGTGTATATTAGCACTCGCTCAATTAAGCGCGCCGACAATGTCGGTGCGGCGGGCCAAAAACCAAAGGGTGTTGTCATGCGAAGTGATTTCGCCGCGGCGCGCGAGCTTTTGGAGTGCGCACAAAACCGCCTCTGCGGCGCGGATGAAACGAGCCGACGCGTCAACGAGGCCCTCGACGCGCTGATTGAAGAAATAGCCATCGCGGAATTCCGCAAGGCGCCACTGACGGTCGTGCCGTTTCCGCGTGCGCGGCCGCCTAAGCATGTTCGGTAGAGCGCTGATCGCCCGCGTTGACGAAGAGCCGGCAACTGGTGTTTCCGCAATCGCCCGTTGGAGCGTCGTTGAACGACCAAGCCTTTGACGATAGAGTTGCCGAGCAGTGGTGCTCTGAAACTCCGGAGCCGATCCATGTCACGCTGTGGAGATGTCTACGAGAACAAGGTGACCGGCGAATATGCGGTCATCCTGCGTGGCACCGAAGACCGCGGCCAGGGACCTGGCATCGCTCATCTGACCGCCCGGCCGGGAGCCGCAGTGGTGGGCGAGCACTTCCACCCGAACCTGACGGAACGGTTTACCATCCTCCGTGGCCGTCTCGACGCTTGCATCGCCGGGAAAAGTTTGTCCCTGGGGCCTGGCCAATCCGCCATGGTCGAAGCAGGCGTCGCACATGATTGGTGGAACAGCAGCAAAACCGAAGAAGCGCATGTCCTGGTCGAAGTCGACCGGGCGCCAGGTGCGGACAATGTCGACCCGAACCGTTTCGAGCTGCTGATCGGCATGCTCTTCGGCCTGGCCAATGCCGGCAAGGTGGACAGAAAAGGTAGACCTTCGCCGCTTCAGGCAGCAGTCATCGCCAGAGAATTTGCCGACGTGATCGTCTTCACGCACCCGCCACCTGCGATTCAGCGAGTGGCGCTGGGGATCCTGGCGCCACTCGGCCATCTGCTCGGCTATCGCGCGATCGACCCGGACTACTGCAAGCCGCACGGGCATGTCACGCCGGCTCCTGAAATCCTCGCTCGAGCAGGCCTAGTAGCCGGATGATCCGGGTCCATATTGGGCGCCCGGCATTTTTGTCGGCAGCCACACATAGGACTCGCGGCAAGCTCTATGAAGCATTCGCGACCTGACCGGATATGGCGACCCGGTCGAACGTGTTTCTCACCCTGACCGACTTGTAGACGTAGGCGACCCAGATGCCGGTCAGGACAAAAGAAACTGCGGGCATTACCAGCGCATCCCATTCAAGCACCAAGCTCACGGGAGCGCTCATAACCGCTGAGATCCATACCGCGTCCAGAATAAACACGATTGGTATTGCAAACCACTGATACAGGAATAGCTGCTTGAAGCGGTAACTCCGCAGCAGCATCGCAAAGAGCACAACCACCTGGAACACCACAAACGCCAGCAAGAGGGCAATCTCTCCGTAGACCGCCAAGGTGCCATTCGGGAGCGTCATGAGCTGTCGGTAGCCTTCACTCGATGAGCCCAATGAGACGAGCGTGCGTAGCGGGGAGAAAGCCTGAAGAATCGCCAGCAGCATAAGCCAGCCTCCGAAACCTACGAGAGCCGAAGTATCCTGTAATGGCTTTGCGGCTGACCGAACGGCAAAGAAAACAGGCACGCCGATCAGCAGCAGCACTATAGCCCAATGCCAGATGGAAATCTGCATCCAATCCCTCCCTTGATACCCTTTTAGGTTGTATCAGATTTCATCCTCCGGCATGATACTATTTCCGGCAGGATGCTGCCATGTCGCGAACTCTGATCGTCGTTGGTCTCAGCATAGTTGCCTTAGGCCTGCTGTGGCCTTGGTTGGCCCGGACCGGCCTTGGCAGGTTGCCCGGCGATATCGTGATCGATCGTGAGAACTTCAGGCTTTATGTCCCTATCACCACGGGAATACTGGTCAGCATCGTGCTCTCGGCCATTCTATGGCTGATCAACCGTTAGGCGATGCTCCGGCTGCGGCGATTTGTGTTGCAGGCCCTACTCGCCCTTGATCTTCTTACACTCCGATCGCCGCCACCAATATCCTGTTCTGCCTGCGTATCGCCGTGCGCAGTTCGGCAATCCTCGCCTCCTCGCGCTTCACGAATTCGATGAACATCATGTTCATGTTGTTGAAGATGAGTTCGCCGAGTGCCGGCCCGTCGATGTCGCGACGCACCAGGCCGAGCGCCTGCAGGCGGACGATCAGCGCGCGGATCTGCTCGGTCAGGGCGCGGTCCAGCCCCGTATAGGCCTGGCCGAACGGGCTGTCGGGCAGTTGCGTCGAGATCGCCATCGCCTGCCGCCACATCTCCTTGCTGAGATAATGCAGCGAGTGCTCGATATAGATGCCGAGCAGCGTATCGAGAGCGTCGCCGACATTGGCCGGTGGGTTGGCGACGACGCCGCGCCCGGCATTCAGCACCTCGTTGACCTCCATCGAGACGATGGCGCCGAGGATGTCGCCCTTGTTCTGGTAGTAATTGTAGATGGTACCGACCGAGACTTCGGCCTGCGCCGCGATGGTCTCGATCTTGGCGCCTTCATAACCGGCATCGCGGAAAAGCGCCGCCGCCGCCTCGATGATGCGGCGGTGCCGATCCGCCTTCTGCCTTGCCCGCAATCCGCTCATAACGGCTGTTTGCCACAAAAACAGAATTGACTCAATTTTAGAATTGGTTCAATTTTTCCTACAAGCCAAAAAGGCAAGGGAGAACACTCGATGTCCGTCAATCCAAAGACCCCCAATCCAACCGTCAGGAATCCGCTTTCCGTTCTGAAGAGCCATCTCCAAGGCGCGTGTGCCGCGGCAGCACTGCTGCTGGCGGCGGGCAGCCTCGCTCAGGCGCAGGATCTCAACGCGCTGATCTGGTGCGATCACGCCGATCCGGCGCTGCTGCAGCCGTTCGAGGAAGCGAACGGCGTCAAGGTCAATGTCAAGGAGTTCGAAGGCACCGGCGCCGGCCTGGCGATCGTCGATCAATCACAGCCCGGCGATTGGGACGTGATGGTGATCGACAGCATCGACGTGCCACGCGGCGTCGAAAAAGGCCTGTTCGAGCCACTGCCGGAAGACAAGCTGCCGCTGGCCGACCTGTTTCCGCAGGTGAAGATGGACAGTTCCACCGTCGTCGACGGCAAGCGCTACGGCATCACCGAAAAGTTCGGCTACAACACGATCGGCTACAACAAGACCAAGGTCGATCCGGCCGACATGCAGTCGCTTGCCGCGCTGACCGGCGATAAGTACAAGGGCAAGATCGCTATCTACGATTATTACCTGCCGGTCATCGGCATGGCCGCACTGGCGATCGGCAAAAAGACCGCCGACCTGACCGAAGCCGACCTTCCCGCCATCAAGGAAGAGCTGCTCAAAATGAAGGCCAACGCCAAGCTGGTCGGCGAAGTGACCGCCAGCCAGACGGCGCTGGCGACCGGCGAGGTCGACATTCTGGTCGGCGGAGGCGAATGGGTGACGGCGGGGCTGGCCAAGGAAAACCCTGCCCTCGACTTCTCTATCCCGAAAGAAGGAGCCGTGCTGTGGTCGCAGTCGCTGGCAATGTTCAAGGATTCCAAGAACAAGGAGCTTGCGCTTAAATTCATCCAGTACATTATGAGCCCCGAAGGCCAGGCGCGGCTCGCCACCTCGTCCTGCTATTGGGGCATGCCGGCCAACAGCAAGGCGGCGTTGAGCGACGAGCAGAAGAAGATCCTGCGCTTCGACGAGCAGCCGGAATTCCTCGCCCGCGCCCAGTCCTATCCTGCGCCGAATGCCGATCTCGACAAGAAGATGCAGGACGTCTGGACCGAAATGCTGCAGGCGCAATGACCGGCTGCCGGTCGTGAACGCCGTCAACAGTGGGCGTGCCCTGCCCTGGGCGCTGGTCACGCCGGCGCTCGGCTGGACGCTGCTGTTCTTCGTGCTGCCCTTCGTCGCCATGGCGGTATCCAGCCTGACGGCACATGAAGGCGGCGGCTTCACGCTGTCCAACTACAGCCAGTTCTTTGCCAATCCGTCCTACTGGCAGGCGATGGTGAACTCGCTGCAGGTCACAGCGATCGTCACCGTGATCTCGGTGCTGCTCGCCTATCCTTTTGCCTGGATCCTGGCCGAACAGGTGCCGGAGCGCTGGCAGCGGCTGGCGCTGATGCTGGCGGTGCTGCCGTTCTGGACCTCCTATGTCGTGCGCTCCTATTCGTGGCTGCTGGTGCTGGCGCAAAACGGCGTCGTCAACCGCGCACTGACAGGCTCTGGCCTGTCCAGCGAACCGCTGCAGCTCGCCAATACGCGGCTGGCCACCATCACCGGCTTCGTGCATTTCTTCGTCATGCTGTTGACGCTGACGATCTTCGCCAATCTGAAGCAGCTTAGCCCCAGTTATCGCAAGGCCGCCGCCGACCTCGGCGCCGGGCCGGTTCGGACTTTCCTGCATGTCGTTCTGCCGCTGACGCTCCCCGGTATCATGGTCGGCGCCTTCCTCACCTTCGTGCTGTGCATCGGCGACTACATCACGCCGCAGATCCTCGGCGGCAACAACGAGCTTTTGATGCCGCAACTCGTCATGATGCAGATCGGCCGGCGCGGCGACTTTCCGCTCGCTTCGGCGCTGTCGATCATCCTGATGGCGGTGGTCACCATTGCCTATCTCGCCTGCTCCCGCTGGCTGAAGATCGAGCGGGCCTGACCATGCGCGCGCTCATCCGCCTCGTCTCCGGCCTTTACGCCATCGCAATCTACGGCTTCATCTTTCTGCCGGTCATCGTTCTGGTGCTGTTTTCGCTGCAGGCAACGTCGTTTCCGATCCCGCCCTTCACCGGGCCGTCGCTGCGCTGGTACGAGGCCGTGCTCGCCGACACGCGGCTGACTTCGGCTCTGGTCAATTCGCTGCTGGTGGCGGTCGTCTCCTCGGCTGCCGCCGTCACGTTGGGCTTTCTCTCCGCCTGGGGTTTTGCGCGCTTCGCTTTGCCGGGCTCGGGCCTGATGCGCGGGCTGATCACCTTGCCCCTGACCGTCAGCTATCTCATCATCGGCATGGGGCTGCTGGTGCTGTTCAACTGGGCCGGCGTGCCGAAGTCGCTCATTGCCGCCGGCATCGGCCACGTCGTGATCAACCTGCCGCTCTGCTTTGCCATCGTCTACAGCCAGATGGGCGACCACCAGATCAACATCGAGCGCGCCGCGCGCGACCTCGGCGCGCCCGAATGGAAGGTGCTGCTGCTGATCACCGTGCCTGTCATGGCGCCGGCGATCTTCGCCGGTTTCTTCCTGTCGATGACCTTCTCCTGGGACGAATTCGTCATCTCGTTCCTGTTGACGCGCTTCGATACGACGCTGCCGGTCGAGATCTGGAACCTGCTGCGCTCCGGCCTCAATCCCAAGACCAACGCCGTCGGCTCGCTGGTCTTCGCCGTCTCCATCGTGCTGGTGGTATTGTTCGAGCTGATGCTGTTGCGGAGGAAGCCGGCATGACCGCGCCACTGGTCGATATAAGCTCTGTCTCGCATCGCTTCGGTCAGCACACCGTGCTGAAGAACGTCTCGCTGACGATCGAGCCTGGCAGCTACACGATCCTGCTCGGGCCGTCCGGCTCCGGCAAGACGACGCTTCTGTCCATCCTCGGCGGCTTCGTCACGCCGAGCGAGGGCAAGGTGCTGATCCGCGGCGAGGACTGCACCGCCGTGCCACCGGCGAAGCGGCCGACGACGACCGTGTTCCAGGATTATGCGCTGTTCCCGCATATGAGCGTCGGCAGCAATGTCGGCTTCGGGCTGCGCATGCGGGGTGTCGATGCCGCAACCCGGGCAGCAAGGGCGCGCGAGGCGCTGGCGCTGGTTGGGCTGGCCACTGCCTTCGACAAGAAGCCGCATCAGCTTTCGGGCGGTCAGCGGCAGCGCGTGGCGCTGGCGCGCGCCCTGGTGGTCGAGCCGGCGGTGCTGTTGCTCGACGAGCCCCTCGGCGCGCTCGACCTGAAATTGCGCCGGCAGATGCAGGACGAATTGAAGGCGATCCAGAAACGCGTCGGCACCGCCTTCATCCACGTCACTCACGATCAGGAAGAGGCGATGGCGCTGGCCGACCATTGCGTGGTGATGAATGACGGGCGCATCGAGGACGAGGGCCCGCCCGAGCGCGTCTATGCACGGCCGGCGACGCGCTTTTCCGCGACCTTCATGGGCGAAAGCACGCTAATATCGGGAACGGTGAGGGAGACGAAGAACGGTAGGAACACCGTCGCGACGAAGCTTGGACCACTATCGCTGCCTGGCACAATCCCGGCGGGCTCGAGGATTGCTTTGGCTGTCCGGCCTGAGCATCTCGTCCTCGGCGCTGCCGGCGGTGCTGTGGCGCTCGGTACGGCCAAGGTCAGCGACGTCGTCTTCCAGGGCAGCTTCAAGCGTGTGCTGGGGACCTCCACGACCGACCCGGCGCTGCACTTCATCGCCAAGGTCGCGGCAGCATCGGCCGTCCAGCCGGGCGACGTTGTCGCGGTATCGTGCGATGCTGGCGACATCATCCTGCTTGCGGACCAAACATGAGCACGCTTCCAATCATCGACGCTCCTGACTGGTACGAAACTATCCGCATGGGCGATGGCGTGACGCTGATCCACGAGCCGTGGATCAAGCCGTTCTTCCGCTGCAACATCTGGCATGTGCGCGGCCGCGACCGCGATCTTCTGTTCGACACCGGCCTCGGCCATTTCAGCCTGCGCCGCCATGTGCCGCTGGTCACGGAGCGCAAGCTCACCTGCGTGGCCAGCCACACGCATTTCGATCATATCGGCTGCCATCACGAATTTCCCGACCGCTGCGTGCACCCGGACGAGGCCGAAATCCTCGCCGACCCGCGCAACGAATGGACGGTTGCCGACCGCTATGCCACTGACGAGATGTTCGACGGCATGCCGCAAGGTTGGGACACCAAGCGCTACCGGATCCCGCCCGCACCAGCCGGCCGGTTGCTCGAGCAAGGCGACATCGTCGATCTCGGCGACCGTGCCTTCGAGGTCATCCACACGCCCGGCCATTCACCCGGCGGCATTGCGCTCTACGAAAACAGGACGGGCATCCTGTTTTCCGGCGACATCATCTATGACGGCCCGCTGATCGACGACGTCTATCACTCCGATATCGACGATTATGTCGAAACGCTGCTGCGCATGCGCGATCTCGATGTCTCGGTCGTGCACGGCGGCCATTTCCCGAGCTTCGGCAAAGTCCGCTATCGCCAGCTTGTCGACGAGTACCTCGCGCAAAAGCGCCGGGCCGGCTGCCATCTGTTGCAAGCCCGATAAGCACTGGCGCTGTGGCGTCAAAGCGCCCTTTGCGGACAGGGTGTCCCCGCCGCGTCGCCGCAGCGTGAGGCCGTGGGCTCGGGTCTAAAGCTCTTTTCCTCCGACTGGCGCACCAGTTCCGCGAAAGCCAGGGCAAAACTTGCCAGCATCAGGAAGACAATAATCAAGCGTGCCAGCGGCAATAGATCGGTCTCGACTGGTTAGCCCCCACGCCGCCCGTCCGCTGCCGGCTAACATGATCGATATGGCTTTACGAGAGTTTAAGGCGAGTCTTAACCATCACATCATTTTGTCCTCCGACATGATGCGCGAGTGCGGCTTGTTTGGTCGCCATCTCCAGGCACCTCCCTCCCTTTGCAGAAATGCCCACCCATGCTAACCCGGCGCTGGCGCGGCCCAGCAACCGGTCGCCGCCAATCGGTCGCCAGACGGTCGTCGCCAATCGGTTGTCGTTGAGAGCCATGAGCAAAACCGCCAGCCGTTTCGCCTTCGTCTCATCCGGTACAGCCGACGCCAATGCAGCGCTGGAAAGCCTCTCTGCACGTTACGGCCAGGCATCCGTCGAAGAAGCCGGGATAGTCGTGGCGCTCGGCGGCGACGGCTTTCTGCTGCAGACCCTGCGCGAGACGATGAGTACGGGAAAGAAGGTCTACGGCATGAACCGTGGCACCATCGGTTTCCTGATGAACGAATACCGCGCCAGCGGCTTGACCGGGCGCATCGCGGCGGCCGTCGCCGAAACGATCCGTCCGCTGGAGATGCAGGCGGTGACGGCCGAAGGCGAGACGATTTCGGCGCTCGCGATCAACGAGGTCGCGCTTTGGCGCCAGTCGTACCAGACGGCCAAGATCCGCATCACCGTGGATGGGCAAGAGCGGCTGGAGGAATTGCACTGCGACGGCGTGATGATTGCGACGCCGGCCGGCTCGACCGCGTATAATCTGTCGGCGCACGGGCCGATCCTGCCGCTCGACGCTCCGCTGCTGGCGCTGACTCCGGTCAGCCCGTTTCGTCCGCGCCGCTGGCGCGGCGCGCTGCTCTCCAACAAGGCGATCGTGCGTTTCGACATTCTGGAGCCGGAAAAGCGGCCGGTGAATGCCGCCGCCGACCACACCGAGGTCAAGGCGGTGACGACGGTCACGGTGAGGGAATCGCCGACGGCAACAGCGACGCTGCTGTTCGATCCCAACCATTCGTGGAATGAGCGCATTCTCGCCGAACAGTTCAGGTATTGAGCCGGCGTAGCGGCCACTGCGTAAATTAAGCATCGCGATTAAGGTTACGACTTCACAATCGCGCCAATGCCGCCCGTTTGTGTTGACAAATCGTGGGCTTGCGCCTACCTGCAATACCAATCTTGCAGGCGCGCGGCGCTTGCCGCGACTGCATATGTTGCGCCCCCGAACCAGCCAAAGACAGCCAAACTTGTCCTCAGACACCCAGATCGCTCAAGAAGCGTTGACCTTCGCAGACCTCGGCCTGTCGCCGAAGGTCCTTTCCGCAGTTACCGATGCCGGCTACACCGAGCCGACGCCGATCCAGGCTGGTGCTATCCCGCACGCCTTGCTCGGCAAGGACGTGCTGGGCATTGCCCAGACCGGCACCGGCAAGACGGCGTCCTTCGTCCTGCCGATGCTCACCCGGTTGGAAAAGGGCCGCGCCCGCGCGCGCATGCCGCGCACGCTGATCCTCGAGCCGACGCGCGAGCTCGCCGCGCAAGTCGAGGAAAACTTCGTCAAATACGGCAAGAACCACAAGCTCAACATCGCACTGCTGATCGGCGGCGTGTCCTTCGACGAGCAGGACAAGAAGCTCGAGCGCGGCGCCGACGTGCTGATCGCGACGCCGGGCCGCCTGCTCGACCATCGCGAGCGCGGCAAGCTCCTGCTCAACGGCGTCGAGATCCTCGTCATCGACGAGGCCGATCGCATGCTCGACATGGGCTTCATCCCCGACATCGAGCGTATCTGCGAGATGATTCCGTTCACGAGGCAGACGCTGTTCTTCTCGGCGACGATGCCGCCGGAAATCACCAAGCTCACCGAGAAATTCCTGCACGCACCGGTGCGCGTCGAAGTGTCGAAGGCAGCATCGGCCGCCACCAACATCATCCAGCGGCTGGTGAAATCCGGCCCGAAACCCTGGGACAAGCGCGAGACGCTGCGCAATCTGATGAAAGCCGAGGATGCCGAGCTGAAGAACGCCATCATCTTCTGCAACCGCAAGATCGAGGTATCGGAGCTGTTCCGCTCGCTGCTGAAATATGACTTCGACGCCGGCGCCCTGCACGGCGACATGGACCAGCGCGCGCGCATGCAGATGCTGGCCAATTTCCGTGACGGCAAGCTGCGCTACCTCGTTGCTTCGGATGTCGCGGCGCGTGGCCTCGACATTCCCGATGTCAGCCATGTCTTCAATTACGACGTGCCGATCCACGCGGAGGATTACGTCCACCGCATCGGCCGTACCGGCCGCGCCGGGCGCTCGGGCAAATCCTTCACCATCGCGACCAAGTCGGACACCAAATACATCGACGCCATCGAGCGGCTGATCGGCACGAAGATCGAGTGGCATGACGGCGATTTGTCGACGGTCGTTGCCAGCGAAGGCGGCGAGGATGAGGCCCCGCGCCGTGGCCGCGGTGCGCCACGCCGTGCCGGCCGCAAGGACGACGCCAAGGACAGGGGCGAGCGCAAACCGCGTGAACGCCACGCCAAGCGCAGCGAAGAAGCAGCGCCAGAAGCAGTTAGCGAGGAACAGCCGGTCGTGGCCGAAGCCACCGTCGCCGACATCGACGAGCGGCGTACCCGCAAAGAGGCGATCCGCTCGGAAAACAGCGAGCGCCAGGCTTCACCTGAACGCAAGGCTTCGCCCGATCGCAACGAACGGCGCGCGCCGGAACGGGGCGACACCAGGCCGCAGCGCGAGCGCCCTGCCCGCCAGCGCCAGGAAGACAATGACGCGACCGTCGGCTTCGGCGACGACATGCCGGCCTTCATGCGGATCGTCGCCAAGGTCTGATGCTGCAGGGCTTGCGCGTCGCGCCGACGCGCGAAGCACCGAAAGCTGCATAAGACGGCCTCGCTTCGCGCTGATACTGCGTTAGTCCGGCAGGCCCGCCTTGCGAAGGCCTTCGATATATCTGCTGCGATCGTCCGGTCGATAAAACGGCGGCAGCACCTCGGCGAGATTCGAAAGCCGCAGCGAGGGGTCGAACTCGCAAAGCCGGGCCATCATTTGCTGCGCTTCCGTTAGGCGCCCCGCAAGGGCATGACCCGCCGCCACTACACGCATCGCGCTCACGTAGTTCGGCTGGTGCCGCAGCGACTTTCCCGCCCAAGCGACGGCGTCATCGTAGTGGCCTGCACAAAAATGAGCGAGCCCGGTGTTGAACTGCCAAGCGAACAAGCGTGGATCCAATGGGCTTAGGCGCATGGCAAGCGCGGCGTGCTCGATGGCCTTGCCTGGCTCGCCCAAGCAAGCCCTCACCCAGCTGCTGACGCCCAAAGCAGCGGCCAAGTTCGGGTTGAGAGCGAGCGCGCGATCGATGCAAGCCGCACTATCATCAAGGTCGCCGCCTACGTAGCCGAGGACGTATCCACCGTAGGAAAGCGCAATTGCATCGTCCCTTCCGAGTTCGACCGCTCTCCTGGCCAGTCGAGTAGCTTCGGCAATCTCTTCTGCACGGTCGACCATCCAGCCGTTGCTTTTTCGGGTAGCGTAGCACCGCGCCGCCCGCGCATGGGCTATCGCGAACTCCGGGTCACGGTCGATCGCCTTCATGAAGAGGCGCAAGGCGTCGTCAATCGCCGATCTACTAGTGATCGTTCGGTCAAAGGCCGCCAGCCCGCGGAGATAGTAGTCATAAGCATCGAGGCTTTCTGTCGGTTTGCGTTTGGCACGCTCGATCTCAGCCTCCTCCATTTTCGGTGTGATTGCGCCGACAATGCTCGAGGCGACCTGGTCCTGCAGATCGAAGACTTCGGCGAGCGTTCCGTCAAAACGGTCGGCCCAGAGATAGGCCCCCGTCGAGGTGTCGATGAGCTGCCCGGCGATGCGCAGGCGGTCGCCCGCCCGGCGAACACTTCCCTCGACCACATAGCGCACGCCCAGCTCACGCCCGACCTGCTTTATGTCTACGGACCGTCCCCTGTAGGTGAAGCTCGAATTCCGTGCGACCACGAACAGGTGACGAAAGTGAGCCAAGGCGGTGACAATGTCTTCCACCATGCCGTCGGCGAAATATTCCTGCTCCACATCACCGCTTAGATTCTGAAACGGCAGCACCGCAATCGACGGCTGGTCGTCGCGCCTCGTCGGGGCCGCCAGAACCTGCGCCAGTGATGCGGCGCCAGAGCTTGGCTCCGGCCGCTGACGTTCAGTTCTTTCACGAGACTGCAGGGAAGCCGCAATTGAGCTTGTCTGCTCCTCTGGGTCCGCATTCAGATGTTTTTTTAATGCTGCCCGACACAGCTCGAACTGGCGCAAGGCCGCGTTTTCGTGACCTCGATGAGCGTGGATGCGGATCAGCGCCCGATGGGCTGCCTCCGCCGTCGGATCCGAGGCGAGCAATCTCTCCGCGAGCCCTTCGCAGGCCGTCTCTTCCGCTGAGCCGGGTGCGGGCAGCGCCAGGCTCAGCCGATCGACCAACTGCAGCGCCTTGCGCTGATACTTACTCAGAAAGGGTCCAAACCACTCGTCCAGTTCGTCAGGAATCGTTTGCCCGGCAAGCAGCTCACCGCGATAGAGATCCGCAGCGAAGGCGAGATCGGTGGTCCGGCCCTCCTCCAGCTTCCGGTCGAACACCGAGATGTCCGCCTCATCCGGACCGGCAATCAGCGCAACGGTTTCCTGATCCCCATCGATGTAGACGGTGGCATCCGAGCTGGCGGGGAACGTGCGCCTGATGTCGACCAGCGCTTGCCGCAGACTGTTGCGGGCTTGCCCATTGCTTCGCCCCGGCCAAAAGGCTTCGGAAAGCTGCTCGCGACGATGGCCGCGGCGGCCAGCGAGAACCAGAGCAGCAAAAAGAAGCGAAGTCTTGCGTGTGGCGAACTGGACGGGCCGGTGCTCCGGGGAAGTAACCTCCAGGCCACCAAGCAACCGGATGCGCACAAATCGTCTCCATACTTCGACCGCAGCGACAGAATAGCATCTCCGGTGGATCGATTTAACACCGATTTAACGGCGGATCGCCGGACTTCTTCCAGTTGTTCACGCACAGCCGAACAGCCCGAAAACGCCTGCGTGGCACGCTCCCATCCGCAAACTGGAAATGGGAGACCAAAACAATGGCTCACACGGAACCTCGCGCCGCCCGCAGCATGTCCAAACGCTTGCTTGCGTCTAGCCTGAAAGGAGCAGCAATGATGATCGCTGCCTTCACGGGATGGCGGCGGACCGTTGCAAGACGCAGAGCACTGGCAGATCTGACGACCGAACAGCTGAAGGACATCGGTCATTCGGAGGTCCATCAACCCGCACTCGATGCCGCCACGGCTGTTCTAATCACGAACTTAATTTCGATGAGGTAAGATCGGCGTTGAGTTTGGTCTAGGCCCTAAAGGTTCTTGAGCTCCAGGCGGGATGCCAGCAGGTCCAGAAAAGCGCGAACTTTGGCTGAGGACGACCTGCCTTCCGGCCACACGGCGTGTATCGGCACCGGCACCGGCTCGAATTCGGTTAGAACCAGTTCCAGGCGGCCATCGTCCACCAGGTGCTTTACCTGCCAAAGCGGCGAGTAGCCCAGACCCAATCCGTGAACCGCGGCCGCATAGATCGATATCATCAAATTCGACCGGAAGGTACCCGCGACCTTCACCGGCCGGGGCTTGCCTTCAATCTGAAACATCCATTCGCCTGGGCGGCCGTCGACGGTTCGTACGATGCATTGATGCTCACGCAATTCGAGCGGATGGGCCGGTCGGCCGTGTTGCTGGAAGTAGGCAGGTGCGCCGAACACCACGCGCCGCAGCGCGCCCAGGCGCTTCGCACGTAAATTGGAATCCGGCAAATTGCCGATTCGGACAGCCAAATCGAGGCGCTCGGCATCGAGATCGACAAATTCATCGGAAAGCTGGAGGTCAACCTCGACCCGGGGATATGTCCGCATATAATCGGCGATGACCGGCACGAGGAAGTCCGGGCCGAACAGAACCGGGGCACTGACACGCAGGATGCCCCATGGCTCCGACCGTCGATTGGCCGCCTGAAGCCTGGCTTCGTTAATTTCCTCGACGGCGGGTTTGATGCGCTGGAAAAAGGCCGCTCCGGCTTCGCTCGGCGTCGAGCGGCGTGTCGTCCTGTGCAGAAGCTCGACCCCGATTGATTCCTCCAATGTCGCCAGGGACCGGCTGACCGACTGCAGTGAGCGGTTCAGCCGGCGTGCGGCAGCCGTCAGACTGCCATGCTCGACAATGGCAATGAAGGCTTCGAAATCATCTATCCGGCTCATCGCTCATCGCTCCTTTCTACCGAAAATCGGGAGAACCTATCGCAAAATCGATCAATTGTAACGAAGTTCGCTAGATTTTATCTTCCCTGCACAGGCCGAAAGGCAGACTCGAAGGAAGGAGATCGTCATGCGAACACCCAGTCCAACGGTCCTGGTCGTAGGCGCCGCAGGCCGCGTTGCCGGTTTGGTGGTGCCTGAACTCGTCCGCCGCAATGCCAGGGTTCGAGCGCTTGTTCGTGACGCCGCGAGTGCCGAAAAAGCCCGGAAAGGCGGCGCATCCGAGATCGCGATCGGAGATCTGCGCAACCATCGGAGCCTTGAGCAGGCCGTGAAAGGTGTCGACGGTGTCTTTCACATCGGACCGGCCTTTGCTCCCGACGAAGCCGCCATGGGGGTTGCCATGGTTGAGGCGGCGGCCCGAGCAGGCGTTCGAAAGTTCGTCTTTTCGTCGGTGATCCAGCCGACCAATACGAGGCTGGAAAACCATGCAAGCAAGGTACCCGTTGAAGCTGCCCTCTATTCGACGAACATGGAGTACACCATTCTGCACCCGGCCAATTTCATGCAAAATATCGCGCCGGCCTGGCCGTCCGTCGTCGAGCACGGCGTTTTCGCCGAGCCGTTTCCAAGGACGGCGAAGCTCGCCCGCGTCGACTATCGCGATGTGGCTGAAGTGGCGGCAATCGCACTGACCGAAGCGCGTTTGTCCTATGCGACCCTCGAGCTGTGCGCCGACGGTATGCACAGCCGCGAAGAGGTCGTCGCCATGATGAGCGAAGCGCTTGGCCGGCCGGTGTCGGCGGGCGAGCCGACATTTCAGGACTGGGCGGCGAAGGCCCGCCTTCCCTATACCGACCGGCAGTTGCAGATGCTGGCCAAAGTACACAGCCACTACGCCAAATACGGCCTCGGCGGGAACATTCTGACGTTGCGTGCCGTGCTTGGCCGCGAGCCGCGTTCGCTGCGAAGCTTCATTCAGGAATTGGCGCTGCAGACGGCATATGCCGCCTGATCGTCCTCACAATAACGCCTACGCATATTTTTTTATTAGGAGATTTCGATGCAAGCATCACCGGACCGAGCCTTCAAGTTGAGAAAGCTGCCGCCCTCCTATGGCGCGGTGGTGATGCCATTGGTTCTTTCGATTCTGATGTCCTCGATTGTCTCGGCGGTTTCGACGGCAATCGGCGCAGGCTGGACGAACGGGTTTATAGCGGCCTGGAGCTATGCATGGGGCGCTTCATGGCTTGTCGCGTTTCCCAGTCTGCTGATTGTGCTTCCGATCGTGCGCCGGATCGTTGCCGCGATTGTCGATCAGCCGGCCCGGTCCTGACATCACGAACGAAGGGCGCCGACGGTCGGTGGCCCGGCATAACCATTGGAGCGGCCCCTTGCGGGGCCGCTCTCGGTTCATGTGCTTGCCTCAGGTGAGCGGCGACAGCTGGATCTCGACGCGGCGGTTCTGAGCCCGGCCGGCAGCCGTCGCATTGGAGGCGATCGGACGCGTCTTGCCGAAGCCGGTGACGGCGAAGCGGCGGGAATCGACGCCCTGCCCGGACAGATAGTTGGCGACCGCCAGGGCGCGGCGCTGCGACAGGTCGAAATTGTGCTCGTCGCCGCCGGTCGAGTCGGTGTGGCCGAACACGTCGACCGTGGTCTGGCGGAACTTTTTCAGCACAAGGGCCACTGAATTCAGCACCGGATAGAAACCGGCCTTCACCGCGTCCTGGTCGACGTTGAAGGTGATGTCGGACGGCATATTGAGGATAATCTGGTCGCCGGTGCGGGTGACGCTGACGCCGGTGCCCTGAAGCTGCCTGCGCAGTTCGGCCTCGTTCTGGTCCATGGTGGCACCGATGGCACCGCCGGCAAGCGCGCCGATGCCCGCGCCGATCAGCGCGTTGCGGCGGTCGTTACCGCCGGCAAGCATGCCGAGCCCGGCACCCGCCAAAGCACCGAGACCGGCGCCGGCAGCGGTATTGGAAACCTTCTGTTCCCCGGTGTAGGGATCGGTGGTGCATGCGCTCACGAGCACAGCCGTCGCCACGACGGCGAGCACAATCTTTTTCATATGGTGGTCCCTCTCCATTCCACGGCCGCACAACGGCGCACCGCATCAGCCCTTCCAGCGACTTGTACCATGAAATGCGGCGAAAAACGGACCAGCAAAAGCCGTTGCCGCGGCTTTCCCCGGCTCAATTCCACACGCCTGCAGCGGCTCGCGCGACCACCGCAATTCGACCGGCTACCAGAGATTCTTGCCGTCGATGATCACCACTTCGACCTTGTCGAGATCGAAATCGTCGAACAGCCGCGAGTTCACGCTGATCTTCGGATTGTCGAAATTCGGCTCGCCTGTCGACCAGTCCGGCGTCTCGGTGAAGGTGCCACAGCCGCAGGTGGCGCAAAAACCGTGTTTTATGGTTTTCGATCCCCACTGGTAGAACGAAACATTCTCCGGCGGGCTGGTGAGTCTGAATTGCGATGGGGTGTAATAGGCCCACAACGAACCGCGTTTCGAACAAAAGGAACAGGTGCATCGCGTCACTGTCTGCGGCGCTTGCGAAACCTCGAACGTCGTCGCCTTGCAGTGGCAGCTTGCCTTGATGGTCATGAATTGGTCCCTCACAATGCCGCCGCCCCGTACGGCAAAGGCAGCATAAAGAAACGCTCCTGACAACTGCCGGTCAGCAGGCTTGTGAGCCTGCGATGCACAGATCGAAGGCCCATTGATCCAAAACCGCTGCACACGCTCGGGTCAGCCCGTGGGCAAGCTTTTGGGCGTCATGCGCTAGTAGGACGATGGGGGCACGAACAGGCAGATGGTCTTTCCGTCATTGGCACCGGCAACGGAGCACCAATGATATTCGCCGTCGGGCGAATTCTTGATCCGCTTGTCGCTATAGGCCACGACTTCCCCGGTTCCTTTGATGACATAGCCCTCGGGACGTTCGCTGATCGATGTCTGAGAGACCTCGCGGCAATCATAGCCCGAGCAGCAGGAGAACGGATAGCTCCAGCCTTGCGGCATTGCCGCGGTCGGCTTGGCATCATGCGCCAGAGCAGGCGCCGCAAATGGAATGGCGGCAGCAATCAAAACCACTGCCGCGACAAGTGAATTCAGGAGTCGGCGCGCCGTGCGGGCGACTGGGGCCGGTCTGGTTGTGAGAGCAGGCATGAGCGCAGTTCCTATCAACGGTTGTCAAGCATTTCGCTTGCCCGTTCCCGGAACGTGTCTTCCCAGTGGCCGGATCGTCAGGTCGCAGATACGCCGCGTCCGGCCATAAATGCTTTTTTCCTCCCCAGCGCATGAATGCTGGGCTGATTCCTTGGTTGGCGCAAGGAATTGCTGTCGCAACCGAACGCCGACCTCTGCAGCCGGAACCAACCTGCCGTCCTGATTGACGAAACCTGGTCAACCCCGGCAGCGGGATCGCCAATAACGGGATTTGGCTCGCGCTGGTTCCAGGCTTGGCACCGGCAGGCCCGAGGCATCCGCGTCAAAAGCCGAAATCGATTTTGAAAAACTCTACGAAAAACAAAGTTGTAGAACGACAGGTAGGTGCAAATTGAGAGCTCGTCACTCTCGCACGATGGCCGTAACTCTCGCGTGATGAACCCACATACAGCCGGATTGGTGCCGGCGGCCTTAGTCGATATCGGCCACCGTTTCACCGGCGCCACCCTCGATCCGCTGCGAGAGCGAGGCCTCCATGAAATCATCGAGGTCGCCGTCGAGCACGCTCGACGGGCTGGTGCTCTCGACACCGGTGCGCAGATCTTTCACCAACTGATAGGGCTGCAGCACGTAGGACCGTATCTGGTGGCCCCAGCCGATATCGCTCTTCGACGCTTCCGTGGCGTTCGCCACCGCTTCGCGCTTCTTCAGCTCTTCCTCGTAAAGCCGCGAGCGCAGCATTTCCCAGGCCTTGGCCTTGTTCTTGTGCTGGGAGCGCTCGGCCTGGCAGGCGACCGCGATGCCGGTGGCGAGATGGGTGATGCGCACGGCCGAATCGGTGGTGTTGACGTGCTGGCCGCCCGATCCCGAGGAACGATACGTGTCGATACGGACGTCGGATTCGGAAACGTCGATGTCGATCGTATCGTCGATGACGGGATAGACCCAGACGCTGGCGAAGGAGGTGTGGCGGCGCGCATTGCTGTCATAGGGCGAAATCCGCACGAGACGATGCACGCCGGATTCCGTCTTCAGCCAGCCATAGGCGTTGTGGCCCTTGATCAGCAGCGTGGCGGATTTGATGCCGGCCTCTTCGCCGTCATGCACCTCCAGCACCTCGACCTTGAAGCGGCGACGCTCTGCCCAGCGCGTATACATGCGCAGAAGCATCGAGGCCCAGTCCTGGCTTTCGGTGCCGCCGGCGCCGGCATGAACTTCCAGATAGCTATCGTTGGCGTCCGCCTCGCCCGACAACAGCGTTTCGATCTGGCGCGCCTTGGCCTCGCCGCGCATCGAGCGGATCGCCGCTTCGGCCTCCGCGATGACGCCCTCGTCGCCCTCTTCCTCGCCAAGCTCGATCAGGCCGATATTGTCTTCCAGGGCCTGGGTGAGGCCTTTGACCGCGGCAATGCCTTCCTCGAGGCCCTGACGCTCGCGCATCAGCTTTTGCGCTTCCAGCGGCTCGTTCCAGAGGCTCGAATCCTCGGCACGGACGTTCAGGTACTCAAGCCGCTTTATGGCTTGGTCCCAGTCAAAGATGCCTCCTCAGCAGGGTGATTGCCTGCCTGATCTCGTCGACAATGTTTTGCGTTTCCGCGCGCATGGCTGGCTGTTCTGTCCTGTTGCTGGATGGCGGTTTGGTGGCGCGATACATAGGGACGGCACGGTCCCCTGTAAAGCGCCGGCCCCTGTAATGTACCGGCCCCTGTAAAGCGGAATGGACCGGCTCGACCATCATCGTCAAGCCGGCCCGACCCGATGTAGCGATTGTCAGTAGAGCCCGCCGCCGCCGGACTGGATGGCCTGGTTGGCCTGCGGCGACAGCGCCCCGCCGGTGGCGTTGGAGCCGTCCGCACCCATGCCGATCACCCAGTAGCTGTCGGCGGGACCGGTACCCGGTTTGAAGGCTTCGATGATGGTTCCGGCGTCGCCCGCATTGGCCCGCATGCCGGTCTTGCGATTGATCGCAATCAGCTTCATGCCTTCCGGAACCTTGAAGTCGACATTGGGCGTGCCATCCAGCGCCAGGCGCATGAAATCCTTGAAGATCGGCGCGGCAAGGCCGCCGCCGGTCGCGCCCTTGCCAAGACCTTTCGGCTGATCGTAGCCCATATAGAGGCCGACAACGAGGTTCGGCGTATAGCCGATGAACCAGGCATCCTTTTCATCGTTGGTCGTTCCGGTCTTGCCGGCGATGTGACGGCCAAGCTCGTTGATGGTGGCGCCGGTACCGCGTTGCACGACGCCCTCCATCATCGATGTGATCTGGTAGGCGGTCATCGGATCGAGCACCTGCTCGGAGTTGTCGACCAGCTCCGGCTCTGGCTGGTCCTGCCACTCGGCGGCATTGCAGTTCGAGCAGCCGCGTTCGTCCTGCCTAAAGACGGTCTTGCCGTAGCGGTCCTGGATGCGGTCGATCAGCGATGGCTTGATCGACTTGCCGCCATTGGCCATGATCGAATAGGCCGACACCATGCGCATCACCGTCGTCTCGCCGGATCCCAGCGCCATCGGCAGATACGGCGCCAGGTGGTCGTAGACGCCGAAACGCTCGGCATATTCCACGACCAGCTTCATGCCCATGTCGTTGGCAAGCCGCACCGTCATCAGGTTGCGTGATTTTTCGATGCCGGAACGCAAGGTCGCTGGGCCGGCCACCGTTCCGTCGTAGTTCTTGGGCGTCCAGGTCGTGTTGCCGCTCTGGATGGTGATCGGCCCGTCCATGATCACCGAGGCGGGCGTATAGCCATTGTCGAGGGCGGCGGAATAGACGATCGGCTTGAACGACGATCCCGGCTGGCGCATGGCCTGCGTCGCCCGGTTGAACTCCGACTGCGCGTAGGAGAAACCGCCGACCATGGCCAGGACGCGTCCGGTATGCGGGTCCATGGCGATCAGGCCGCCTTCCACCTCGGGAACCTGGCGCAAGCTGTAGCTGTTGTCCGAGCCGTCGTTCTTCTGCACGAAAATCACGTCGCCCGGCTTCAGCACGTCGGCGGGCGACTTCGCCTTGACGGTCCTGCCGTCGACCACGTGGCGCATGGCGAAGCTCATGTCTTCCTTGCTGACGGTGCCTTCGACGCGGTCCTTGACGATTTCGCCGGAGATCTGGCGCGTCGGCTGCAGGCCGATGGACAGGCCGGTGGCCGAGCTGTCGAGCACGACGGCGAGCAACCATTCCGGCACGTCCTCCAACCGCTTGACGTTGCCCAGCGGCACACCCCAGTCGCCGGAAACGTCGATGCTCGTGACCGGCCCGCGGTAGCCGCGCAGCGTGTCGAACTTCATAAGTCCGTTCTGCATGGCCTTGCGGGCAATCAGCTGCATCTTCGGATCGAGCGTCGTGCGGACGGAAAGCCCGCCCTCGTAGAGCGCATTCTCGCCATAGCGCGCGATGATCTGGCGACGCACTTCCTCGGTGAAATACTCCCCGGCGAAGAGATAGTTGCCGGTGCGGCGCGGCGTGACGCCGAGCGGCTCGGCCTTGGCCTTCTCGCCTTCCTCATGCGTGACGTAACCGTTCTCGACCATCTGGTCGATGACCCAGTTGCGGCGCTCCAAGGCGCGATCGGCATGCTTGAAGGGATGGTAGTTGTTCGGCCCCTTCGGCAGAGAGGCGAGATAGGCGGCTTCGGCCACGGTGAGCTCGTTCACCGATTTGTCGAAATAGGTTAGCGCAGCACCGGCGACGCCATAGGCGCCAAAGCCGAAGAAAATCTCGTTGAGATAGAGCTCGAGAATGCGATCCTTCGAGTAGGCCTGCTCGATGCGGAAGGCGAGGATCATCTCCTTGATCTTGCGCTCGTAGGTCTGGTCTGAAGACAACAGGAAGTTCTTCGCCACCTGCTGGGTAATCGTCGAGGCGCCGACCTGGCGCTTTCCCGAGCCAACATTCTGCAGGTTGACGACAATGGCCCGGCCAAGGCCGGTCACGTCGATGCCGGGGTGATTGTAAAAATTCTTGTCCTCGGCCGACAGGAAGGCCGCCTTGACACGGTCCGGGATCGCCTGAATCGGCAGATAAAGCCGCCGCTCACGCGCATATTCGGCCATCAGCGCGCCATCCGACGCGTGGATGCGGGTCGTCACCGGCGGCTCGTATTTGGCCAGCACCTCGTAATCGGGCAGGTCCTTCGACAAATGGCCGATATAGATCGCCATGCCCGCCGCGACCAAAAGGGCCAGCGTCGTGCCGATGCCGAAGAAATAGCCAATGAGACGAATCATACCCGCTCCAGTCCTTGGTTCGGGAATTTCCTAAACGAAGCCGCCCTTCACGCAAGCTTTCGGGACGATCCCAAACCGTAATCGCAAAATCCATGTCGCGACCATGTGGGCAAAATACGGCAGCGTGGAATTTCGGTTTCGAATGCCGGAAATAAAAGCACAGGGTGTTGTCGCCGTGCAACGCTGCTTCAGGTTGTGGGCGCCGGCGGACATTTCAGCCTCCGGCCCCCGTTCCGCTCTTGGCCGAAGCAAACAGGGCAACGGCGTTGGTTATGCTCTGGGTCGCCTTGTTGCGCCAATCGGCGCTGAGCAACTGCGCTTCGTCCTTGGCGTTCGACAGATAGCCGAGTTCGACCAGCACGGATGGAACGTCCGGCGCCTTCAGCACCTTGAAGCCGGCAGAACGCTGCGGGTTGTTGATCAGACCGACGCTGGTGGAAAGCTGGCCGACGAGAGTATGGGCGAAGCTCATCGAAAAATTATGCGTCTCGCGGCGGATCAGGTCGATCAGGATATCGGTCACTTCCTTGCTGTCGTCCTTGATCTCCATGCCGGCGAACTGGTCGGAAAGATTTTCACGGTCGGCAAGCGCCTGCGCCTGCGGGTCGGAAGCCTTGTCGGACACGGTGTAGACGGTTGCGCCGCGAATGCCCTTGAGGCTGATCGTGTCAGCATGGATCGAGATGAGCAGGTCGGCCTCATGCTGGCGGGCAATGCGCACGCGGTCGTCGAGCCGCAGGAACTCGTCCGTTTCGCGCGTCAGGAACACGTCGTATTTGCCGCTGGCGGCGAGCTTGTCGCGCAGTTCCACGGCAAAGGCGAGCGTCACGTTCTTCTCGACCGTACCGTTCAGGCCCTCGGCGCCGCCGTCGATGCCGCCATGGCCGGGATCGATGACGACGGTGAAACGATGGCCCGGATTGGAGACCGGGCCGGTACCGACCCTGCCGGCCTTGTCGGCGGAGACCGTCGAACCGGTGGTCAGCGCCTGATTGGCGAGCGCTGCGTCGAATTCCCGCTGCGATGCCGCCGACATGTCGATGGCGATGCGGTAGCCGTTGCCGTCATCGTTCTTGAGCACATCGAGATTGTCGACGGCGAACGGTCCCTTGCCGGTGAGAATCAGCCGCGATTTCCCCTCGCCGAGCTCGCCGTAACGCACCGTGCGGACAAGGCCGCGCGGCTTCACATCCTTGGCATTGAGGGCAAATCTGGTGGCCGGGAGATCGATGACCAGACGATTGGGGCCGCGCAGCAGGAACCATTTGATGTCGGGTTCGCGGTCGAAATTGATGACGATGCGCATCTTGGTGGCATCGCCGGCCATCTTGTAGCTTGTGGCGCCGAGCGGTACGTCGGCAGCACGCGAAAGCGGCGAAAAGACCAGGCAAGCCAGGATCAGCGGCAGCAGACAGGCGGTGCGGAACAACCAGCCTCCATGATGACGGCCCTTGTCTGCGAAGCCTGCCAGTCCCATCTTTCTACCAATCGCTCCCGTTGGCGTCATGCCCGATCGCTTGTCGAAGTGCCTTATTGCTTGTCAAAGTTCTGGCAGGCCGCGAACTCGATTAACGATTGGTATCCAGAGAAGGTTAACCAAGCCTTTTCATGGAAGGTTTGGGACCGGGGCTTCCGCTGCGGAACGGCTTTTTGCCGGCATCGGGAATCGGGGTTGCCTTCCAACCCGCCAAATCATAAAAGCGATGGTGGATCACTGCAATCCTGGAACCGTCCTCCTCCGCAGCTTCCTGCTACAGGTCAGACGCAAGACGGCTCCTTTCGCTTCAGGCGAAGAAGGCATCGGTGATCGCGACGATTTTCGCAGGCGTGCTCCCGTGGCGGGGGAATCGCCTGCGTGAGCAAAACGGCCGGGATTGTCCCGTGCCGGCTCTGTATGAGCAAACAAGCTGGTCCGGTTTTTTCCGGGCTTTGGTTCAAAAGGTTCTGCTGGTGACGATGGCTTCAAGCGCAATCATGGAAAGGTCCGCAACAAACCGCGCCACTACGGCTGCGGGCGGCACCGCCATGGCGCTCAGGCAGCGGCCGGCGGACGTTCAATTGTCCGGCACCCATGTTCCAGGTCCACGGCAGCGGGCAGTGTCCTGCAAGCTGCGGCCGACGGCTGCCGGGAGGAAACGAAATAATGCCAAACAAAATGCTGATAGACGCCTCCCACCCGGAGGAAACACGCGTTGTCGTCGTTCGCGGTAACCGTATTGAAGAATTCGACTTTGAATCCCAGGACAAGAAGCAGCTCAAAGGAAATATCTATCTCGCCCGCGTAACGCGCGTCGAACCTTCCCTCCAGGCAGCCTTTGTCGAATACGGCGGCAACCGTCACGGTTTCCTCGCCTTCAGTGAAATACACCCCGACTACTACCAGATTCCGGTCGCCGACCGTCAGGCGCTGCTGCGTGCGGAAGCACAGGAAGCCCAGGACGAAGAGGACGAGGAAGCCGCCGAAGGCGAGGACCGCCAGAGCCGCGACCGTGGCAAGCGCGGACGCCGGCGCGGCGGCAAGAGCCGCGACCGCGGCGAGCACAGGCGCGAGGCAGGCGCGGCCGACGGTGAGAATGGCGAGAACGGCGAAGGTGCCGTCGCAGAAAAGCTGGATGCCGTTGCCGACAACACCACGTCCGACACTGCCGGACAGAGCGAGGATGCCGCCGGGCAGAGTGAAGAAGTCGCCGATAGCGGCGAGACCGAGCCTTCCGAAGGCGGATCGAGTTCCATCGCTGCCAGCGTCGATGCCGACGTAATCTCCGAAGCCGTCCCACAAGTCGAGACAAGCGGGGCCGAGACAAGCGGCGAAGCGACGTCCGAAGACAATGATCGCGGCATGCTGGAGGAGGTGCAATCCTCGCATCCGGACGATCACGAGATCGAATCGGTCGGCGCTGAAGACGCGCTCGAAGAAGTACGCAACCGCCGCAAGCCGGTGCGCCGCCAGTACAAGATCCAGGAAGTGATCAAGCGCCGGCAGATCCTGCTGGTGCAGGTCGTCAAGGAAGAGCGCGGCAACAAGGGCGCGGCGCTGACCACCTACCTTTCACTGGCCGGCCGCTATTCGGTGCTGATGCCGAACACGGCACGCGGCGGCGGTATTTCGCGCAAGATCACCAATGCGCAGGACCGCAAGCGGCTGAAGGAAGTGGTCGCCGATCTCGAAGTGCCGCAAGGCATGGGTGTCATCCTGCGTACGGCAGGCGAAAGCCGCACCAAGGCAGAGATCAAGCGCGACTACGAATATTTGATGCGGCTTTGGGAAAACGTCCGCAATCTGACGCTGCAATCGACGGCCCCTGCCCTGGTTTACGAGGAAGGCAGCCTGATCAAGCGCTCGGTGCGCGACCTCTACAACAAGGATATCGACGAGATCCTGGTTTCCGGCGAAGAAGGCTACCGCGAGGCCAAGGACTTCATGCGCATGCTGATGCCGAGCCACGCCAAGGTGGTTCAGCCGTTCCGCGACACGACGCCGATCTTTGTGCGCAACGGCATCGAAGCGCAGCTCGACCGCATGCTGCAGCCGCAGGTGACGCTGAAGAGCGGCGGCTACATCATCATCAACCAGACGGAAGCGCTGGTCGCCATCGACGTCAATTCGGGCCGTTCCACCAAGGAGCACTCGATCGAGGACACCGCACTTCACACCAATCTGGAAGCCGCCGAGGAAGTCGCCCGGCAATTGAGGCTGCGCGATCTCGCCGGCCTCATCGTCATCGACTTCATCGATATGGAGGAGAACCGCAACAACCGCTCCGTCGAGAAGCGGCTGAAGGATCACCTCAAGAACGATCGTGCCCGCATCCAGGTCGGCCGCATCTCGCATTTCGGCCTGATGGAGATGTCGCGCCAGCGCATCCGTGCCAGCGTGCTGGAATCGACCATGAAGCCTTGCCCGCATTGCGGCGGCACAGGCCATGTGCGCTCCGATTCGTCGGTCGCGCTGATGGTGGTGCGGGCAATCGAGGAATTCCTGCTCAAGGATTCGCGCAGCCACATCACGGTGCGGACGCCGGCGGCGACCGCGCTCTATGTGCTCAATCACAAGCGCGGCACGCTGGTGGAATTCGAGCACCGCTTCGGCGTTACCATCACCATCGAAGCCGATGACGCGGTCGGTGCACAACACTATGCCATCTTCCGCGGCGCGCTGGCCGAAAAGCCGGAAGGCTTTGTCGAGGCGCGCACGTTCCCGGCCTATGTCGAGCCGGAAGAACCCGAGGACGAGATCGTCATCGAAGAGGAAGACGAGGCGCCGGTGCAGGCCGAGCAGCCACGCCCTGCCCAGCAGCCGCAGCAGCCAAGGTCCGGCGAGGACGGCGAAGGCCGCGATCGCAAGCGCCGCAAGCGCCGCAGACGGCGCGGCGGCAAGGATCGTGAACACGGGGATCGTGAACACGGGGAACGCGAACATGGCGATCGCGAGCATGGCGCTGCTGTGGAAGGTGCTTCCGTTTCGGCGCCGATAGACGATGCCTTCGTAGCCGCCGGCGATCAAGGCGCCGAAGCGGAACGTGAAACGCCGGCCGGTGTTGCCGAAACGGCGGAAGCGGCGGACGACGGTCACGGCAAGAAGCGCCGGCGCGGCAAGCGCGGCGGCAAGCGCAATCGCCGTGAGGACGGCGAGGACGGCTTGGAAGCTGCCCCCGGCGAGCCAGCCGCCATGACGGAAGGTGCCGTGTCGGAAGCAGAGCCCGTAACCGGCGAGCCGGAAGGTGCGCCGCCGGCCGAAGAGCTTGCGGTGCTCGCTCCGGCGAACGACGACATGCCGAGCGCCGAAAAGCCGAAGAAGCCGCGCCGTGCCGCCAAGCCGAAGAAGGTTGCGGCGGAAGCAGTTGCCGAGATTGCGGGCGCCGAGACATCGGCTGCCGAGGCCGCCTCCGTGGCTTCCGGCGAGACCGCTGCGCCGGCTTCGCAGGAGACTGAAGCGGCGGCTGCCAAGGAAACGCCGAAGGCCCGGCCATCGCGGCGCAAACCCGCACCGGTGGATGCTCCGGTCGTGCCGGTCGTCTCCTCGATCGTCCCCGACGAGGCAAAGACCGAGGAAGCAAAGGCCGAGGACAAGCCGAAGCGTGCCGGCTGGTGGCAACGGAAGGGCTTTTTCTAAGCTTTTCCGTGCATTAGCCAGATTTTCTGATTAAAAAAAATCCCGCGCTGCCGATCGGCTGCGCGGGATTTTTTGTCCCAATTCGAGGCGACAGGCACCAGAGCGGAATGCATTCAAATTGAATGGGGCATTCCGCTCTAACTGTTTGTTTTGCCGCATTTGTGCGGACGCCAAATGATTCCATTTGGCTGCAAAATGCTTATGGCGCGAAGATCGACCAGTTCATCGTCTTCGCCAGTTTTTCCAACGCGATCGAGCCCAGCCTGGAATTGCCGTTGGCATTAAGGCCAGGGGACCAGACGGCAAGCGAGGCGACGCCCGGCACGATCCCCAATATGCCGCCGCCAACGCCGCTCTTGCCGGGAATGCCGACGCGGAAAGCGAAGTCGCCGGAGCCGTCATAGTGGCCGCAGGTCAGCATCATCGCGCCGATGCGGCGGGCGCGCTCTGCCGAGACGACGGAATGCCCGGTCGCCGGGTTCTTGCCGCCATTGGCAAGGAAGCGGCCGGCCAGGGCCAGTTGCCGGCAACTCATGGCGATAGCGCAATGGTGGAAATAGACGCCCAGCGCCAGTTCCGGCGCGTGATTGAGATTACCGAACGATTTCATGTAATTGGCAAGCGCGAAATTGCGAAAGCCGGTGGCGCGTTCGGACGCCGCGACCTCGCGGTCGATGATGATGGTGTCGTCATCGGCCAGGAACTGGATGAAGCGCAGGATCTCGCCGATCGCCTCGCGCGGCTGATGACCGGCAAGCAGGATGTCCGAGACCACGATGGCGCCGGCATTGATGAATGGATTGCGCGGAATGCCGTTCTCGTGCTCGAGCTGGACGATCGAGTTGAATGGATTGCCCGAAGGTTCGCGCCCAACCCGCTGCCACAGCGCGTCGCCGACATTGCCGAGCGCCAGCGTCAGCGTGAACACCTTTGAGATGCTCTGGATCGAAAATACCTCGTCGGCATCGCCTGCGGTCAGCATGCGGCCGTCATTGGTCACCGCGGCAATGCCGAATTTTTTCGGATCGATCTTGCCGAGCTGGGGGATATAGCTGGCGACGTCGCCGCGATCGGTACGCTCCGCCATTTCGGCAGCGACCTCGCGCAACGCATGTTCGAGTTGGGGCGCCTGATCAAACTCCAGCATCGTCGCCCCCGCTACTTCAGCCAGCGTTCGATACGCGCCATCGCCTCGACCATGTCGTCGTGGCTGCCGGCGTAGGAAAAGCGCATCGTGCGATGGCCTTGCAGCGGGTCGAAATCGCGGCCCGGCGTCGCCGCCACATGCGCCTCGGCAAGCATCCGGCGTGCAAACGCCATGCTGTCATTGGTGTGCCTGGTGACGTCGCAGAAGGCGTAGAACGCGCCGTCCATGGGCGCGGCCAAAGCAAAGCCGAGCTCCGGCAGGCGTTGCATCAGGAGCTCGCGGTTCCAGGCATAGCGCGCCTTCACCGCTTCCAGCTCTGGCGTCGCCTTGAATGCCTCGATCGCGGCAATCTGGGACAGTTCGGGCGGCGAGATGTAGAGGCTCTGGGCGATGCGCTCGACTGGCCGCACCAGTTCCTGCGGCAGCACCATCCAGCCGATGCGCCAGCCGGTCATGCAATAATATTTCGAGAAGGAATTGATCACCGTCACATCCGCGCCGAAAGCAAGCGCCGTCGTGTCGGGCGCCGCATAGGCCAGCCGGTGATAGATTTCGTCCGAGATGACGGCGATCCCGAGCTCTTGCGCCGTTTTGACCAGCGCCTCGAGATCGCCGGCGGGAATGACCGCGCCGGTCGGGTTGGCCGGGCTGGCGAACAGCACGCCCTTCAGCGGTTTTTCGCGATGCGCGGCTTGCAGGTGCTCGGCATGCAGATAGGCGGCGCCGTCCAACTCGATCTCGGCGATGTCGATGCCGAGCGCGGCCATGATGTTGCGATAGGCAGGATAGCCGGGCGCAGCGATGGCGACGCGGTCGCCTGGATCGAACATTGCCAGGAAAGCAAGGTTGAAGGCAGCCGACGATCCGGTGGTGACGGCTATCCGCTCGGGCGAAACGTCAAGCCCGTAGTGCTCGCCATAATGCGCCGCGATCGCCTTGCGCAGACCGGCGAGGCCCAGCGCGTCGGTATAGCCGATGCGGCCTGCTTTCAAGGCATTGGCGGCCGCTTCGCGAACCCCGGCCGGCGCCGGATCGGAAGGCTGGCCGACGGCCATAGAAACGACCGGCAGGCCCTTGGCTTTCAGCCGATTCGCCTCGGCCAGGATGTCCATGGCATGGAACGGTTCGACCGCGCCGCGGCGCGAAAGCGAAACAACCATTTTTCAATCCACCACATTTGTCCGCACGTGCCGGCCATGCTGGCCGCGCCGCACAAATGCCCGATTGGTGTGGGGATCACAAGTTCGGTAAGTTTAGGCTGCCGACTTTTCATCCTTCGCCCACTCGTCTACCAGTGGACCTGCCATGTTGAGCCGACCCAAATCGACGATCGCCAGGACAGCGCGCGCCCTCGCGACGCTTTCGCTTGCCGCGGTGGTCGCCATGGCCGGCTCGGTCAATGCCTTTGCGCAGAATGTGCCGGTTGTGCGCGATGCCGAGATCGAGGCGCTGGTGCGCGATTACGCGCGGCCGATCTTCAAGGCGGCGGGCTTGTCGGGCGACGCCATCAACATCGTGCTGGTCAACGACCAGAGCTTCAACGCCTTTGTTGCCGGCCGCCGCCTGTTCATCAACACCGGCGCGCTGATGACGGCCGAAACGCCCAACGAGATCATTGGCGTCATTGCCCACGAGGCCGGCCATATCGCCGGCGGACACCAGCAGAAATTGCGAGAACAGCTCGAGCGCGCCAAGACGATGGCGATCCTGGCGACGCTGCTTGGCGCCGGCGCCATGGTGGCCGGCGCCACCAGCAACAGCCGCGGTCTCGCCGGCGCCGGCATGGGCGTGGTGGCCGGCGGCGGCGAGATGGCGCAACGCAGTATCCTTGCTTATCAGCGCACCGAAGAGATGACCGCCGACCGTTCGGCGATCACCTATCTCAATGCAACCGGCCAGTCCGGCATGGGCATGCTGAAGACGTTTGGCCGCTTCCAGAACGCATTGTCGCTCTCGGGCGCGCAAGTCGATCCCTACAGGATCAGCCATCCGATGCCGCAGGAGCGTATCGCCAATCTCGAAGTGCTGGTGAAGCAGAGCCCTTACGTCGACAAGGTGGACCCGCCGGCACTGCAGCAGCGCCACGACATGATGCGCATAAAGATCGCCGCCTACATGCAGGGCCAGGCGGCGGCGTCGCGATTGATGCGCAAGAACCCCGGCAGCGTCGCCTCACGCTATGGCGACGCGCAGATGACCTATCTGTTCGGCAATCTGGCGTCGGCGCTCACCAAGACCAACGCGTTGATCAAGGAACAGCCGAAAAATCCCTATTTCCAGGAATTACGCGGCGACATCCTGATGAAGGCGAACCGGCCGAAGGATGCGGCGGACGCCTATGCCAAGTCGGTCAGCCTCGATCCGGCGCGATCGGGGCTGCTGCCGGTCTCTTACGGCCAGGCGCTGATGGCGATCGGCACGCAGGATTCGCTGAAGAAGGCGGTGGCGCAGATCAACACCGGCCTCGGACGGGATCGCGAAAACGCCGCCGGATACCGCTATCTGGCACAGGCTTACGGGGAACTCGGCAACATCCCGGCCGCCGAGCTTGCAACCGCCGAAGGGCATTTCTATTCCGGCGACTACAAGAATGCGAAAATCTTCGCCATGCGGGCGCAGCAGAGCATGAAGCGGGGCGAGCCGGGCTGGCTTCGCGCGCAGGACATTATAAACTACGCACCATCAGGTAAGAAGAAGTGAACCTTTCGGACGCAGGCTGCGACACAGCCAAACCGGGCGGACCCGAACACAGGCAAGAGGATCGAGGATCATGACCAAGGCAATTCTGCTGGGCACTACCGGAGTGGCAGCGGCTCTCGCCATGCTGGCGTTCGGCTTCGTCGCCGGCAATCCGCAGACGGCGAAGGCCGGCACGGCACAGCTTGCCCAGACGACGTCCTCAGGTACCAAGCTCGACCGTGCCGAAGTCGAAGGCATCGTCCGCGACTATCTGCTGAAGAACCCGGAAGTGCTTCTGGAGGCCCAGCAGGCACTCGAGGCCAAGCAGAAGGAAGAACAGCGCGTCGCCAGTCTCGGCGTCATCAAAGACGCCAAGGACCAGATCTTCAATTCCTCATTCGACGGTGTTGTCGGCAATCCGAACGGCAAGGTCACCATCGTCGAATTCTATGATTATAATTGCGGCTACTGCAAACGCGCCATCGACGACATGCGCGCGCTGACCAAGGCCGATCCGGACCTGCGCTTCGTACTCAAGGAGTTCCCGATCCTCGGCCCGGATTCGCAGAAGGCGAGCGTCGTCTCGATGGCCTTCCATCTGATGAAGCCGGAGAAATACGGCGAATTCCACAATGCGCTGCTCGGCGGCCAGGGGCGCGCCACCGAGGCGGCGGCGATCAAGGTGGCGCTGTCGCTCGGCGCCGACGAGGCGGCGCTGCGCGAAAAGATGAAGGACCCGAGCATCACCGAGGCCTTCTCCAAGACCTATGACCTCGCCACCAAGCTCGCCATTACCGGAACGCCGTCCTATGTCGTCGGCAACGAGGTGGTGTTCGGCGCGCTTGGCCAGGAAGTGCTGGCCGAAAAGATCGAGGCGGCGAAGGCCGCGCTCTGATCGGCATTCGGGTTTCGATTAGGCTGCGGGTTTCCGGCACGGGCCGTTTTCCGGCTGTTGTGGACGGCGAAAGAACGCACTTGCGCTCTTTTCGCCAGCGTCTATGCCCATTATAGAGGGTCCGGCGCGCCGGCTTAGCCGCGCCGGGAAAGGTCGGCATTTTTTGAAAACGGTTTTCGTCCTGAACGGCCCCAATCTCAACGCGCTCGGCAAGCGCGAGCCGGGCATCTATGGCGGCAAGACGCTTGCCGCGATCGCCGACGACTGCAAGCAGGCAGGTGCCGCACTTGGGCTGGAGATCGATTTCCGCCAGTCGAACCATGAGGGCGACCTCGTCGACTGGATCCAGGAGGCCGCCGACAAGGCCGCCGCGATCGTCATCAATCCGGGCGCCTACGGCCATACCTCGATCGCCATTCACGATGCCATCCGCGCCGTCGCGCCGCTGCCGGTCGCTGAGGTGCATCTCTCCAACATCCACGCGCGGGAACCATTCCGCCACGTCTCCATGGTCGCGCCGGTCGCCGTCGGCATGATCTGCGGGTTCGGGCCGCTCGGCTACACGCTGGCGCTGCAGGCGCTGGCTGCACGCCTATGACCGGCCAACAAACAGAAGGCTCGAAAATGTCGATAAAGAAGAACGGTGTTGACCAGCAGCTGATCCGCGATCTGGCGGGCATACTGAACGACACCAACCTGACCGAGATCGAGGTCGAGCTGGGCGATCTGAAGGTGCGCGTCTCGCGGCAGGCGCCGGCCGTCCATGCCGTCGCCGCAGCTCAGCCGGCCTATGCCCCGGCAGCCGCGCAGCCCGCGGCAGCGGCCGCCCCGGCGACGCCCGACTTGTCAAAGAACGCCGTCGCCTCGCCAATGGTCGGCACCGCCTATCTGGCACCGTCGCCCGACGCCAGGCCGTTCATCGAAATCGGCCAGAAGGTCAAGGAAGGCCAGACGCTGCTGATCATCGAAGCAATGAAGACGATGAACCAGATCCCCTCGCCGCGCGCCGGCACGGTGACGGCGATCCTGTTTGAAGATGCGCAGCCGGTCGAATATGGCATGCCGCTCGTCGTGATCGAGTAGAGCCGGGAACAGGCGAAAGATGTTCCAGAAAATCCTCATCGCCAATCGCGGCGAAATCGCCCTCAGGGTGCTGCGCGCCTGCAAGGAGCTCGGCATCCAGACGGTGGTGGTGCATTCGACCGCCGACGCCGACGCCATGCACGTGCGTCTCGCCGACGAGAGCGTCTGCATCGGCCCGCCGCCGTCGCGCGACAGCTATCTCAACATCCACCAGATCGTCGCCGCCTGCGAGATCACCGGCGCCGACGCGGTGCATCCCGGCTACGGTTTCCTGTCGGAGAACGCCAAGTTCGCCGACATCCTCGCCGCGCACAACATCACCTTCATCGGCCCGACCGGCGACCATATCCGCATCATGGGTGACAAGATCGAGGCCAAGCGTACCGCAAAACGCCTCGGCATTCCCGTGGTGCCCGGCTCCGACGGCGCGGTCACCGAGGACAAGGAAGCCAAGCGCATTGCCGCCGTGATCGGCTACCCCGTAATCATCAAGGCGTCGGCCGGCGGCGGCGGGCGCGGCATGAAAGTGGCGAGTAGCGAGGCCGATCTCGAGGTGGCGCTGCAGACGGCACGCTCGGAGGCGGGTGCGGCCTTCGGCGACGACGCAGTCTATATCGAGAAATATCTGCAGAAGCCGCGCCATATCGAAGTGCAGGTGTTCGGCGACGGCGCCGGGCGCGGCGTGCATTTCGGCGAGCGCGACTGCTCGCTGCAGCGTCGCCACCAGAAGGTCTGGGAAGAAGCGCCCTCGCCGGCGCTCAATGCCGAGGAGCGCGCGCATATTGGCGGCGTCTGCGCCAGGGCGATCGCCGATCTCGGCTATTCCGGCGCCGGCACCATCGAATTCCTCTATGAGGACGGCGAGTTCTATTTCATCGAGATGAACACGCGCCTGCAGGTCGAACATCCGGTGACCGAGGCGATTACCGGCATCGACCTCGTGCACGAGCAGATCCGCGTCGCCTCGGGCGGCGGACTTTCGGTGCGCCAGGAGGACATCCGCTTCCACGGCCATGCCATCGAATGCCGCATCAATGCCGAGGATCCGCGCACCTTCACCCCCTCGCCGGGCACCATCACCCATTTCCACACGCCGGGCGGCCTCGGCATCCGTGTCGATTCCGGCGTCTATTCCGGCTATAAGATCCCGCCCTACTACGACAGCCTGATCGGCAAGCTGATCGTGCATGGCCGCAACCGCGTCGAATGCATGATGCGGCTGCGGCGCGCGCTCGACGAATTCGTCGTCGACGGCATCAAGACGACGCTGCCACTGTTTCGCGACCTCGTTGGCAACGCCGACATCGCTAATGGCGACTACGATATCCACTGGCTGGAAAAATACCTGGCCGAAGGCGAGTGACACAGGGGCGAAGCGATGACCCGTCCCTACGCACCCGGTTATCGCATCCCGACCGACCTTTTGCTCAAAGCCTATGCCTCCGGCGTCTTCCCGATGGCCGAAAATGCCAATGACCCCGAAGTGTTCTGGGTGCGGCCGGAGACGCGCGGCATCATTCCGCTCGACGGGTTCCACATACCGAAAAGCCTGAGAAAGACCATCCGCAAGGACCTGTTCGAGTTCCGCATCGATTTCGATTTCGAGGCGACGATCGATGCCTGCGCAGAAAGGCGCGAGGAACGGCGGTCGACCTGGATCAACGCACCGATCCGCGAAGCCTATATCGAGCTGCATCGGATGGGCCATTGCCATTCGGTCGAGGCCTGGCACAACGACCGATTGGTCGGGGGGCTCTACGGCGTATCGCTCGGCCGCGTGTTCTTCGGCGAGAGCATGTTCGCCAGGGAGACCGACGCGTCAAAGGCCTGCCTGGTTCACCTCGTCGAACGCCTGAAGGCGCGTGGCTTTGCACTGCTCGATACGCAGTTCACCACCGAGCATCTCAAACGCTTCGGTGCAATCGACGTGCCGCGCGGCAAGTACGAGAAGATGCTGGCCGAGGCGCTGAAGGGCGAGGCCGTGTTTTTTCCATAACCTGGAATGGTTCATCGTTTCACAGAAACGCAATTCCGGACGGAAAGCCGTTCACATTTCCTGGAATGCTCTTGCGGCCGGTCAGCCTTTTGCTGCCGTCACCAGCGGCGTCTGTGCGTGGAACATCATCTTCCAGCCATTGACGCGGTGGACATAGCCGGTGCTGACCAGCGCCGCATAGGCTTCGCCATCTTGCCGCGTCGCACGCGCCTCGTAGGTCAGCATGACGATGTCGCTGCCCGGCTCGATGATGCCCTTGAGGTCGATGTCGAGATCGCGCCAGCGGTTCGGGTCCGTGGCAGTTGCGGCCAGATCGGTATTGCTCATCACCCGCGCCATCTGCGGGAAGGCCACCAGGCAGTCGGTATCGGCATTGGCCTTGAAATAGTCGGCACCGCCGCTCCAGAATCCCCTTTCGATGTCGAGAAGTTCGTTCTTGTTGGCCATCATCATGGCAACCTCCTCCGTAGAGAGGCACCAACGCTCGGGCAACGCGGCGGTTCCGCAGGGCGCGGTATCCGCCGCGCACTGACAGATTCTAGTTGGTTTTGGGGGCGGCGGGTGCCGGCACGTCGGACTTCTGCTTGCAGCCCTTCAGCCAGATATCATAGACGGCATGCTCGACGGCGTTGATCCCGGGGCTTTCGGCAAACATCCAGCCGGTGAAGATACGGCGTATCTTCCGGTCGAGCGTAATCTCGTCGACCTCGACGAACGAATCCGTCTTCGGCTCTTCGTTTTCGGGCCGCGAATAGCAGATGCGCGGCGTCACCTGCAAAGCGCCGAACTGCACCGTCTCGTCGATATAAACATCGAAGGTGATGATACGGCCGGTGATCTTGTCGATGCCGGCGAATTCAGCGACGGGATTGGTGATGCGCTCGGACACTGCCGGTGCTGCAGGCGCCACCGGCGCGTCCGGCGCAGGCGGCGCCAATTCCTGCGCAGCAGCGAGCGCCACCATAGAAGCGAGAACGACCGCGGTTAATCCGCCCGTCAAAATTCGGCTGAACATGCTCATGCAAGGTCCGGTGGTTTGCGCCCGGGGTGATTCTCTTAACGCCAAGGCTAGTTGCTGCTGTCGGATCAGCAAACAGCTAAACAGCAATTGTGGCGACAAAGGACCGCCCTCGTGGGGACCGCCCCCGTGGGGACCGCGCGCGTGTCGCGGCGATCGATCACGAACCAGGCGTCCAGGCGTCGTAGTCGCCCGTCACCTGCGGACGATGCTGGTTGGTCAGCACCGAGCCTTTCGGGCGATAGGCCGCGGGGCTGCCGGTGAGGTTCGGCACATGCGGCTTTTGCCAGTCGCGTGGCTTGTAGTCTTCGCTTGGCGGCGCAACGTCGACACGATGATGGATCCAGCCATGCCAGCCGGGCGGAATCGCCGAGGCTTCCGAATAGTCGCGGTAGATGACCCAGCGACGGGTGCGGCCTTCCGAATCGACGCCGCCCTCATAATAGACGTTGCCGACCTCGTCCTGCCCGACCTTCTTGCCATGCCGCCAGGTGTGGAAGCGCGTTCCCAATGTCTGGCTGTTCCACCAGGTGAAAAACTGCAGAAGGAAAGTTTTCATGCAAATCCTCGTGGCAAGTCCTTGTGGCAAGTCCTCGCGGCGGCTGCGGCGCCTGTTCCTGCTTATGGCGTCACGGCATTGCGAAGGCAAGGGTCTTGCCGCAACCGGCGAGCAAATGGCTGACGGGAAAGCGAAACGATGATGTTATTTTCGCGGCCGTCCGAAGCAGATGAAATAGGTTGTTGGCAACCTTACGCAGCGTTATTCTAGCAGTTGATGCTTCGTTGCCTCAAGGACGGCAAATGAGAGGGGCTCATGTCATCGCTGGCGGGCACGGCCGGTCGCGCGTTGCCGCAGGTCGTTGAGGCGATCTACGATTCGATTGCCGACGTCGACCGCTGGCAGGCGACACTCGAGGCCATCTGCAATCTGGCGGAAGGCCAGCTTGCCATGCTCGCCGTCATCGACACGATCAGCAGCTCCGCGCGGTTTTCGGTGTCCTGCGGCGATCCCGCAGTTCTTGAGCCATTGAAGCATGACTACGGCTCGCAAGTGCCGTTCTATGCGGCGGTTCCCAAGATGGAGATCGACGTGCCGTTCACCGTCGATTCGATCTACGCCCTGCAAGGCCCGGATACCCGGCAGAGATGGCTCGAAAGCCGCATCGTGCGCGAATGGGTGCAACCCAACCGCCTGGACGATTTCTTCTGGGTGGCGTTGATGAGGCGGCCGACCCGGATCGGCACGTTGATGGTGGTGACCGACAAGGACAGGCGCCAGATTTCCCGCGAGGATATCGAGCTTGTCTGCCTGTTGGCACCGCATGTGCGGCGCGCGGTGACCATCGGGGACCTGTTCGAGGCCGAGCGGCGCAAGGCCGAAATCTTCCGCTCCATCATCGAAAGCCTCGACCATCCGGTGCTGATCGTCGCCGAAGACATGACCATCATCTTCGCCAACCCGTCAGCCGAAGCGCTGCTCGCCGAAAATATCTCGGTCGCTTGCGTGCGCGGACAGCTTTCCTTCACCTATGCCAAAGCCAACGCCGCGATCGGCCGTGCCGTCCAGCTCGGCACGCGCGACGAATTCGCGCTCGGACCTTGCGGCATCAACATTCCCCTGGCCAGGACGGTCGTTCCGGCGGTGGCCCATGTCATGCCGCTGGCGCGGCGTGAAATCTCGGCGCGCATCTCGCAGCGCGCCGCTGCAGCGATCTTCATCGCGGCGGCCGGTTCGGCACCAATCCCGGCGCTGGACGCCATTGCGGCCCTGTTCGGATTGACCGCGGCAGAAAGGCGCGTCGCCGGTCACGTTGCCGCCGGCCTGACGCGAAAGGAGATCGCCGCGGCCGGCGGCGTCTCGGACGGCACCGTCAAGTCGCAGCTGGCGACGATCTTCGACAAGACCGGTACAGGCGATCAGCGCGAGCTCGAACTGTTGATGCGCGAATTGTCACCACCCTTGCGCTCCAGTTGATTTTGCTCAGGTTCCCCGGACCGGCAGCGGTCCAAAAGACTCGGCCGGCAAGTTTTTCAAGCCCTTGAGACCATCGTCCGCAAAATCTGCGAAACGAAACCGGCATCGTTGCAATTCGGCCAAAATCATGGTGCGGTCGTTCGCGGTCCAGAAACGCGGCACTATGCTCGGCTGGAATGAAAATGGTTTCTGGCGCGGATCTCGATCTTTGACACCGACATCTACCGAGCGGCTGCTCCCCTACCTCTTTCTGCTTGGGCTGATCGTCATCGCGGTCGCTTTCCGGCCACTGCTGCCCGTCGACGAAACGCGATATCTCAGCGTCACCTGGGAAATGTATCTGAGCGGACAGATCTTCGTCCCGACGATGAATTTCGCGCCCTATCTGCAGAAGCCGCCACTGCTGTTTTGGCTTATCGACCTTGTCTGGAATATTTTCGGCGCCAGCCGGCCGGCGGCGATGCTGGTCATCTTCGCCGCCTCCTCGCTCGTCATCTGGCTGACGACGGCGTTGGCAAAGACCCTGTTTCCGGGCCGCGACGACATCGCGCGGCGCATCCCCTGGCTGGTTGCCGGAAGCAGCGTGTTCGTCATCTATTCGACGCTGATCCTGTTCGACCAGTTGCTGACGGTCTTTGTGCTCGCCGCGCTGTTGTCGTTGATTGCCTTTGCCCGCAGCGGCAACCGCTGGCAGGCCGTTCTGGCCGGGCTGTTCATCGGCATGGGCGTGCTGACGAAAGGCCCGGTGGTGCTGATCCATATCGGCGCGCCCATCCTGTTCTACCCGTTCTGGCGCGACCGGCGGGCGGGACTGACGACACCGAACTTCCTCGCTGGAGTGGGCCTGGCCCTGCTCGCCGCACTAATTCCGGTGGCGATCTGGTTGGTGCCGGCGACCATCCTGACAAAAGGCAATTTCGTTTATGATCTCGTCTGGAACCAGTCGGCGGGGCGCGTCACCGGCAATTTGCGCAATTCGCACGGCCGGCCGTTCTATTTCTATCTGCTGCTGCTGCCGGTCATGTTCATACCGTGGATCTTCATACCCGAGGTGTGGCGGTTGAAGCTGCGCACGCGGATACGCAACCTGATCGACGCGAAGTCGCCGGATCTGCGCGCCTTGCGCCTGCTGTCATTCTCGTTCGTTGCCGTGTTTCTGGTGTTCAGCGCGATATCCGGCAAGCAGCCTCATTATGTCGTGCCGATGTTGCCGTTCGTGGTCATCCTGTTCGGCTATTTCATGGCGGAGATCCCGCTCGCCAGGCTGAAGAGCTCGGCCATCGTCATGCTTGTCATTTTCGGCATCGGCCACGCGGTGGCATCGGCAACCGCGTTCAAACGCTATGATCTGACGCCGCTCGCCAACTTCATCGACGAGCGAAAGGATGCGGACTGGGCCGTGGCTTTCGACTATCAAGGCGAAGTCGGCTTCCTGGCCCGGTTGCAAAAGCCATTCGAAACCACCGACAAACCGGAAGAATGGCTTGGCTCGCATCCCAGCGGCTATGTCATCGACAAGGTTTCCAAGGATCCCGGCACTGCAGGGCAAATCGCGTTCCGGCTTCGCGTCGAACGCGGCTATCTCGTCGTGCTGAAGGGACAGCATTGACGATCGTCACCGGTATGCGAGTTCGTCCCCCGCGCGGGAGATGAAGGCGTTGCTGCTTCGTGGTTCCATCGCTCGATAGAACCGGGAGGTATTCATGCGCAAGCTCATCTCGACGACGCTTTTTGCCATATCGCTCGCTGTGGCCGGCCTTGCCGCCGATCCGGCATGGAGCTTCAAATGTCAGTCCGGAACGATTGGGCAAGGCAGTTGCTCCTGCTCCGGGACCGCCGACTGCACCGATATGCGGCATTCCAAAATGTGCAAGGGCGACCTGAACTGCGGTTCGGGCAAATGCTCCTGCACGGCCGCATTGGTAGTCGACCCCGGCCCGAAAACCCCCAAGCCCAAGGTCGTCGCGCCGATGGCGACAACCAAAGGCGTCGTGAAGCAGTAGATATCCAATCCGAAAGGACGGCGGCTCGACGTCGCTGGGCCGGCCCGATGTTTCGCGGTTCGTCCCCCATGCGGGCGATGAACCGCTGTCGAAGAAATGGTGTTGTCTAGCCGGAGGGTGGTTTCCAACCGAAAGAGCGAGGATACCATGTTGAAAACCTGCACGATGCTGTTCTTCTGCCTGATGGCGGCCGCCGCGGCCGCCCAGCCGCCGCCTTCGGGGCCGCCGGTTCCCAGTGCGGCACTTGCCCCATGCAACACCACACAAACGAACAGGCCCTGCAAAGCCGAACTCGGCGTGTTCCTGATCACCAACACCGTCCGCAACCTGGCGCAAGCCAAGGTCGACGCCACCAACGCACAGCTGGCCGCCCAGGGACGATCATCACGCGCATCGATCGAATCGCTGAAGCAATGGCGGCCGTCGCGCTTTGCGACGCAGATGCTGAACCAGCCGAACAGCTGGTTTGTCAAAGTTCCTTACATCCTGACCATCAAAGTCTCGATCCCGGTGACCTCCGACCGTCACATCGGCATTCCCATGGACGTCAACGTCTTCTGCAGCGGCTGGCAGACCGATTCCAGCCAGGTCATCATTCGCTCGCAACCCGGCCCGGCGAGCTTCGAGGGCGGCAACATCCTCGAAGACGTTTTCAACGTCGGCAACTACATCGACGCTCAGGTACGCAGCTCGTTTTCGGCACCCCTGCCGGTGACGACGCCGGTTCCAAATTCGAAATGCTCGGCAATAGACGGCTCCGATGCCGGCACGCAGGCCACCGGCGATGATCTCATCTTCTGGACGGTGCCGCGGCGCAACCTGGTGGTGACGGACGCCATAGCCAAGCCGACGGTTGAAGTGACCTTCGACAGCCTCACACGCCTGCCAGCCCGCGACTTCCACAACAATGTCGTCTATGCGGAATCCGAGGCCATAAACCTCAACGTCTATGCCAATGAGGACGGCGTTCAGAAAGCCCTGACGATGCGCGAAGGCGACGTGGCTGCGCTGAACCTTCCCGTACTCAGGCTCGACGCGCGAAAATACGATTCGCTGGTCGTCATCGGCAATGTCGACCAGCCGCCGAACGATCCCAGAGACAGCGCCTTCGCGGTAGCGGCCAAGACTGCGGGATTCGGTGCCGGTTCCAAGATCATGCAGATCCCGAAGTGGTATTCGAGGCCTCCGGACCAGTTCAATCACAAACCTACATGGGTCAGAGTTCCGGGCTATGAGCTGCACTATACGGTACGCTATCTCAACAGCGGCGGGCTGGCCGTCGACGGTGAAGCCAGTACGGTCCGGCCCCCAAAAGTCGCCGTTCCGATAAAGACGCCCATCAAGCCGAAAACGCCCTGACGCGGCCGCTCGCGGATGACGGCGGCGGTTCAGACCGCTGCCGCCATCCCCCGCGCGGCAGATGCGGCAGCCCCGGCTTCATGGCCTGATCTTGCGGGAACAAATTGCGCCGCTGCGCCACGAGCGAGCGGCGCCATCGATGGAGACAAACGATGCTGCACCTTCCCCTCACCATGCCCGCCGTCAGGATCATTGCGGCAATCTCGCTGCTTGCCTTCCCGAACTTCCTGCCGCCGGTCACGAGCCCGGCGAACGCGCTGCCGGTCAGCCAATCCTGCCGGATCACCACGTATTACAAGACTGCGGCAAAGGCGACGGAGGTTGGCGTGCGCTCGACGTGCCAGGGCGTCAAAAAATGGGGCGTCACCTCGAAATATTACGAGGTGGAAAAAATCGAAGCCGCCACGCCCCCGCACACGTCGGGTGGAGGCGGCAGCCTGCCGTGCGAGTTTCTCGCTGCCGGCTGCTCCAACCTGCCCGTGAAACGCAACTGAGCGCCAGGCGAACGAGCTAGCCGATCGCCTTCTCCAAAACCAGCGCCGGCAATCCCGAGGCGCCGCCGCAATCGGCCGTGTTGCCGGCGGGCAAGAACCCTCGCGAGCGGTAAAAGGCGACGGCCGGAGCATTTGCTTCCTCGACCTCGACGCGCAGCGTCCGGGCCTCCGGAAAGCTGGCCTCGATTTCGTCCAGCAGCGCCTGGCCGATGCCTTGCCTCTGCCAGGCCGGATGCACGTAAAGCTGGTTCAGCATGACGATCCTGGCATCCGTGGTGGCGGCCGCGAAAGCCATGCCGCCGATGGTTTTGCCGTCGTCGGCGACCAGGAACTCCGAGTTCGGCCGCGTCAGCCGTGCCTTGAGCGCGGCGATCGAATGCCATTCATCGGTGATTTCGGTAACCCGCGCCGCGCCGTAGATGGCGTCATAGGTGGCATGCCACGTCTCGACCAGCAATGCGCGCACCGCCGCCAGATCGCGCTCGCCGGCGGTGCGGACAAACATCCTACTCGATCCCGAGCTTGGCCTTGACCAGCTCATTGACCGCCTGCGGATTGGCCTTGCCGCCGGTCGCCTTCATCACCTGGCCGACGAACCAGCCGGACATGGTCGGCTTGGCGCGCGCCTGCTCGACCTTGTCCGGGTTGGCCGCGATCACCTCGTCGACCGCCTTTTCGATGGCGCCGGTATCGGTGACCTGCTTCATGCCGCGGCTTTCGACCAGCTGACGCGGATCGCCGCCCTCGTTCCAGACGATCTCGAATAGATCCTTGGCGATCTTGCCGGAGATGGTGCCTTCCTTGATCAGGTCGATGACCGCGCCAAGCTGGTCGGGTGAAACAGGAGCGTTTTCAATGTCCTTGCCGGCTCTGTTCAACGCACCCAGCAAATCGTTGATGACCCAGTTGGCGGCAAGCTTGCCATCGCGACCAGCGGCCACCTTCTCGAAATAGTCGGCGACCGCCTTTTCCGATACCAGGATCGAGGCGTCGTAGGTCGACAGGCCGAGCGAGGTGATCAGCCGCGCCTTTTTGGCGTCGGGAAGTTCCGGCAGGTCCTTTGCCAACTCGTCGACATAGGCCTGGTCGAATTCCAGCGGCAGAAGGTCGGGATCGGGGAAATAGCGGTAGTCGTGCGCTTCTTCCTTGGAACGCATCGAGCGCGTTTCGCCCTCGTTGGGGTCGAACAGCCGCGTTTCCTGGTCGATCTTGCCGCCGTCCTCGAGGATGGCGATCTGGCGGCGCGCCTCGTAGTCGATGGCCTGGCCGATGAAACGGATGGAGTTGACGTTCTTGATCTCGCAGCGCGTGCCGAATTCACCGCCGGGCCGGCGTACCGAGACGTTGACGTCGGCGCGCAGCGAGCCTTCGTCCATATTGCCGTCGCACGTGCCGAGGTAGCGCACGATGGTGCGCAGCTTGGTGACATAGGCCTTGGCTTCATCGGCGGAGCGCATATCCGGCTTCGAAACGATCTCCATCAGCGCCACACCGGAGCGGTTGAGATCGACATAGGACATCGTCGCATGCTGGTCGTGCATCGACTTGCCGGCGTCCTGCTCCAGGTGCAGGCGCTCGATGCCGACCTCGATGTCCTCGAATTCGCCCTGCCGGTCCGGGCCGACCGAGACGATCACCTTCCCCTCGCCGACGATCGGCTGCTTGAACTGCGAGATCTGGTAGCCCTGCGGCAGGTCGGGATAGAAATAGTTTTTCCTGTCGAAGACCGATTTGTGGTTGATCTCGGCCTTTAGGCCCAGCCCGGTGCGGATCGCCTGCTTGACGCATTCCTCGTTGATGACCGGCAGCATGCCGGGCATCGCCGCGTCGACCAGGCTGACATTGGCGTTGGGCGCGGCGCCGAAAATGGTCGAGGCGCCGGAAAACAGCTTTGCCTGAGAGGTCACCTGCGCGTGGACCTCGAGGCCGATGATGATCTCCCAGTCGCCGGTGGCGCCGGGAACCAGGCGCTTGGCGTCGGGCGTGCGGGTGTCGATAATGCTCATAAGGGCCTGCATATTGAAATTGCGGATATGCGAGAACGCATATTTTGATGTGCAACTTCGCTAGTGCAAACCGCCAAAAGAGACAAGCGCAAAGCCGCAGGCGCCGACGCGGCACAGGCCCGCACCTGCCGCGACGAACTGCGATAGCAGCTTGAAAATCGACCTGTCGGCAACCCGGCCGCCGTCACCTATGCCGTGGCGATGTAGGCCCTGATCTCCTCGGCCTCGCGCTCGACATCCTCGATGCGGCGCTTGACCACGTCGCCGATCGACACGATGCCGTCGAGCAGCCCGTTCTTTTCCACCGGCAGATGGCGGAAGCGGCCCTTGGTCATGATCTCCATGACCTCGTTGACGGTGTGGTTCTCATTGCAGATCTTCACCTTGGGCGTCATCGCCGAGCGGATGGCAAGGTCGAGCGCCGCCGCCCCCTCCTTGGCGAGAACCCGCACCACATCGCGCTCGGAAAGAATGCCGACGATCTTGTGATCGCCGTTGGTGATGACCAGCGCGCCGATCCTGTGTTCGGAAAGCATGCGGATGGCTTCGCTGAGCTTTTCGTTCGGCCCGAGCGTCACCACGCCGTGGCCTTTTGCCTCGAGAATTGCCTTAACAGTCATGGCGTCCTCCTCTGCATTTCCTGCCGGCTCCTGCCCTGGCCGGCTTTCCCTGGGATGAACATGGTGCGCCGCGATCGGTTGCTTTTCAAGTGCGGCGGTCTCAGGTCTCCGGCTCGTCCGCCTGCCGGGGCACCTGCTCTCGTCGATCAAAAAACCGCAGGCCGAAGAAGCCGGCAAGAAAGCCGCCAATATGGGCTTCCCAGGCGATCTGGCCGTCAATGCCAGGCGCCAGGCCGAAGAGGCCGGTCGCGAGGTTGATCACCATCCACATGGCGAGAAAGGTGACGACGCCGCGCGAGCGCAGCACCGCCGCCATCGGCAAAGGCCGGCCGGCGAAGGCGGCCTTGCCCGACGAGCGGTCGATGCGGAAGCCGTAGCGTGCCGCCGCGCCCATCATGCCGGAAATCGCGCCGGAGGCGCCGACCAGCGGCGCCTCGCCAAGCGGGTGCATGGCCCAGAACAGCGCCACCGCCGCCAGTCCGGTCGCGGCGAAGAACAGGCTGAAGCGCAGGGCGCCGAAGCGGTTGGCCAACGGTGAGCCGAAGGCCGCGAGCCACACCATGTTGATGGCAAGATGGGCAAAGCCGCCATGCAGGAAGGCATATGTAAAGGGCCGAGAAAACAGGAACCAGTCGAAGCCGTATTGGCCAGTGTAGAGAACAGGAATGAAGGCCCCGTCGTACAATAGTGTCAGCTGCTGGTCTTGGCTAAGCACATACTGCTGCATCAGAAAGACGACGACGCAGATGGCGATCACCGCCAGCACCACGGGCGGCAGGTTGAACACCGGCTCGCGGCGCTGCTCCGGTTCGCGGGCGACAGGCCCACCCTGGCCCTGCTCGATCTCCGGTGGGCTTTCTGGGTCGCTCATATGGCTTGCACTCAGTCGCTGGATTGGACTTGGCGAGCATGTAGATCACGGCCAACCGAATCACAAACGGCGAATCAGCAGCCCCGAATCAAAAAAGAAGCCGTCCAAGGTTTCCCTTGAACGGCTGGTCGAGCCCCCTTGCTCCCCCTGAACTCTTGACTGAAGTGCTGCCGATCGTCGCAAAACGACCGCTTCTGGAGTGGTTTTGGTGTGCCACAGGGCTGGCAGGCGCGCAACGTAAACCAGTTGTTAACCTTAACCGCCCCGACCCGTGAACAAGTATTAACGATGCTGGCACGCATCCTGCTCCGCAACGCATGTAGGTCTTCGGAGGGCGCCCTTCTGTTCACCGATGGGACATCAGAAGACAGAATGCGCGGAGCAGCATTAGCATGAACCAGACCGGATCGATCACGCTGTTCCATTATTGGAACCGGTTGCGTGACGGACGCCCTGCCCCGAAGCGCTCGGAAGTCGAACCGGCCGATATCAAGTCGCTGCTGGCCGACACGTTCATCCTGGAAAAGGACACGCGCGGCGAAGCGGTGTTCCGGCTCGCCGGCACCAGGCTCTGCGCGGTCTATGGCCGCGAACTCAAGGGGTTTTCATTCCCTTCGCTGTGGCGCGAGAAGGACCAGCGACTGATTTCGAAGCTGACCGATGGCGTCTTCGACCTGAAATCGGTGATGCTCATCACCTATGAGGGTTTCAGCCGCAACGGCCGGTCCAACAGGTTCGAGCTGCTCGCGCTGCCGCTCGACGGCGGTGTCGAGAGCCCGCGCTGCCTCGGCGTGATAAGCGCCGTCGAAAAACCTTTCTGGCTGGGTGCCGACCCGGTTCTCGACGCCTTGATCGATTCGATCCGTGTCGTCGATCCCGACAAGGAGCCGATGTTCCCGGGGAACCGGCCGGCGATAGAGGTTCCCTCGCTCGCCCCGTCGGAATTCGACCCGCCCGAGACGATTTCGGCGCTCGGCCAGGCCCGCCGCATCCGTCACCTGGTCGTCTTCGACGGCGGACGCGAGGAATGATGCCCAAAGCTTAAAGCAACAGCGCCGGGCTTTGCCCTTTGTTAACCTGCTTTGTTGTAGTTTTCCGCTGAAATTCCCCGCATCCATGCGCGGAATGCCGAACGGGGTATGGCAGTGATGAGGTCAGCGGCGGTCGACCATGCGCCGTCCCAAGCTGAAAGGCGTAACTTTCAGCGCGTCCGCGTGAAAATTTACGGACGTTTCATGCTGGAAGACCGCACCGAACATCCCTGCCAGGTGGTCGACATGTCGCCCGGCAACGTTGCGTTGCGCACCGAGCGCACCGGCCTGGCTGGCGAAAAGGTCATTGCCTATATCGATCACATCGGCCGCATCGAAGGCGTCATCACCCGCACTTTGCAGGATGGCTTTGCGATGACCGTCATCGCGTCGGAGCGCAAGAGGGACAAGCTCGCCGCGCAACTGACCTGGCTTGCCAACAAGCACGAGCTCGACCTGCCGGAAGACCGCCGCCATGAGCGCGTCGCACCGCGCAACCCGACGAGCGTGCTGCAGCTTGCCGACGGACGGCAGTACCAGTGCCGCATCATCGACCTGTCGCTGTCGGGCGCGGCGATCGAGATCGACGTCAAGCCGGCCATCGGCGTCCAGGTGATGCTGGGCACCATGCGCGGCCAGATAGTGCGGCATTTCGAAGATGGCGTCGCCATCGAGTTCGCCGTCATCCAGCGGCCGGAAACGCTCGATACCGAATTCAGCTCATCGCGCGGCTGACGCCGAAGCGTTAGCACTATCGGGAAGAGAGGCTGGCGATCCTTCGCGCCCCCTCTGTCCCGCCATCCCAGCTGTTCGAACGGTGCGACGAAGCATGGGAACATGGCCGGCTGGAATCCTTAAACAATTCTATATTCAATTGCGTCAAATTTTATGTTTATTCTATTGGCGTTTTACTTAATGTCTACTTCGCGCTTTTGCGTCAAATAAATCCAGCCGTGTCATTGTCTCCTCAAACGGGGAGACTGAATAATGAACAGGATGAGGGGCAAGCTGTTGCTGGCGGCAATAGCGATGCAGCTTTTCGGTTGGGGGACTGTAAACGCGGCGGAGCCGGCCTTCATGCACACCGGCGGCCGCACCACGCAGCCGGTCGGACACTACGAATTGTGCCAGCAGCTTCCGCAGGAATGCAATCAGAGGACGCCTGGCCGGGCACCCGTCGAGCTGACCCGCAAGCTGTGGGCGACGATCGTCAAGATCAACAATTCGGTCAACAGCAGGGTCGCGCCGCGCACCGACATGGAAATGTGGGGCAAGGAGGAAGTCTGGTCCTTTCCCAATAGCGGCTTCGGCGACTGCGAGGACTATGCGCTGGAAAAGCGCCGCGAGCTGATGAGCATCGGCGTGCCGGCCGGCGATCTGCTGATGACGGTGGTGCGCCAGCGCAATGGTGACGGCCATGCGGTGCTGACCGTGCGCACCAGCCTTGGCGAGTTCATCCTCGACAATCTCCAGCCCAAGGTGCTGTCCTGGACCAATACCGGCTACACCTACCTGAAGCGCCAGTCCGAGCGGAATTCCGGCGCCTGGGTGACGATCAACGACGGCCGCTCCGACGCGGTCGCCAGCGTCCGCTGAGGACGCCAAGGCATGTCGCCCAAAAGCGCGTAGCGGTTTTGGGCGACATGCATAAAGCAGAGGTTAAGTGCGTCGCATGACTTCGCGCTTTAGGAGAAACCCGGTCGAGTCCCCACCCTCCCCGTCCCCAACGACCGGGTTTAAGGAGCCGGCCCCGTCCCCGGGCCGGCTCCACCATTTCTGGCGGAACACATCTCGATACAGTTATCTCGGCTTTGCCTCCAACTGCGCTTCGTCATCCAAGCTGTCTCACGATCGTTTGTGGGATACGAGCTGCCGTTTGCCGTCGAAACGCTGTTACTTGCCCCTGATACGGAACGCGTCGACAAAGGCGGAAAACGCCGGAGAGGGATGGCGCCGGCTTGGATAGTACAGGTGGTAACCCTGGAACGTTGGGCACCATTTGGTCAGGACTTCCTGGAGAAGGCCACTCTCAATGTGTGGAAGGACGAGTTCGCGCGGCAGATAGGCCAAGCCCACTCCGTCAAGCGCGGCCTGGATCGCCGGCCCCATGTTGTTAAGCGTCAGTTGCCCCTCGACCCGAGCACTGAACTCGCGCGCTCCTTCCCGCAATTCCCAGGCATAGACCGATCCTGACGTCGGCAGCCGGTAGTTGATGCAGTTATGGTCGGTCAGCTCCTGCGGCGTCTCCGGCGGTGTCCGGTGGGCGAAGTAATGGGGTGAGCCGACCACAGTGTAGGTCACGTCGGCTCCGATGCGCACGGCTACCATATCCCGGGCAATGGACTCGCCCAGACGCACGCCGGCATCGAACTGGCGCTCGACGATGTTGGTGAAGGCGTTGTCGACCACCAACTCGACATTGATATCGGGGAAGTCGCTCAGGAACTTTGGCAGCCGGGCGCGGAAGACAATGTCGACCGAATCGTCGGTGCACACCAGGCGAATGTTGCCGGACGGCCTGTCGCGAAGGACGCCGAGAGCGCTGACCTCAGCCGCGATGCCTTCGAAATGCGGTTCGATGCCTTCCTTGAGGCGTTGACCGGCCGCCGTCGGGGCCACGTCGCGCGTGGTGCGAGACAGAAGACGGACGCCAAGCCGCGACTCCAGCGACTTGATGGTGTGGCTAAGGGCCGAAGGAGTGACCCCGAGCTTGGCGGCTGCTCGGGTGAAGCTCCGCGTCCGGGTGATCTCCAGGAACGCGCGCATTTCGGCGAACTCGTCGCGTGGCATTGATGAGCCTCATTCACAACCACATCAAAATTATACCCGCTAGTCGCATTTAGCCAGCCCGACTACTTAGTTCGGGAACGGACAGGAGACTGCCCTTATGACCATCGATTTCGTGCTGGACGAGGCCACTGCTGCTGACAGCGGGACGACCCCATGGTCTGCGGTGGTCTGCCTGTCGCTGCTGACCTTCCTTCTGGTCGGACTGGAGTTCCTGCCGGTGAGCCTGCTCACCCCGATCGCTCAGGATCTGGCCGTCTCCGAGGGTCAGGCAGGCCAGGCAATCGCGGTATCCGGATTCTTCGCCGTGGTTACCAGCCTCTTCGGCAACTCGCTGTTGCGAAACGTCGATCGACGGACGGTGGTTCTGGTCTATACGGCAGTGCTGGCCGCATCGAGCCTGGCGGTGGCGCTTGCTCCCAACTTCCTGGTCTTCCTGGCCGGGCGGGCGCTGGTCGGCACCGCGATCGGCGGTTTCTGGTCACTGTCGACGGCCATTCTGGCCCGCCTGGCCGCGGGACCCGACCTGCCCAAGGCCATTGCCTTGCTCCAGGGTGGCACTGCCTTCGCATTGGTGATCGCCGCGCCCGTCGGCAGCTTCCTCGGATCGCTGATCGGATGGCGGGCAACCTTTTTCGTCACTGTCCCCATCGGCCTTGCGGCGCTCGTGTGGCAGTTGGCCGTTCTCCCGAAGATGCCGCCGATAGAGATCGCCTCGGTGTCGAGCATGTTCGGCCTGCTGCGGAATCGCAGATTCGCCATCGGCATGGGCGCGACCGGGCTCGCTTTCATCGGGCAGAACGCGCTCTCGATCTATCTGCGGCCGTTTCTGGAAAACGTGACGGGCCTTGAGGTCAATACCCTCTCACTGGCTCTATTGGGCGTCGGCCTCGGTGGCGTGGCGGGACTGTCGATTGTCGGCTTCATACTCCGGCGGCACCTCACAGCCGTGCTGATCGGGCTGCCGAGTGCACTCGCGGTCTTCGCTCTACTGCTGATTGCCTTTGGACCGTTTGCACGCGCCACGGCCGGCCTGCTGGTTCTTTGGGGACTGTTCGCGACCCCGATCCCGGTGGCGTGGAACACCTGGATGACCACGCTCATCCCTGAAGACCTGGAGGCCGGGGGCGGACTCCAGGTCGCCCTGATCCAGTTCGCGATCGCAGGCGGCGCTATTGCAGGAGGCCTGCTGTTCGACGTGGCCGGCTGGTGGAGCGCCTTCCTTCTCGCCGCCGTCCTGCTCACGGGATCGGCCTTGCTCGCCGCCTCGGCCGGCCCCCACACCTGAAGTCTTTCAATTCTTGTCTAGGAGAATCTCATGTCCGAAGGAATCGAGAACAAGGTCGTCGTCATCACCGGTGCCAGCAGCGGCCTCGGTGAAGCGACGGCACGCCATCTTGCCGCACGAGGCGCTTCCGTGGTCCTGGGTGCACGCCGGTCACACCGCATCGACGCCCTTGTCCAGGAACTGACCGGCGCTGGGCACAAAGCCAAGGCCGTTACTACGGACGTCACCGATGCCGGCCAGGTCCAGAACCTGGTGAACACGGCGGTCCGGGAATTCGGCCGCATCGACGTGATGCTCAACAATGCGGGCCTCATGCCGTTGGCCCCGCTCGAACGGCTCAAGGTCGACGAATGGGACCGGATGATCGACGTCAACATCAAGGGCGTCCTTTACGGCATCGCGGCCGCGCTTCCGTACATGAAGGAGCAGCGATCGGGGCACATTATCAATGTCTCGTCCGTATACGGCCATGTGGTCGACCCGGGTGCGGCGGTCTATTGCGCCACCAAGTTCGCGGTGCGTGCGCTATCCGAGGGTCTGCGGAAAGAGGTGAAACCCTACAATATCCGTACCACGGTGATCTCGCCGGGCGCTGTCAGCACAGAGTTGCTCGAGCATATCAGCGAGAAGGATATCCAGCAGGGGACCAGGGACTTCGTGAGCAAGATCGCCGTGGGGCCAGATACGTTTGCCCGAACGGTCGCCTTCGCGATCAACGAGCCCGACGACGTCGATATCAACGAGATCTTGTTCCGGCCGACCACCCAGCCGGTTTGACTTGGAAGGGGTTATGCTTCGATATCTTGAGGCCCGGCTCCGCCATTTCCGGGTCGGCTAGACCTTCCTCAGCCCCGCCCTAAACCGCCTGCCGTTTGCCACATAATGCGCGGCCGAGGCGCGCAGCCTGGCGACTGCGTCCTCGTCGAGCATCCTGACGACGCGCGCGGGCGAGCCGACGATCAGCGAATTGTCGGGAAATTGCTTGCCTTCGGTGACCAGCGCGCCGGCACCGACCAGCGAGTTGTTGCCGATCTTCGCCCCATTCAGCACGATGGCGCCCATGCCGATCAGGCTGTTGTCGCCGATCGTGCATCCGTGCAGCAAGGCACGGTGGCCGATCGTGCAGCCTTGGCCGACGGTCAGCGGAAAGCCGGCGTCGGTGTGCATGATTGTGTGCTCCTGCACGTTTGTGTCGGCGCCGACGACGATCGGCTCGTCGTCGCCGCGGACGACGACGCCGAACCAGAAGCCGGCATTGCGGCCGATCCTGATATTGCCGATCAGGGTGGCATCGGGCGCGATCCAGTTGCTGTCGGCGTCCTCGAAGGCGGGCGCTTTTCCGTCAATCGCGTAGATCGGCATTGCTGTCTCCAAATCGTCTCACACCTACAAGCTGCCAGACCCTAGAAGCGAAGCCGCCCCGGACGCAATGGCGATCACCACCATGCCCAGCGCCAGCGCCCAGATGGTCGCCGTACAGCCGCAGGAGATCAGCCCCAGCACCGAGATGCGACGCTCGCGCCAGGCGTCCAGCGCCTCGTTGGCGAACATCAGCGGCCCGGCGCAAGCCGTCGCGGCGAGCGAGCGCAGCATGTGCTTCGACGATACATAGGGCTGGACGAAGGCAAGCTTGCGGCCGGCGATCAGCTCCATCGCCGATCCGGTCAGGCCGCAAGCCGTCAGCCCAGCCATAAAACTGAATATGATTTGTTCGACCGGGCCCATCTTTACCCTCCGTTTACCATGAAATCGCACAGTCGCCCGCAAAGCTGCGAAGCAAGAGCCGTGCCGCGCCGAGATGTGCCGCTCAGGCACACCCGATGGACGGCAAATGAGGGTCGCGATGAAGCAGGCAGCCGCCACAGGGGGCCCGCAACTCAGCGTTGTCGATTCGACGCTGATGAGGCGGGTGCTTTATGCATTCGCGACGCTGGCGCTGCTTTCGGTGGCGATCAGCCTTGGCGGCAAATGGTTCGGCCGCTCGATCGCCATGGCCGGGTACACCGACGACACCACGGTCCACAAGGTCGTCATCGGCAACAACGTCATAGCCGTGCCGGCCAATGTCATCCGCTTTGCCCAGGCCCGGCGCGACGGCATCGCCTCGCGACTCGACCTCTATCTGCGCTATCCCGAGATGGACGGCTACAGCGAGGCTGCCCGCAACGACTTCAACCACACCGGACCCAGCAAGGACATCGTCTTCCTGTCGTTCGAGCCGCAGATGATGTCGCGCGACATGAGCGGCCGCTTCGCGCCGATCTACAGCGCGCTGATCGCCAAGCCGGGTACGCCCGGCCCTGGCGGCACGACGCTTTACGCCTTCAGCGAAAAATCAGGCTATCTCAACGAAGTGCTGGCGGTGGCAAACCGCCCCGGCAAGGATCCGTTCGTCGCACGCTGCCTGAGCGGCCCGAGCGCGGACGAATCGCTGGCGCCCTGCGAACGCGACATCCTGGTCGGCGACAATCTCAGCCTTACCTACCGCTTCCCCCGGGAATTCCTGGGCGACTGGCAGGGGCTCGACGCGGCGATTTCTGCCGAAGCAGCGCGTGTGCTGAAGACCGGGCGGTAAGCAACGAAACGAGCCGTTCCGTAGCGATCCTTCGCGCCCCTCTCTGTCCTACCGGACATCTCCCCCACGAGGGGGGAGATCGGCCGTCATCTTGGCTTTCGCCAATCTCCAATGTTGCAGGAAGAGTGCAGCGCCGAGGCTGCCAATCTCCCCCTTCGTGGGGGAGATGGCCGGCAGGCCAGAGGAGGGCGCTGTCCCGCCGCCGTCCTGTAGGGTTCCGTACCGCCGCAGCGCTTGAGGCGTAGCGGCCAGCTAAACTCCCGACTCAGGCCAGGTCGATGTCGAGGATCGCCATCGAGAAATTATAGTCCCCGTCGTCCTCGTCCTTGAAGACGATGCCAAGGAACTCGTCGCCGACATAGACCTCGGCCGAATCTTCCTTGCGCGGCCGCGCCTTCACTTCGAGTTTAGGGTTCTGGAAGGTGCGCTTGAAATAGGCGTCCAGCTTTCTGATTTCGTCCGGCTTCAACAGTCTTCTCCGATCGTCGCTTGCTAAAGTGCGTCGCGTCTGAAGAGACGATGCGACGCGCTTTAAATCTTGCTTCATGCATGTCGCTATCCCAAAAACCGCTGGGCACTTTGGGCGACATGCATTGGTGAGCGCGCTTCTGGCACGTCGACAATGGCCATGTAAAGGCAAGCCGGCATGGGGGGCAGGAATTCAGCCCCTGCCCGAGCACTCAGATGTCGAAGCTGACGACGTGGTCCATCGTCTGCGATGGCAACAGCTGGTCCATCTGCCGCGAAGGCTGGTCGCAGCCGGTCTCGCCGACGACGCGGGCCGGCACGCCGGCAACCGTCTTGTTGTGCGGTACCGGCGACAGCACCACCGAGCCGGCCGCGATCTTCGAGCAATGGCCGATCTCGATGTTGCCGAGGATCTTGGCGCCGGCGCCGATCAGCACGCCGTAGCGGATCTTGGGATGGCGGTCGCCGCCGGCCTTGCCGGTGCCGCCCAGCGTCACGCCGTGCAGGATCGACACGTCGTCCTCGATCACCGCCGTCTGGCCGACGACGAGGCCGGTGGCGTGGTCGAGGAAGATGCCCTTGCCGATGCGGGCAGCCGGATTGATGTCGGTCTGGAACACCGAGGACGACCGGCTCTGCAAATACAGCGCGAAGTCCTGGCGGCCCTGGTTCCACAGCCAATGCGCCAGCCGGTGCGTCTGGATGGCGTGAAAACCCTTGAAGTAGAGCACCGGCATGATGAAGCGGTCGCAGGCCGGATCACGGTCGTAATAGGCCTGGATATCGACGCGCACCGTCGTCGACCAGTCCTTGTCGTCGGCCGCCATCGCCTTGAACGTCTGGCGGATGAGGTCGGAGCCGATGTCCTGATGGGCGAGGCGCTCGGCCAGCCGGTGAATGACCGCTTCTTCCAGGTTTTCCTGATTGAGGATGGTCGAATAGAGGAACGCCGCCAGCAGCGGATCGCGGTTGACCGCTTCCATCGCTTCGTCGCGGATCGAACGCCAGATCGGATCTACCGGCTGCACCCTGGTGGGACGGGAAATCGTAACGCTGTTCATCTGATGTCTCCGGCCATCCAATGTCTCGGCCATCCAATGTCTCGGTTGGCGGCTTGCCTATTCTCCGGCCGCACCTATAAGCCAGATCATAGCACGGGTGAACTCAATTTTCCTTAGTGCTTCGTGAAATGGATTTGGTTGGCGGAATTTCAAGCAGCCATGGAAAACGCAACCTTGATGGACGAGACCCTGAAGCGCGAGCTTTCCGCGCTCTATGAGGCCGAAGACCGCCACTACCATGACCTTGGCCACATCGAGGCGACGCTGGCGCTGGCCAATGATTACAAGGCGTTGTTGCATGATCCTGAAGCAGTCGAGGCAGCGATCTGGTTTCACGACGCGATCTACGACAGCCGCGCCAAGGACAATGAGGCGAGGAGTGCCGCACTTGCCGAGGAAAAGCTCGCCGGTCGCGCCGATGCACAACGCCTCGGCCACATCGCGGCGATGATCACTGCCACCGCCGGCCACGAATTGCCGCACCTTGGCGACCAGCATTCGGTTCGCGACGCGGCGCTGTTCCTCGACATGGACCTGGCGATCCTGGGTGCTGCGCCCGACGTGTTCGACGCCTACGAGCAGGCGGTCCGCCGCGAATATCAGTGGGTCGATGAGCCGATGTGGCGGGCCGGCCGTGCCGCAGTGCTAGAGGGCTTCCTCGCGCGTCCGCATATCTTCCACAGCGAGGAATTCCGCCGGCGCTTCGAAACCCAGGCCCGGCATAACATGGCGCGCTCGCTCAGGGCGTTGGGGCACAGCCCGCGCCGATCGTAGCCCGACGCGTCGGCCACTTGCGTCCGGAAGATTTGCCCGAAATCACGTAAACGCGCCTATGGTCGATGCCATGGCCCACAGCATAAACACCCCGGCGGCAAGCGACGCGCCGTTGACCACGATGCCAGCCAGGCCGAGCAAACGATTGTCGTTTGGACGACCCAGCGCCATCAGCCCGAAGACCGCGCCGGTAAGATGCGCCAATGGCCCGACCAGGAAAAATACCGCCATGAAGAAGCCCGTCACACTGTGCTGGATAAGCACGGACGCGTCGCTCGGCATTGCCATCAACGCGGTGATCGCTATCGCGCCTGCCACCAATGCAGCCAGCCCTAGAACAACGGACCATTCGCCGAACCTGCTTTTCGCAACGACGCCCAGCAAAGCGGCGTCGCTTCTTCCCCATTGTGCCATCGTACCCTCTGCCCCTCGTTCAGCGCGTGGCGGGTTTGAACCGATCCACACGTCACGCTTAGTTACCCCCGTATCGTTGCAAAACCGCTAAGAACCCCAGCTTCAGGCCCGATCGCCGCTTTTTGGGGAGCCATCCATCAGAGCGGATGCTCGGCATAAAACTCCAGCACACGCTGCTTGAAGGTCTTGTCGCCGACCGCCAGCATGTGGTCGCGACCTTCGATGTGAAACGCCCTGGCGCTCGGCATCAAGGCGGCGAGCTCATCCGGCGAGCCGCCGATGTCGTCCTTGGTGCCGACGGCGATCAGCGTCGGCTGGGCAATGCGGGCAAGATCGGCCTCGCTCAGCAATTCGCGGGAGGTGGCGATGCAGGCAGCGAGCGCCCGGCGATCGCTGCGGGTCTGATCGGCGAAGGCACGGAACGAGCGGCCGCGCGGATCGCTGGTGCCTGCCGGATCGTCGGCCAGAAGGGCGTCGGCTATCGGATCCCAGTCGCCGACGCCGTCGACCATGCCGATGCCGAGACCGCCGAAGACCAGCGTCGCCACCTTGTCCGGGTCGGAGAGCGCCAGGAAGGCCGATATGCGCGCGCCCATCGAGTAACCCATGACATGAGCGCGTTCGATGCCGAGATGGTTCAAAAGCGCTGCCGCGTCCGACGCCATTTTTGCCGGCGTGTAGTCGGCTTCGTCATAGCTCTTCGACGACGAGCCATGGCCGCGATTGTCAAAGGCGATGGCACGGTAGCCGGCATCGTTCAGCGTCTTGAACCAGCCGGGCGACACCCAGTTGACGTAGTGGCTCGAGGCAAAGCCGTGGATCATCAGCACCGGATCGCCCTGCCCCGATGCCGGCTGGCGGTCAAGGAAAGCAAGGTCGAAACCGTCATGGGAGAAGAACTGCATCGGCCGAAGATCCTGCCCGTTCAGTCGGAATCGACATTCGGCGCATCGCCCTTGTCGGGCGGCGGCATGGCCGGCCCCGGCGCCGTGCCGATGGCCGGATGGCGCAGCAGGTCGCCGTCCTCAATGCCCTTTTTGGCGGCCGTGCCCGCCTTGAGCTCGAGCACGAAGCGCACCGGTTCGTCCGGCGAGATGATCGCCTCCGACTGCGGCTCGCCTTGCCTGATCGCCCGGATCCGGCCGTCCTGGCCGACGAAGATCAGGTCGAGCGGCATCGGCGTGTTCTTCATCCAGAAACTCACATCCTGCGGCGCGCCGAACACGAACAGCATGCCGTGATTGTCGGCCATGTGGCGGCGGAACATCAGGCCGGCTTCGCGCTCGGCGGGCGTATCGGCGATTTCGACGGAAAAAGAACGCTCGCCGGCCTTCGTCACCGCGACCAGCGGCGCCGGATCGACGGGAAGGATCATCGCCTTGCCGTCGGCGGAACTCGGTTGCTGAAAATAGAAGAAGGCGCTTGCGGCGACGATGAGGAAAATCCCGGCGCAGAGCGCGCCCGCCGTCAGCCGGTTCCTGTGAGCCATATGAAATCCTCGGCCGGAACTAATGCGAGACCGGCAAGGTACCCATATCGGGGTGAATTTCGGCAGCCATAAGGCCTTTGTCGCCGCGCCCGAAGCGGACCAGCACCACCTGGCCCGGCCGGAGTTCGGTGATGCCGTAGCGGCGCAGCGTCTCCATGTGGACGAAAATGTCCTCGGTGCCCTCGCCCCGGGTCAGAAAGCCGAATCCCTTGGTGCGGTTGAACCATTTGACCAGCGCCCGTTCGAGGCCGCTTTCCGGCGTCACCGCGACATGGGTGCGCTGCTCCTGCAGCTCCGCCGGATGCACCGCTGTGGTGACATCCATCGAGAGCACGCGGAAGGCCTGCAGCCCGCGCTCGCCCTGCTTGACCAGGCAGACGACACGGGCGCCTTCCAGGGCGGTCTGAAAACCGTCCTTTCGAAGGCATGTCACATGGAGGAGGATGTCGCCCGAAGTACCATCATCGGGAAGGATGAAACCGTAGCCCTTGGCCACGTCGAACCATTTGATGGCGCCGGCGATTTCGACGAGATCGGCCGTATCGGCGCTCTCATCCCGCTTCAACGCATCGTTACCGGCCCCGTCCCGCCCCATGAAAGAGGCCTTTTCCCCCATAAGAACGCCCCCTTTTTTCAACAAACACCGCAACTGATTCTTGGTATCAGATTAACACCGCGGCTTCCGGTGTGTGCAAGACCTGACGTGCCTTTTTTCACGGTTCCATACAGGAATAGCGGATTTGCCGTTTGCCGGCGCCGCAAAACGTGGCCAATTGCCCTTTGGCCGGGCCGCCCCTATGTTGCGCCGCAACGCAACATAAGGAGGAAATCATGCGCTATCTGCACACCATGGTCCGTGTCGCCGACATCGATGCTTCGCTCGATTTCTACTGCAACAAGCTTGGCCTCAAGGAAGTGCGCCGCCATGAAAACGAGCAAGGCCGCTACACGCTGATCTTCCTCGCCGCCCCCGAAGACGAGCAAAGCGGCATCAGCGAGAAAGCGCCGCTGGTCGAGCTGACCTACAATTGGGACCCGGAAGACTACAAGGGCGGCCGCAATTTCGGCCATCTCGCCTATGAGGTCGACGACATCTACGCCACCTGTCAGCGGCTGATGGACAATGGCGTTACCATCAACCGGCCGCCGCGCGACGGCAACATGGCGTTCGTCAAATCGCCGGACGGCATCTCGATCGAGCTTTTGCAGAAAGGTCCGGCCAAGCCGAAGGCCGAGCCGTGGGCGTCGATGCCGAATACCGGCAACTGGTAACCGATCACGCCATGTTGAACGGACGCAGGCGGGCCCTGGTTCGGTTTTCGCGTCCGCATTCCCCAGGAGAATTCATTCATGCCGGCCAGCCATATCGACGTCGCCACCGAACATGCCAGCCGCTATCTGCAGCAGCTGTGCAAACATTGGGCGCACAAGTTTCCCGTCGAATTCGACCCGAACCACGGCACCATCGATCTGACGCTCGGCCGCACGGTTCTCGATGCCGACCCGGCTGCGCTGCACATTGCAGTGACGACCGATGAAGTCGGCTCGCTCGAGCGCCTGGAAACGGTCGTCGCCGAGCACATCAAGCGCTTCGCCTTCCGTGAAGAGCTGGCATTCGACTGGAAACGCGCTCCGGCCGCGTAGACGACCTGTCAACCGCCGGCCTTGGCCATGTCCAGCAGCATCAGCACGGTGCGCCAATTGCGCGCCGTGCCCGGCACCTTCAGAACGCGCGGAATGAGATTGGCAAACACCGATTTGCCGAGCCCGTCAGGCGCATGCAGGTAGAGCACGTCGCCCTTGATCTCGAAGCGTTCGGGCCCGGTGCATTTTTCCGCCAGCCGGGCGACCTCCTCGGCGGTCGGCCGGCGCTCCAGCGCATAGGCATGCAGCTTGGTCGGCTCGCCGGCCACTTCCGGATAGGGATTGTCCGCAGCCAGCCGCTCGAGCCAGCCGAGATCGCGCACCATGATGCGTGAATGGAACCCCCATTTCTTCTCGAATTCCGCTTCCAACCGCTTGGTCAGCGTCGCCGCATCGCCATCTGGCGACCGGAACACGGCGTTGCCGCTCTGCACATAGGTGGCGACATCGGAGAAGCCGAGCTGCTCGAAAAATGACCTGAGTTCCGCCATCTTGACGATGCGGTTGCCGCCGACATTGATGCCGGAAAACAGCGCAATAAAAACGTTCGCCGGAGCGTTCGGAAGATCGTTGCTGCTCATATGATGAACTCGGCGAGCGTCTCGTTGTCTGTGATGTCTTGGTAATGGACGCTCTCGGCGTCGAAATTCGCCTTGAGCAGGTCGAAATTGCGGCGGTCCTTGGTTTCGATACCGATCAGCACCGAACCGAAATTGCGCGCCGATTTCTTCAGATATTCGAAGCGGGCGATGTCGTCGTCGGGACCCAGCAATTCGAGGAAATCGCGCAGCGCGCCGGGCCGTTGCGGAAAGCGGATGATGAAGTATTTCTTCAAGCCCTCGAAACGCAGCGCCCGTTCCTTCACATCCGGCAGCCGCTCGAAATCGAAATTGCCGCCGGACACCACGGCGATGATGGTCTTGCCCCTGATTTCCTTCCTGGAAAAATCCTTGAGAGCATCGATCGCCAGCGCGCCGGCCGGCTCGAGCACGACGCCTTCGACATTGAGCATTTCGATCATGGTCGCGCAGAGCCGGTTTTCCGGGATCAGCCGCACGGTGTCGGCGGCAAACTCCCTGAGGTGGCGCAGCGGCTCGCGGCCGATCTCGGCCACCGCTGCGCCGTCGACGAAATTGTCGACCTTGGCGAGCTTGACCCGCTTTCCGGTGGCGAGGCTCTCGCTCAGGCTCGGGGCGCCGGCCGGCTCGCAAAAGACGAAACGTGTTTCTCGCTGCTGGTCGGCGAAATAATGGGTGACGCCGGCGGCCAGGCCGCCGCCGCCGACCGGCAGCATGACGATATCAGCCATGCGCGCACCGGGCATCTGGCCTGATATCTCGTAGGCGACGGTCGCCTGCCCTTCGATAATGTCCTTGTGGTCGAACGGCGGCACCATGTGGGCGCCGGCAGTTTCGGTGAATTCGAGTGCGGCGCGGTAGCAGTCGTCGAAAAAATCGCCGACCAGCCTGATCTCGACGAAGACGCCGCCGAACAGCCGCGTCTTGTCGATCTTCTGCTGCGGCGTGGTCACCGGCATGAAGACGACGCCCTTCTTGCCGAAATGGCGGCAGACGAAGGCAAAGCCCTGCGCATGATTGCCGGCCGAAGCGCAGACAAACAGCTCGGCAGCGTTGCCGGCGGCGAGCGCCTTGCGGAAGAAGTTGAAGGCGCCGCGGATCTTATAGGAGCGCACCGGCGTCAGGTCCTCGCGCTTCAGCAGCACCCGCGCGCCGGTCTTCTTCGACAGATAGTCGTTTTCCTGCAGCGGCGTCTCCGGAAGAATCTCGCGGATCGCCGCAGCGGCGGCAGCGACGCGAGAGGAGAAACTGGTCATGGCAAGAGCACCCCACAGGCTACGCGAGTTCGGTCCCGCTATTGCATATCCGGCCTCGCGAAGCCATTGTCCGGCCGCCCCGAAGGGGCATTTCCGGAATCAACGTAAGCATTTGGGGGCGTTTGCTCATGCCTGTCGCATCGGTTGCCCGGAAAACCGTGTCGCTGCCGGAGTTCGGCGAGCCGACGGTGATGCCGCTGGTTACGCGCGCCACCTATGAGGTCCGCATCGCGGCACTGGTCGCGCGCGGCGGGTTCGATGCCTTCGTCGTCTATGGCGACCGCGAACATGCGGCCAATGTCGCCTATCTCTGTGGCTACGATCCGCGCTTCGAGGAGACGCTGCTGGTCATCGTTCCCGGCAAGCCGCCGAAACTGCTGGTCGGCAATGAGGGCTGGGGCTATGCCGAGATCTGCGATGGGCCGTACGAGCGCGTGCTCTATCAGACGTTTTCGCTGCCGGCACAGCCGCGCGACCGCCCGCAGGCGCTTTCCGACATCCTTGCCGATTGCGGCCTGAAGACCGGCCAGCGTATCGGCGCCATCGGCTGGAAACCGCTCGGCCGCGGCGATGCCGGCTTTGGCGAAACGACGCTCGACCTGCCGTCCTTCATCGCCGACACGCTGCGTACCCTTGCCGGCGATAGGGGCACGGTCGTCAATGCGGCGAACCTTTTGATGAACCCCGCCGACGGCCTGCGCGCCATCAATGAGGCCGACCAACTGGCCGCGTTCGAATTCGCCGCGACCTATTCCTCGCAGGGCCTGCGCAACGTCCTGCAAGGCATCGAACCCGGCATGACCGAATTGCAGGCGGCGCGGCTGATGGGCATCAACGGCCTGCCGCAATGCTGTCATCCGATGCTGTCGGCCGGCAAGCGGGCGCCCTATGGCCTGCCAAGCCCGCGGCTCGAAATCATCAAGCGCGGCGACCCGATCACCATGGCCTATGGCATCCAGGGCTCGCTCAATGCCCGCGCCGGTTTTCTGGTCGAGGACGCGGCCGAGCTTCCAAGGGGCATCCAGGACTATGTCGAGAAACTGGTCGCGCCCTATTTCTGCGCCGTCGTCGACTGGTATGAGACGGTCGGCATCGGCGTTCCCGGCGGCGCGCTGTGGCAGGCGGTGCACGACCGCATCGGCGATCCGTTCTTCGGCGTGTCGCTCAATCCCGGCCATCTCATCCATATCGACGAATGGATGCATTCGCCGGTATTTTCCGGCTCCGACATCAGATTGAAGTCGGGCATGGCCTTGCAGGTCGACATCATCCCGGCGACCGGCACCGATTATTTCACCACAAACATCGAGGACGGCATCGCGCTGGCCGACGAGGCGCTGCGCGAAGAGATCGCCGCGCGCTATCCCGAAGCCTGGCGCCGCATCGAGGCGCGCCGCGCCTTCATGGCCGACGTGCTCGGCATAAGGCTGAAGCCGGAAGTGCTGCCGTTTTCCAACATTCCGGCGTTCCTGCCGCCGTTCTGGCTTTCGCGCAACAGTGCGATGGCAGTCGCGAGGCGCTGAGCGCATTTCGGCGCCTGCGACTTACTTCCGCCGCACTTGGCCTGTCCGGGAGGTGCGGCGGAGGTGGATGGGCCTTTGGTCAGGCCGGAGTGGAATTGCTTAAGTGCCCTTGAAGACGATTTGCATCATTCTCATTGCCGCGCTGCTCGCCGGCTGCGGCGGCCGCCAAACCGAGGAACTGCTCGGCAGCGCCATGATGGCGGTGCCGGTGACGGAAATCGCCGGCAATCACTCGATCTTCATCGCCACGACGCGCAAGCGCTCCGACGATCCCAACAAGGTCTTCGACGGCGAGCGTTCGGCGACGCTGAACTATGCCCGCGTCAACGTCACCGTCCCCGGCATCCACAAGACAGGCCAGATCGAGCGGCGCTCGCGCGGCAAGTCGGACGATCCGGCCAAATACTTCATGGCTTCCGAGGTCGTCGGCTACGACACCCAGCCGAAATTCTCCAGCGCCCTCAGCGCCGACATCGCGGCGCGCGGCGGCCGCGTCATGGTCTTCGTCCACGGCTATAACACCGGCTTCGACGACGCCGTCTACCGCGTCACCCAGATCACCCATGATTCCGGCTATCCGGGCACGCCGGTGCTGTTTTCCTGGGCGTCGGGCGCCAAGACCACCGATTATGTCTACGACAAAGAAAGCGCCAGCGTTGCCCGCGACCAGCTCGAAGTGACGCTGAGAATGCTGGCGCAGACCGGCGCGCGGCGCATCGACATCGTTGCCCATTCGCTGGGAACCTGGGTCACCATGGAGGCGCTGCGCCAGCTCGCCATCACCGGCGACCGCGATCTCGGCGGCAAGCTAGGCGACGTCGTGCTGGCCTCGCCCGATATCGACGTCGACGTGTTCAAGAGCCAGATGCGCCGCTACGGCAAGCCGGACAAGCCGTTCATCCTGCTGCTCTCCGACGACGACCGGGCGCTGCGGCTCTCCGGCCTGATCGCCGGCGCGCGGCCGCGCGTCGGCGACTACAAGGACGCCGCCGACCTCGCCAGCTATGGCGTGTCGGTCGTCGATCTCTCCAGCGTCAAGGGAGCCGACCGCTTCAACCACACCAAATTCGCCGATAATCCGGAATTGGTGCAGTTGATCGGCCAGAAGCTGCGCGAGGATGACGGGTTTGCCAGCGACCGCGAGGTGACAGACCGCATCGCCTCGGTCGGACAATAGCTGCATTGCGCGGCAGTGATTGTTGACCATTGCCGCACCATCGGAACAGTTTGAACTGGACCGTGCCGGCCTCTGCCTCTATCGAATAGGCCAAGACGTCTCCGGCTCGACGTCGCCTTTGCGGGAGCCCGCGTGACCGTGCCTTCGAAGATCTTTCTCGTCGTTGCGTTCGCGCTCGCGGTTACCGGCTGCGCCGGCCAGAACACGCACGATCTGCTCAACAAGACGACGATCACCGTGCCTGCTGCCGATATCGCGGCGACGCATCAAATCTTCGTCGCAACGACCCGGCAAAAGGCAATGAAAGCGCCCCGGCAGGTGTTCGACGGCGACCGTTCGCCGACCACCAGCTTTGCCAGCGTCGAGGTGACGGTGCCCAAAATCCACCAGCTCGGCGCCATCGAGCGGGTCAAGGGCTCGGCCAACAGCAATCCGGCGAAGGATTTCACGGCGACCGGCGTCACCTTCTACGAAGGCGCGCCGCAATTCGCCAAGGCGGTCGGCGCCGACATCGCCATGCGCGGCGACCGCGCGCTGGTTTTCGTGCACGGCTTCAACAACGGCTTCGATGACGGTATCTACCGGCTGACGCAGATCGCGCACGACACGAAATACCCAGGCACGCCGGTGCTGTTTTCGTGGGCGTCGAGCGGCAAGACGACCGGCTACATCTACGACAAGGAAAGCGCCAATGCGGCGCGCGACGATCTCGAAGCGACGCTGCGCATGCTCGCCAAGAGCCGCGCCAAGAGCATCGACATCATTGCCCATTCGATGGGGACCTGGGTGACCATGGAAGCGTTGCGCCAGCTTGCCATCACCGGCGACCGCGACCTCGGCGGCAAGCTCGGCTACGTCATCCTGGCCTCACCCGATATCGACGTCGACGTGTTCAAGAAGCAGATGATCCGCTACGGCAAGCCCGACAAGCCGTTCGCCGTGCTGCTTTCGGGCGACGACCGGGCGCTCAGGCTGTCGACCCTGATCTCCGGCGACAAGCCACGCGTCGGCGACTATGGCGACGCGGCCGACCTCGCCAGCTATGGCGTCTCGGTGGTCGACCTGACCAAGACCAAGGGCGGCGACCGGCTGAACCACGCCAAATTCGCCGACAACCCGTTCCTGGTGCAGCTGCTCGGCGACCGCCTGCGCGCCCCGGCGGGCCTCGCCTCCGAAGAGACCGCGCCGGCCCAGCTCGACAATCTCGGCCAGGGCCTCGGCAAGGCCGTCGGCTCGGTCGCCGAAATCGTCATCACCACGCCGTTCAAGGTGCTGACCATCGCCACCGGCGGGTGAGCGATCGCTGAGCGGTCACTGTTGACGTCAGTTCGGAACAAAGCGCACGGCAGCGATCCTTCGCGCCCCCCTCTGTCCTGCCGGACATCTCCCCCTCTAGTGGGGAGATTGGCCGCCACTTTCGGCTTTCGCCAATCTCCAACTCTGACGAACAACGCGCTGTCGACGAAACTGCCAATCTCCCCCCTTGAGGGGCAGATGTCCAGCAGGACAGAGGGGGGCGCTGTCCCTCCAGGGTTCAGTGATTCTTCAAACGAACAAATCAACCTTCTGAAAAGTTGTCACGTCGATCAGGCCGACGTCGGAAATTCTGAGCTCGGGGATGACGACCAGCGCCAGCAGCGAGTGCTGCATGTAGGCGTTGTTCAGCGAGCAGCCCATCTGGCGCATGGCGTCGCTGAGTTTGTCGGCCTTGGCGGCGACGATTTCGGCGCGCTCGTCCGACATCAGCCCGGCGATCCGCATTTCGACCAGCGCCAGCTCCTTGCCGTTGGAAAACAGCACGACGCCGCCGCCGACCTCGCCCAGCCGGTTCACGGCCAGAGCCATATCCTGCTTGTTGGTGCCGACGACGATGATGTGGTGGGCATCGTGGGCCACGCTCGACGCCATGGCGCAGTCGCCGATATAGCCGAAGCCTGAGACGAAGGCGTTGGTGACGCCGCCGGTGCCCTTGTGGCGTTCGACCAGCGCGATCTGGCAGACATCGTTGCGGCGGTCCATGGCGACCAGCCCGTCCTCGACGGCAAGATCGGCCTCGAGCGCCCGCGTCGGCGCCTGATTCTCGATGACGCCGATGACGCGCACCCGCACCTCGTTGGCGCCCAGGGGTGCGGCGATATCGAAATCGCCGGGCTTGAGCTTCCTGCCGAGCTTGACGGTGTTCTTCGCCGTCTTCGGATAGTCGTAGGCTGGAATGTCGATTTCGAGCTTGCCGCCCTTGGCCAGCCTGACGCCGCGGCCATAGACCTCGTCGATGGTCATTTCGGCGAGGTCGGAGACGATCAGCAGATCGGCGAGCCGTCCCGGCGCGATCGAGCCGATCTCGCGCTCCAGCCGGAAATGCTGGGCGGTGTTGAGCGTCGCCATCTGGATCGCCGTCACCGGCTTCAAACCCTGGCTGATGGCGTGGCGGACGACCCGGTCCATATGGCCTTCGTGCACCAGCGTGCCGGAATGGCTGTCGTCGGTGCATAGGATGAAGTTGCGCGGGTCGAGCCCGCTCTCCGTCACCGCCTTGATCTGCGAGGCCACGTCGTACCAGGCCGAGCCCAGCCGCAGCATTGCCTTCATGCCCTGGCGGACGCGCGCGATGGCGTCCTCGGCGCGCGTGCCTTCGTGGTCATCCTCGGGGCCGCCGGCGACATAGCCATGGAACGGCAGGCCGAGATCGCGCGAGGCATAATGCCCGCCGACGGTCTTGCCGGCCCTCACCGTCGCCGCGATCTCGCCCGACATCACCGGATCGTTGGCGGCGACGCCGGGAAAATTCATCACCTCGCCGAGCCCGATGATGTTTTCCCAGCTCATCGCCTCGGCAACGTCGGCGACGGTCAGCTCGGCGCCGGCATGCTCCAGCCCCGGTGCCGAAGGCACGCAGGACGGCATCTGCACAAGCACGTTGACCGGCATGGCAACGGCCTCGTCATGCATCAGCCGCACGCCCGGCAGGCCGAGCACATTGGCGATCTCATGCGGATCGATGAACATTGAGGTGGTGCCGTGCGGGATCACCGCGCGGCAGAATTCCGTCACCGTCACCATGCCGCTCTCGACATGCATATGCGCGTCGCAAAGCCCCGGCACCAGATAGCGGCCGCCGGCATCGACCACCTTGGTGCCCTGGCCGATGGCATGGCCGGCGTTCGGGCCGCAATAGGCAAAGCGGCCGCCGGCAATGGCGATGTCGGTGCCGGCGATGATCTCGCCCGAATGGACGTTGACCCAGCGCCCGTTGCGGATGACGAGATCGGCGGGCTTGCGGCCCATGGCGACATCGACCAGATGCGTCGCCATCTCGGCCCAGGGTTTTGGTTTCGTCGCATTGGCGGTCTTCGGCATCAACAGGCTCCTCTTTGCCCGACTGTGCCAAGCCGCGAGGAGTTTGACCAGCGGGGAAGTAAGCGCGGACGGCGAAGTTGCAGATCTCCCCCCTCGAGGGGGAGATGTCACCGAAGGCGACAGAGGGGGTCGGGACGTCCTGACGCGAACCTTTACCGCGAACAAAACAGGCTGGCGCTCGACGCGCGACGACCCCCTCTGGCCTGCCGGCCATCTTCCCCTCAAGGAGGGAGATCGATGCGCCATGGCTTTCGCCAATCGTCAAGGGCATTTTGTGCCGGCCGCAGCAACTTTGTTCTTGCTTTGTGCCGGCAGCTATGCTACTAACTTGGGTATGGTGCCAATTGGCTCCAACGACCCGTCCTCCCGAGGCGGGTTTTTTGTTATTGCGCCATTCATGGCAAATGGCCCAGGCGGAATACGATTCCGTTGCGGCCAATCAGCTTTCGTCTCGTTAGAGGATCCTTCTGAATCGACGGTCGCGGAGTTTGACGCACTCCATCGTTCGAGCCTTCGGCCGGTTCACTCAATTCGATCCCGAACTGTCACTTCTTGCTTGGATCGTCTGCCGGGTTGACGTAGGTGATCTTGAATGGCCCCTCGCCATGAACCTGGATGATCGTATCGCTTGTCGTCCAGGCGAAGTGATTCATTCCGGCCGGCGCGACGCCGAAGCCGCCAGCAGTCAGTTCGACACCTTTCGCCTCGTCGAGCTTATCGCCCATTCCAATATGGAAGTTGCCGGAAAGCACCGTTACGTATTCCGTGGTGGGATGATTATGTGCGGCAATTTTGTAGCCGGCGGGTGTCTTCAACCGCAGCACATAGGCGCCCTCCTTTGAGGGGTCTCCAGCGACAACAGCCATTTCCGCGCCAGCGGGAATGACAGCTGGAGCAGGACCCCATTTGATGTCTTTGGCGTTCATCGGCATCTCATCGGCAAACAGAGGCGCCGTCCCAACAAGCAGCAGTGCCAGGGCAGAGGCAAGCTTGAGCATGACAATCTCCCAATGTCTGTAGAGGACGGCGTCGAGTATCGGCGCGCCGATCCACTTGCCAATTGGAGTCTATCAGGGCAGAGCGCCCGAACGCATCCTGCGAACGGGGGACGCGCATTCGCGGTAGCCGCGGAAGCTGCCGCTAAAAACATTTCCAGGTGAAACGATTTTGTTTGTATCACTGTAGGTGATCGGCCTCGCTAGCTTCCAGATTTCTCTAGGGCAGAAGACGGCTTGACGGCCCCTGCCCGGCATCTGAAAAGGACTGGCCTGCGGACGTGGCGGAATTGGTAGACGCAAGGGACTTAAAATCCCGTCCTAGTCCTTTGCACCCTCGCAACTAACCCCTCAAGGCTTGTAATTCCCCGGTTTGCGCCGGGGTTTGCATTTCATTTTAAGCTCTCCACTCGTGCAGCGGATTTTGTGGGAAACACGCCGTTGTGGGAAATCGTGTGGGAAAAGGAGAACAGACGTTCATGACCAAACCAATCCATATCAATCTGCAGGCCGGCACCGACGACGAGTTAGACAACTACGCCAAGGGTGGTTCCAGAAGAGGAAATCGAATTAAATCAGCACAATCTTAGAGGTGCGTGAGGCGGTTTCTCAAGCACCAGCACATGACTGCCAAGAGGTGATGTGTGAGTGCTCTTAACCTTGAACCCCTCGTCAGAAAGCGTTTCGATGAATTCGCCATCCGTTCCAGGCGGAACGCGGGCAACGACGTTCGAGGTGCGCCTCACAATATTGGAAAGCACCCTTCGCGCCTTGCCTGGGCCGATGTTGCGCTGCATGTGCTGGTAGACGGCCAGCAGCAGGACGATATCGTATTTCGGTAGAAGGATATTGCCGAGGCGCCGGCTGCCAAGATTCAGGCGATCGAACCGGGCATGCACCGGGGAGCCACTCAACAACATCTTTGCAGTCTCGATATGCGGCTTGGCAACGTCGATCCCGTGGATCGAGCTGGGTTTCAGCTTGGATATCTCATAGGCGACAACACCCATATTGCAGCCAACATCGAGAATGGATTTCCCAGCATAGTCGATCTCCAATGAGAATATCCCGTCCAGTCTATCCTCCCATGTTCCTGCAAAACCTCTTTTGAACCTTGACCACCACAAATCATATACTCCTAATATTAGAGGTCGCCGAACTATAGCGCTCGTTACCTTCTACTATTCATAAGTCGTGGCCAAGAAAAGCCTGCCCTCCACAAAAACACAGAAAAACATCATGGACACCACGTTCAAGGGCGCTGCGAGGCGCCTTGCTGATCTCAACTTGCGGAAACTAGGCGCCCGCATTGGAGTAGGAGAGGACGGTGTTTAGGACATCGCCTTCAAAGCTAGTCCAGCCAACACCATTACGCATCACGACCACGATCTCCCGGCAGTCGCCTGATGACTCAGAACCGCAAGGGCATCCACCGTCTGATGCAGCACAGCGACCTCTGCGACATCGGCAAGTGGGAGGTCATAGAGGTGTGGCGCAGCATCCGCGAACACATCCCAGGGCTGTCCGACACCGTGGTCTACACGACGCGGCATACGTGCTGCTCGTGGCAGATCATCCGTGGCATCGACATCCGGCGCGTCCAAATCTGGATGGGCCACAAGTCGACCCAGACCACCTGAACTACGCCCACCTCGCACCCAATCACTTGCTCGACAACCTGACCGCGCTCGAAGGTGGCGCGGCTCCGAGGCTCGTGGTAGTGAACGGCAAATCCTAAGCCGACCGTGTGGGAAACCATGTGGGAGACCGGTGGGATTTCCCCACAATGTGGGAGGTGGGCGTGGCGGAACTGGTATACGCAGCAGACTTAAAATCTGCCGGTGTTTCAAGCACTTACGGGTTCAAATCCCGTCGCCCACACCAAGCCTCGCAACGGACTTAAAATCCCTCGATCTCTGATCGTACGGGTTCGATTCCCGTCGTCCGCACCAGCAACATCGGCGCCATTGCGGCCTAAAGCGTGTCGCGTTCGATCGGCCTCATGCGACGCGCTTTAGGTTCTTGTTTTTATGCATGTCGTTATCGCAAAACCGCTGCACACTTTTGCGCGACATGCATTAAGCAAGAGCGTGAACTCGCCGAATACAGGCTGCCACATGCCATTTCTCGACCAGGAGCCGGCGAGCCGATGCGGGATCTGCGATATGCGTATCCGGTGTCCGCATGTTCGTTTGCCAGCTTCCAAAGCGCACTCAGGCAACGGCGGCGGTATCGGTCGCGCGCATCGCCAGCAATTTCGATATGATTTTGTCACATCGGCTGCTATATGGTGGAAAAGGAGTCCGCCCATGCGAACCACCCAGCCGATAAGTATCACCCTCCCGCGCGACATGGCCGAGGCCGTCGCGCGCAAGGTCGAATCCGGCGCCTACGCCTCCGTCAGCGAAGTGCTGCGCGAGGGCGTGCGCGCGCTGCTCGACCGCGACGCCGCCGTTGAACGCTGGCTGCGCGAGGAAGTCGCCCAGAGCTACGACGAGTACAAGGCGAATCCGTCCAGCGCCATCCCTGCTGAGCAGGTCATGCTGCGTATCCGCGACCGCGCCGCCGCGCGACGCGATGATGCCAATAAGGAATGACGCGCACGGTTGTATTTTCCGCGCAAGCGGAGCGCCAGTTGGATGCGCTGTATCGCTACATAGAGGAATATTCCTCCACAGCCCGTGCGGAATCGTTCGTTGGCGGCATCGTGGCCTATTGCCACGCGTTCGAGCCGTTTCCCGAGCGCGGAACGCGCCGCGACGATATTCGTCCCGGCCTCCGCGTTCTAGGCTACCGCCGCCGCGTCAGCATTGCCTTCACGGCCGAAGCCGACACCATCGCCGTCCTCGGCGTCTATTACGGCGGGCAGGAACATGAAGCGGACCTCAAGGACGAAGGCTAACGGGCGTAACGATCGGGCGATAAGACCTCTGCCCCAGTGGAGCCTCGCCGATCGCGCCGGCAAAAGAAGTCTGTTCAGCCTCCAGCCTCCAGCCGCAACCAGCGTCGCCTTGTCCCAGCCCCGCAAGTCGGCCTGGTGGAAGGGGTTCCGGCCGGGCGCTTCCTCGCAGGGTGCAGCTTCCGGCATGGCTCACCTCCCGATCGGGTTCAGCTTCAGGTGCTGGATTAAAATAATCGTTTTGGCGTCGATGATGCGACCATCGTGGATGCCGGCCAGCGCCTCGTCGAGCGACATCTCCAGAACCTCGATGTCCTCGCCTTCGTCATGCGCTCCGCCGCCTTCCGAAATGCGGTCGGCGGGCGAGTAGCGGGCGACGAAGAACCAGAGCCGCTCAGTGACGCTGCCGGGGCTCATATAGGGCGAAAACAACCGCTGCACGTCCTTCAGCCGATAGCCGAGTTCCTCCTCGGCCTCCTTGCGGATGCAGGTTTCGGGATCGTCTTCGTCGAGCAGGCCGGCACAGGCCTCGATCAGCGGCTCCTTGTGGCCGGTTGCGTAGGCCGGGTAGCGGAACTGCCGCACCAGAAGCACCGTCGAACGCTCCGGATCGAAAGGCAGGATCACCGCGCCGTCGCCGCGATCGTAGGTCTGGCGGGTGTGCGTTTCCCATTTGCCGTCGCGCCGGCGGTAGTCGAAGACGGTCTTTTTCAAAACCGCCCACTCGTCGGAAAGGACTTCCTCAGAGCGGATGCGAATGCGATCTTCCATGGTGGACTCCCTGCTGCCGCGGCAAGGCGTAGCCGCGAACGGCGGTTCGTGCAATCGGGTCACCAATTGGTCCAGAGCGCCGGTTCACCGTCTCGTGTCTGGCGCTGGCACAATCGGCTGCATAAATAGCGGCAACCCTTTCCGGAGTTTTTTATGACCTCATCGCTTTTCCAGCCGATCACCCTCGACGGCCTGACCTTCCCCAACCGCATCGCGGTCGCGCCGATGTGCCAGTATTCGGCCGAGGACGGCTCGGCCAGCGATTGGCACCTCTATCACTGGATGAACCTGGCGATGTCCGGCGCCGGCATGGTCACCGTCGAGATGACCGATGTCGAACGGCGCGGCCGCATCTCCCATGGCTGTCTCGGCCTCTATTCCGAGGACAACGAGGCGGCCGCGCGACGCACGCTGGATGCAGCCAAGCGTGTCGCCGCACCGGGCACGAAATTCGGCACGCAGCTTGCCCATGCCGGCCGCAAGGCCTCGAACCGCAAACCTTGGGAGGGCGGCGGCCCGCTGCATGCCGATCAGGATCCGTGGCCGATCGTGTCGGCCTCGGCGATCGCCTACGACACCGGCTGGCAGGTGCCGCGGGCGCTGGAGGATGACGAGATCCTGCAAATCATCGAACGCTTCGCAGAAGCGGCACGGCGGGCCGAGCGCGCCGGCTTCGACTTCATCGAGCTGCATGCCGCGCATGGCTATCTGATCTTCCAGTTCCTGTCGCCGCTCTCCAACCGGCGCACCGACCGCTGGGGCGGCTCGCTGGAAAACCGCATGCGTTTCGCCGTCGAGATCGCCAAGGCGGTGAAGAAGGCGGTGCCCAGGCTGATGCTGGGCGCGCGCCTGTCGATTAAGGAATGGGTCGATGGCGGCTTCGAGGTCGAGGATGCGATCGAAGTGGCAAAAGGGCTGAAGGAAGCCGGCGTCGCCTATCTCTGCTGCTCGAGCGGCGGCAATTCACCGTTGCAGAAGCTGCCCTCCGGGCCCGGCTACCAGGTTCATCTGGCCGAAGCGGTGCGCAAGGCCGTCGGCATCCCGACGCGGGCCGTCGGCCTGATCGACGATCCGAAACAGGCCGAGGCGATCGTCGCCGACGGCCGCGCCGACATGGTGGCGCTGGCGCGCGCCTTCCTTGCCGATCCGCGCTGGGGCTGGCGCGCCGCGGCCACCTTCGGCGAAAAAATCCACCCGGCGCCGCAGCTTGCCCGCTCGGTGACGACGATGCAGCACTGGATGAAAGCGGCGAACTGAAGGGGCGGGTTCTCACCTCACTGGGCAGGTATCACAGCTTCGCATTGATCCACTGCCGGTGTAGAATGGCCGGGGGCCGCGGCTGGGCGCGGCGGGTTGGGGGAGCAGAGACATGCCGTTCAGGGGGAATTCCATTGCGGCTGCTGCCGCGGTGTTGGCCGGGCTGTCGTTCGCCGCACCGACGCCGGCCGGGGCGCAATATTGCGAAGGCACGGTGCACGGCCTTTCCAGGCACTACAATCTGGCGACGGGAAGCGGCTTTCTCGCCGTTCGAGCCCGACCGAACTCGTCGTCGCGCATGATCGGGCAATTGTTCAACGGCGACCAAACCGAGATCTTCGACCGCCGCGGAAGCTGGTACAAGGTCGATTTCGGCGGCCGCACCGGCTGGGCGAATGCACGCTGGCTGCGCAACGACTGCGGCTATTGAGCTATTTTCGCCTGAGCTAAAATAGCAGTTGCAACCAAATCGGCCGCTCCGCGTTGGCGGCGATGATGGACAGCAAGCCATTTGAAAAGCCGGTCGTGGTCGAACTCGGCCATGTCGGCAAATATCGGCAGATCCGCAGCGCCCAGGAGGCGGCGGAGTGCTTGATGACGGTCTGGCCACTCAATCGCGGGCCGCGTCATCGTGATGCCCTCGACACTTGCCTAAAAGTGCTGGAAGGTTATCGTTCGACGGCGGATGCGCGCCGCGCACTGATCGAAGCCGCCAGGGAATCGGACGTGCTGGTCACAGACGACAGGCTGCCGGACGACAGACTGGCCGACGACAGGCTGCATTGAGGCAACGGGCTTTCAACCGGAGGGTTTCATGGCGAAACTGACCTACAAGATCGTCGAGCACGACGGAGGCTGGGCCTACAAGGTCGGCTCGACATTCTCCGAAACGTTCCCCACCCATCAGGACGCCTTGCGCGCCGCCGAGATCGCTTCCGCCGAACAGCAGGTCGCCGGCAACACCGATGGCATCCAGTACGAGGACGCCGACGGCAAATGGCACGACGAGCTCGCGGACGGCCGCGACCGGCCGCAGACCGAGGTTTCGGATTAGGGTGTGCCGATATCCCAGTGATGCCGGCGTGCTTTACAGGTCGGTTTGGTAGCGCTACCGTCTCACATCGCGCGTGACCGGGGAGGAGCCTGGCGCTGTCGCGGGCCAGGCAGGAAAGCGGTTTCCTTCGAAGTCGTTGCAGGAATCAATCGGGAGGAGATCGATGGCGTCTGTCGCAATCGGCGATGTCTACAAATCATTTGGGACCGTCGAGGTCCTGCACGGGGTCAGCGTCGATATAAACGACGGCGAGTTCGTCACGCTGGTCGGTCCTTCGGGTTGCGGAAAGTCGACCCTTCTCAGGATGATCGCCGGCCTGGAAAAGATCTCGCGCGGCCAAATCGCGATCGGCAAACGTGTCGTCAATAACGTTGCGCCAAAGGAGCGCGACGTCGCCATGGTCTTCCAGAACTATGCGCTCTACCCGCATATGACGGTCGCCGAGAACATGGCGTTCTCGCTGATGCTCAAGGGCGTTCCCAAGACGGAGAGCGATGCCGGCGTGCGGCGCGCGGCCGAAATCCTGGGACTGGTGCCGCTGCTCGACCGCTATCCGCGCCAGCTTTCCGGCGGGCAGCGCCAGCGCGTTGCCATGGGCCGGGCGATCGTGCGCGACCCGCAGGTTTTCCTGTTCGACGAGCCGCTATCCAATCTCGATGCCAAGCTCCGGGTGCAGATGCGCGCCGAGATCAAGGAACTGCACCAGCGCCTGAAGACGACGACGGTCTACGTCACCCACGACCAGATCGAGGCGATGACAATGGCCGACAAGATCGTCGTCATGCATGACGGCATCGTCGAGCAGATCGGGCCGCCGCTCGAACTCTACGACCGGCCGAACAATCTTTTTGTCGCCAGCTTCATCGGCTCGCCCGCCATGAACATGCTCAGGGGCGAGATCGTAAGCGACGGCTCGCCGTCATTTCGCGGCGCCGGAGGGATTTCGGTCCCGTTGGCCTCGGCACTTTCCATCGGCAATGGTGAGCCGGTCGTGCTGGGGATACGGCCCGAGCATTTACGGCTGTCCGACCATCAGGGCATCCCGGTCACCGTCGTGGTGGTCGAGCCGACAGGGTCCGAAGTGCAGCTCATCGGCCGCACCGCCGGCGGCGAGGAGATCGTCGCAAATTTCCGCGAACGCCATTCCTTCACGCCAGGCGAAACCATCCGGCTTACGGCCGAGCCTGGCCTCATCCATCTCTTTCACGGCAAAACCGGACAGCGGTTCGAAACACCCATCGAGCAGTAGGACGGCAATGACAATAAGCAGGAGGAAGCGAGCATGAAATTCACCAGACGCGACGTGATCCGCACCACCGCCGGTGCGGCGGCGGGAGCCTTGGGAAGCCGGCTCATCGGCTCTCCCGCCTTTGCCCAGGAGGGGTTGAAATACAAGCCCGAGGACGGCGCCAAGCTCAGGCTGTTGCGCTGGTCGCCTTTCGTGAAGGGCGACGAGGACCAATGGCTGGCCAACACCAAGCGCTTCACCGAAGCGACCGGTGTCGAGGTTCGCGTCGACAAGGAAAGCTGGGAGGACATCCGCCCCAAGGCGGCGGTCGCCGCCAATGTCGGCTCCGGCCCGGATCTCATGTTGGTCTGGTTCGACGACCCGCATCAATATCCCGACAAGCTGCACGACGTGACGGAATTGGGTGAATATCTCGGCTCGAAATATGGCGGCTGGTACGACGGACCGCACCAGTATGCGACGCGGGAGGGCAAATTCCTCGGCCTGCCTCTCGCCACCATCGGCAATGCCATCGTCTACCGGGAGAGCTGGGTGAAAGAAGCGGGTTTTTCGGAGTTTCCCAAGGACACTCAAGGCTTGCTCGAACTTTGCAAGGCGCTGCAGGCGAAGGGACATCCGGCCGGCTTCACGCACGGCCACGGCGTCGGCGACGGCAACAACTACGCTCACTGGCTGCTGTGGAGCCACGGCGGCCAGATGGTCGACGAGAGCGGAAAGGTAACGATCAACAGCCCGGAGACGCTCAAGGCGATCGAATACGCGCAGCAACTCTACAAGACCTTCATTCCCGGCACCGAAAGCTGGCTCGACGTCAACAACAACCGCGCCTTCCTGGCCGGCGAAGTCAGTGTCATCGCCAATGGGATTTCCGCGTACAACACGGCCAAGATCAACAAGGACAATGATCCGAAGCTGGCTGAAATAGCCAAGGACATTCGCACCACCAACCTGCCGATCGGCCCGGTCGGGAAATCCGTCGAGCTGTTCCAGGTGACCACGGCCGTGATCTTCGACTACACGCCCTATCCCAACGCCGCCAAGGCCTACCTGCAGTTCATGTTCGAGGATCCGCAAATGTCGCAGTGGATCACGTCGTCGGCAGGCTATTGCTGCCAGACGCTCAAAGCCTTCGACAACAACCCGGTGTGGACGGCCGATCCGAACAATGCCGCCTACGCCAAGGCCTCGGCGACGCTGCGGCCCAACGGCTATGCCGGCCCGCTTGGCTATGCCTCGGCAGCGACCATGGCCGACTATGTGCTGGTCGACATGTTCGCCAAGGCGGTGACAGGCCAGGCGACACCGCAAGAAGCGATGGAAGAAGCCGAGAAGCGCGCAAACCGCTACTATCGCGTTTGAGCCGGGTTCAGCCGGGCAGCCATGCTGCCCGGCTTCGAATCGCGCATGGCCGCCCGCCGTTCAATGAGACCTTAGAGGAGCCGACCCATGGCCGTGACCTCCACTGCCGCTCAGCCACGCCGGTCGGCGCTGTCGCGCATTATGACGTTCGTGTCCGAAAGTCATAACGCGCTTGGCTTCGGCTTCATGCTGCCGGCGGCGGCGCTGCTACTGGTCTTCCTGACCTATCCGCTCGGGCTCGGCGTCTGGCTCGGCTTCACCGATGCCCGCATCGGCCGCCCCGGCATCTTCATCGGTATCGAGAACTACGAATATCTGTGGGATGACGCCGTCTTCTGGCTCTCGGTCTTCAACACCTTGCTCTACACGATCAGCGCCTCGGTCCTGAAGTTTGCGCTCGGCCTGTGGCTGGCGCTTATCCTCAACCAGAACCTGCCGTTCAAGTCGTTCTTCCGCGCGATCGTCCTGCTGCCCTGGGTGGTGCCGACGGTGCTGTCGGCGATCGCCTTCTGGTGGATCTACGATTCGCAATTCTCGATCCTGTCCTGGGCGCTTATGGAAATGGGCCTGATCGACCATCGCATCAACTTCCTCGGCGATCCCGAGAATGCGCGGGCTTCGGTCATCGCCGCCAATGTCTGGCGCGGCATTCCTTTCGTGGCGATCACGCTGCTTGCCGGCCTGCAGACGATTCCGCAGTCGCTCTACGAGGCCGCCACGCTCGACGGCGCCAGCCGCTGGCAATTGTTCCGCTATGTGACGCTGCCGCTGCTGACGCCGATCATCGCCATCACCATGACGTTTTCGGTGCTGTTCACCTTCACCGACTTCCAGCTGATTTATGTGCTGACGCGCGGCGGGCCGGTGAACGCCACGCATCTGATGGCGACGCTGTCGTTCCAGCGCGGCATTTCCGGAGGCCAGCTTGGCGAAGGCGCCGCGATCGCAGTTGCCATGATCCCGTTCCTGCTGGCGGCGATCCTGTTCAGCTATTTTGGCCTGCAGCGTCGCAAATGGCAGCAGGGCGGCGGAGATTGACATGACCGCGATCGAAACGAGCAAACGCCCGGAACTCGACGAAGGCGGCATGGGCTACCTGCAGAGTTTGCCGCGGCGCGTGGTGACGGTCTACCTGCCGTTGCTGATCTTCGTCATCGTGCTGTTGTTTCCGTTCTACTGGATGACGATCACGGCGGTTAAGCCCAACCTCGAGATGACCGACTACGCCAATTTCAATCCGTTCTGGGTGGTGCATCCGACGCTCGAGCATATCCGCTACCTGCTCTTCGAGACGTCTTATCCGGGCTGGCTGCTCAACACGATCATCATCTCGACCGCCGCCACGTTCCTGTCGCTGCTGGTTGCCGTGTTCGCTGCCTATGCGATCGAACGCTTGAGGTTCTCCGGGGCGCGGCAGGTCGGCCTCGCGGTGTTCCTCGCCTATCTCGTGCCGCCGTCGATCCTGTTCATTCCGCTCTCGGTGATGGTGTTCAACCTTGGACTTTACGACACGCCGTTCGCGCTCATCCTCACCTATCCGACCTTCCTGATCCCGTTCTGCACATGGCTGCTGATGGGTTATTTCCGCTCGATCCCGTTCGAGCTGGAAGAATGCGCGCTGATCGACGGGGCGAGCCGTTGGCAGATCCTCACCAAGATCGTGCTGCCGCTGTCGGTGCCGGGCCTGATTTCCGCCGGCATCTTCGCATTCACGCTGTCATGGAACGAGTTCATCTACGCCTTGACCTTCATCCAGTCGTCCGAAAACAAGACTGTGCCGGTCGGCGTGCTCACCGAGCTGGTGCGCTCGGACGTCTATGAATGGGGGGCGCTGATGGCGGGAGCGCTGATCGGCTCGCTGCCGGTCGTGGTGCTCTATTCGTTCTTTGTCGAGCACTATGTTTCCTCGATGACCGGAGCCGTGAAGGAATAGCCAGCATCGTGATTGGGTTCGGAGGTATTCCCGGCGGCCGGGATGCCCGGGGCGGGCACCCTGCCGGCCGAGACCGCGTTCCGGAAGGGTGTCAGCTGCCGGTGTCGGACTTCGGCGCAAATGCGCGGTCGGCAATGCGTTCGATGAAAGCGACGACCCGTTCCGGCTCGACGAATTGCGGCATGTGGCCAAGCCCCTCGACAGCCTCGAAATCGAGCCCCCTGATCTTTTCCACCACCGGCCAGCCTTGAATATCGATGCCCAGCACGAGATCGGAAGCACCAAACAGAATGCCGGCCGGCATGGTGATCTCACCATAGCGTGGCTCGATGCGGCCAAGGTCGTGCTCAATGGCCACGACATCGGTCGACGTTGCATAGAAATGGGTTGGCCTCAGCCCGCACCAGCCGCCGCCCTCGACCATATAGTCGGCCGGCGCCGTCTGCGGCGCGAAGATGAAGGCAAGCGTCGCTTCGGCATATTTGAGAGCCGCCGGGATCGCCACCGTATGAGCCATGATCCGGCGCCGCAGCGGCGACTTGATGTACAGCGGGCCGAACTTCTGGCGCGCGTCCGGCTCCAGATGGGTCAGCGGTGCCAGCAAGGCGATGCCGGAAATCGCCGTGGGATGCTCGATAGCCAGCGTCAGCGCGATGGCGCCACCCAGCGAATGACCGACGACCAGAGGCCTTTCCAGCCCAAGCGCGTCGATAAAATGCCGCACGACCTCGGCCTGCTCGGACAGCCGTCCGCTGGCGCCCCTGGCCCGCACCGAATAGCCGGAGCCCGGACGGTCGAGCGCGATCAGCCGATAGTTCGGGCCGAACCGTCCGAACAGCGTGTGGCCGAATTGATGAAGCTGCGCGCCGAGGCCGTGCAGGAAGACGATCGGCCGCCCCTCGCCCGTCTCGACATAATGGATGCGGTTGCCGTCGATCTCGATGAATTTGCCACTGGCCGGCACCAGCCTTTCGGCCTTCGCCGCGATCCGCAGCGTCGCCAGCATCGGATAGGCTGCCACGACGAGCGCCAGCAGAAACAGCGCGCCGGGTAGCCATAGCAGAATCGATGCCGGCATGTCTTGCTCAGGGCTCCAAACCGGCACGCAGCATCACCCGCCAACGGGTGTACTGCAAGGGAGGTGGCACAGGTAGATCCGTCGTTTGGCGGCATTGCCGCCGGCCGTTTGCCGCGCTATCTCAGGCGACCCGTTTGCCGGAGCCAGTCATGACCGAAATCGTCACCGCCGCCATGCTCGTCATCGGCGACGAGATTCTGTCCGGCCGCACCAAGGACAAGAACATCGGCCACCTCGCCGACATCATGACGGCGATCGGCATCGACCTGAAGGAAGTCCGCATCGTTCCCGACGAAGAAGACGAGATCGTCGCTGCGGTGAATGCGCTGCGCACCCGCTATACTTATGTCTTCACCACCGGCGGCATCGGCCCGACGCATGACGACATCACCGCCGATTCGGTTGCCAAGGCCTTTGGCGTGCCATGCGAATACGACGCCAAGGCCTACGCCCTGCTGGAGGCAAGCTACGCCGCCCGCGGCATCGAATACACCGAAGCGCGCAAGCGCATGGCGCGGATGCCGCGCGGGGCAGACCACATCGATAATCCAGTGTCGGTTGCACCGGGCTTTCGCATTGGCAACGTCCATGTCATGGCCGGCGTGCCGGCGATTTTCCAGGCGATGCTCGACAATGTCGTGCCGACATTGCGGGCCGGCACCAAAATGCTGTCGGCAACCGTGGAATGCCCGTTCGGCGAAGGCCTGATCGGCGGGCCGCTGGGCGACATCCAGAAGGCGCATCCGGACACGATCATCGGCTCCTACCCGAAATATGGCGACGGCAAGTTCTGGACGGAACTGGTGGTGCGCGCCCGCAGCCAGCAGGCGCTGGACTCCGCACGCGCCGACGTAGAGGCTATGGTGGCGGGCTTGATCAAGGCAAGCCGAGTGGGCTGATCGGCCGGCCTGACGGAACCAGCATCGCGCAGTGACGTTTGTCACGGATGGGATCGCCGTAAGAAGTGAGGGACTGCCATGCGCTTCAAGACCATCGTCGCCATACTACAGAACGAACAGGACGCCGAGCGCGTCCTCGACTGCGCGATCCCGCTGGCCGGCCGGTTCCAGAGCCATCTGATCGGCATCCATGCCGAGGCGCTGCCCGTGCCCTACACCTCTGCCACCGGCTTTCCGGACACCGAGTTCCTGCAGGTTTCCGCCGATATGAACCGGGAGCGCGCCGAGAAGTTGCAGGCCGCCTTTCACAAGCGCATCGAGAATTCCGGCCTGTCGTTCGAGTGGCGCAGCCTCGAGAGTTTTTCCGGCGACAGTGCGCTGACCGGCATCTCGACCGTTCGCACCGCGGACCTGATCATCGCCGCGCAGCGCGAATCGGGCAGCGACCCGAGCGCCGACGTCGACACGCTGGTCTACGATGCCGGCCGGCCGGTGCTGGTGGTGCCGCATTCGGGTCCGTTGGTGACCAGCTTCAAGCACGTGCTGCTCGCCTGGAACGGCAGCAAGGAAGCCGCGCGCGCGGCCTTCGATGCCCTGCCCTTCATCATCGAGGCCGAGAAGACGGACATCGTCGTCATCGACCCGCCGGATACGCTCGACGAGGCGCCGGAAACGGCCGGCGCAGAGATCGCCGCCTCGCTGTCCAGGCACGGCGCGACCGTCAGCGTCTCGGTGCTGAGGTCCGGCGGCGCCTCGGTCGACGACATCATCCAGACCAGGGTCGCCGAGTCGGGTGCGGACCTGCTCGTGCTCGGCGCCTACAGCCATTCCTGGCTGCGCCAGCTGCTGTTCGGCGGGGTGACGCGAACGGTGCTGCGCACCGCACCCGTGGCGGCCTTTCTGTCGCGGTAGGTTCACAGGGATAGCTGGCAGGACAATAGCTTTGCCGCGCCCTTGCCAAAGCCAAGCCTTTCCAGTTAATTCCGCGCGCATTCCATAGTGTCTGCGCGCGATGCGCGCTTTGCGGAGTGCGCGAAAGATGTCCCTGCCCGAAAAAGCCTTCCCGGTCTCCTGGGACCAGTTCCACCGCGATGCGCGCGCGCTCGCCTGGCGGCTTGCCGGCGCCAACAAGGGGCAATGGAAGGCGATCGTCTGCATCACGCGCGGCGGCCTGGTTCCGGCCGCCATTATTTCGCGCGAGCTTGGCATCCGCATCATCGAGACGGTCTGCGTCGCCTCCTACCACGATTATACCAGCCAGGGGCAATTGCAGGTGCTGAAGGAGGTCACGCCGGCGCTGCTCGCCGATGACGGGGCCGGCGTGCTGATCATCGACGACCTGACCGACACCGGCAAGACGGCAGGCATCGTGCGCGCGATGATGCCCAGGGCGCATTTCGCCACCGTCTATGCCAAGCCGAAAGGCAGGCCGATGGTCGACACTTTCGTCACCGAGGTCAGCCAGGACACCTGGATCTATTTTCCCTGGGACATGGGCTTCACCTACCAGAAGCCGATCGCCGACGACCACGCCGGCTGATTCGCGGCAACGCCGCTTGATGCACCGAGTCCGCCCAGGGGACCTCCGCACACCGATAAAGGCGTGGCGCGACGCTGCTGCAGTCGCGCCATTAGGCTGAGATCGGCGCAGATTGACGGAATCTGGCCGATCCGTGAAACATTTTTTACTTTCATTGCTTATAATTAGCCGTAAGATTCGTGAGACGGCAAATGATTCTGGAAGCTGGGGCAAGCTTCTCCGATGTTGACGAGGCCAACGACGCACAACCATAAGGCCGAAAGGGTCCGGCGACTCTTCGGCGCGGTGCCCTCCCGCCTGCAGGTTGCAGCGCTGCCCTGGCGCGATAGCGGCGACGGCGTCGAAATCATGCTGATTACCAGCCGCGATACCGGCCGCTGGGTGCTTCCCAAGGGCTGGCCGGAAGCAAAGGAGCCGCTTTGCGAAGCGGCGGCACGCGAAGCCGGCGAGGAGGCCGGCCTGAGCGGCACAATCTCGCATCACGAGGCCGGCCGCTATTTCTATGCCAAGCTGCTGGCTACCGGCGAGGAAGTGCCGTGCGAGGTCCTGGTGTTCCCGCTGCAGGTCGACAAGGTCGCCGACCGGTGGAAGGAAAAGCGGGCACGCAGCCGCAAATGGGTCAGCGCCGCCGAGGCTGTGCGCATGGTCAACGAACCCGACCTCAGCCAGATCATCGCCCATTTCTGCGCCGATCCGCATCGGTTCTCCTGAGTCTCAGTCGCGCATAGCCTATCGCTCAGGTGCTGTGAACGTCGTTGCCGAAGCGCCTCCACCCAGAGCCGACCCTTCCTTGCGCTCCGCTTCTATCCCCGTTATCCACATGTGTGACACACAAGATGTGGGGGTCATAAAAGCTACGCAAACGAATCCTTGACGGCGCAAAACGAGTCGCCTTTTATAGGCCATGCGCTCCTGTTGAGAGTGCGACCGGAAAAGTTTCGAGGCCGGTCTTTTTCCCGGAATATGTGCGTTTTGAGCCGCATTCCCGCCTGTTTACGAGGCCGGCGAAGGCGTGGGATTTTGAAGCCTTGGGGGGCGAAAGGGGAGGATTGTCGGACTTGAATAAATTGTCTGTTAATACTATATTTAGTGTTTGCAGGCAGGTTCGACGCTAGATAATGTGAAGCTCCCTCGACCGAGGGCGTTACAAAAAGTTTTCAGTTTTGAGGGACCCACAGGGTCCGTGAGCGCGTTGACAGCGGCCTCGCAAGAGGTTCGACCGGCAGGGCGGCGGAGACTGTGATGATGAGAGCCGGCGGGTTTCGAACGCCGGCAGACGGCGGACATGCGCGTTTCCTCAAGAGGGCAGAAATCCTCTGGGAAAAGCGCTATATGTAGACAAAAGGGACCGGACCAATGCGCATCGAGCGTCGTTTCACCAAGCCAGGGCAATCAGCTTACGCGGAGATCGAATTCCGCAAGGCGCTTTCCGAGATCAAGAATCCGGATGGATCGGTGGTGTTCCGCTTGGACAACATCGACGTGCCGGCGCAGTTCTCCCAGGTTGCCGCCGATATCCTGGCGCAGAAATATTTCCGCAAGGCGGGCGTCCCGGCACGGCTGAAGAAGGTCGAAGAGACGCAAGTCCCCTCCTTCCTGTGGCGCTCCGTCGCCGACGAGGCTGAACTGGCCAAGCTGCCGGAAGCCGAGCGCTACGGTTCCGAGATCGACGCCCGCCAGGTCTTCGACCGGCTTGCCGGTACCTGGACCTATTGGGGCTGGAAGGGCGGCTACTTCAAGTCGGAGGAAGACGCGCGCGCCTTCCGCGACGAGCTCGCCTATATGCTGGCCACCCAGCGCGTCGCGCCGAACTCGCCGCAATGGTTCAACACCGGCCTGCACTGGGCCTATGGCATCGACGGCCCGAGCCAGGGCCACTTCTATGTCGACCCGTTCACCGGCAAGCTGACCAAGTCGAAGTCTTCCTACGAGCATCCGCAGCCGCATGCCTGCTTCATCCAGGGCGTGCAGGACGACCTCGTCAATGAAGGCGGCATCATGGACCTGTGGGTGCGTGAGGCGCGGCTGTTCAAATACGGCTCCGGTACCGGCTCCAATTTCTCGTTCCTGCGCGGCGAAGGCGAAAAGCTGTCGGGCGGCGGCCGCTCGTCGGGGCTGATGAGCTTCCTCAAGATCGGCGACCGCGCGGCGGGCGCCATCAAGTCGGGCGGCACGACGCGTCGCGCCGCGAAAATGGTCATCGTCGACGCCGATCATCCCGATATCGAGGAATTCATCGACTGGAAGGTCAATGAGGAGCAGAAGGTCGCCTCGCTGGTCACCGGCTCGAAGATCGTCAAGAAGCATCTCGAAGCGATCATGAAGGCCTGCATCAACTGCGAAGGCAATGGCGACGACTGCTTCGACCCGGCGGTCAACACCGCGCTGAAGCGCGAGATCAAGGCGGCCAAGAAGGACGCGGTGCCGGAGAACTACATCTACCGCGTCATCCAGTTCGCCAGGCAGGGCTACACCTCGATGTCGTTCAAGACCTACGACACCGACTGGGATTCGGACGCCTATCTCACCGTTTCCGGCCAGAATTCCAACAATTCGGTGTCGCTGAAGGATGATTTCCTGCGCGCCGTCGAGCAGGACGGCGACTGGCATCTCACCGCCCGCAAGGACGGCAAGGTGCTGAAGACACTGAAGGCGCGCGATCTCTGGGAAAAGATCGGCTATGCCGCCTGGGCATCGGCCGATCCGGGCCTGCATTTCAACACGACGATGAACGACTGGCACACCTGCGCCTCGGCCGGTGCGATCCGGGCGTCCAACCCGTGCTCGGAATACATGTTTCTCGACGACACCGCCTGCAACCTGGCCTCGATCAACCTTCTGCCCTACCGCAATGCCGACGGCACGATCGACATCGCTGCCTACGAGCACACGGTGCGGCTGTGGACCATGGTGCTGGAAATCTCCGTCATGATGGCGCAGTTCCCGTCGAAGGAGATCGCCAAGCTTTCCTACGAGTACCGCACGCTCGGCCTCGGCTACGCCAATATTGGCGGCCTGCTGATGACCTCGGGCATTCCCTATGATTCCGACGAGGGCCGCGCCATCTGCGCCGCCCTCACCGCGATCATGACCGGCACGGCCTATGCCACCTCGGCTGAAATGGCCGCCGAGCTCGGCGCCTTCCCCGATTATGACCGCAATGCGCAAAACATGCTGCGCGTCATGCGCAACCACCGCCGTGCTGCCTATGGCGAAAGAGACGGCTATGAGAAGCTTGCCGTCAACCCGGTGCCGCTGGTCGCCTCCGATCTCAAGCAGCAGGAACTTGCCGACCATGCCAAGGCCGCCTGGGACCGCGCCATCGAGCTCGGCGAGGAGCATGGCTACCGCAACGCGCAGGCAACGGTGATCGCACCGACCGGCACGATCGGCCTGGTGATGGATTGCGACACCACCGGCATCGAGCCCGACTTCGCGCTGGTGAAATTCAAGAAGCTGGCCGGCGGCGGCTATTTCAAGATCATCAACCGCGCGGTGCCCGAAGCGCTGCGCACGCTCGGCTATTCCGAGAGCCAGATCGCCGAGATCGAGGCCTATGCGGTCGGCCACGGCAATCTCAACCAGGCGCCGGGCATCAATCCTGGCTCGCTCAAGGCAAAAGGCTTTACCGACGAAAAGATCGCCGCGCTCAATGCGGCATTGAAGTCGGCCTTCGATATCAAGTTCGTCTTCAACCAGTGGACGCTGGGCTCTGACTGGGTGAAGGAGACGTTCGGCTTCACCGACGAGCAGCTCAACGATTTCTCATTCGAGATGCTGCCGGCGCTTGGTTTTTCGAAGAAAGATATCGAGGCCGCCAACATCCATGTCTGCGGGGCGATGACGCTGGAAGGCGCGCCGTTCCTGAAGGCCGAACACCTGCCGGTGTTCGACTGCGCCAGCCCGTGCGGCAAGATCGGCAAGCGTTCGCTGTCGATCAACAGCCACATCATGATGATGGCGGCGGCGCAGCCCTTCATCTCCGGCGCCATTTCCAAGACCATCAACATGCCGAACGACGCGACGGTGGAAGACGCCAAAGGCGCCTACATGCTGTCGTGGAAGCTGGCGCTGAAGGCTAACGCGCTCTATCGCGACGGCTCGAAGCTGTCGCAGCCGCTCAATGCCTCGCTGCTCGCCGACGTCGAAGACGACGAGGACGAAGCCATCGAGCAGCTGATCGCGGCGCCGGCCGCACAGCGCGCCGTTCAGGTGACCGAGAAGATCGTCGAGCGCGTCGTCGAGCGTCTCTACCGTGACCGCGAGAAGCTGCCGAACCGCCGCAAGGGCTATACCCAGAAGGCGGTCGTCGGCGGCCACAAGGTCTATCTGCGCACTGGCGAGTTTGATGACGGTCGTATCGGCGAGATCTTCATCGACATGCACAAGGAAGGTGCGGCCTTCCGGGCGATGATGAACAACTTCGCCATCGCCATCTCGCTCGGCCTGCAATATGGCGTGCCGCTCGAGGAATTCGTCGAGGCCTTCACCTTCACCAAATTCGAGCCGGCTGGCATGGTGCAGGGCAATGACGCGATCAAGAACGCCACGTCGATCCTCGACTATGTCTTCCGCGAACTCGCCGTCTCCTATCTCGGCCGCCACGACCTCGCCCATGTCGACCAGTCGGACTTCGACAAGACTGCGCTCGGGCGCGGCATCAACGAAGGCAAGGCAACGCCCTTCTCCAAGGGCCTGACCCGCGGCGCCTCGCCGGTCAAGCTGGTGTCGGGCGCCGAGCCGAAAGGCTTTGCGGGTTCCGGCTCCGGAACTCCAGCCCGTACCGCCCCGACCGCCTTCTCCGGCTCCAACGTGCTGACGCTGAAGCCGGCCAGCGACGAAGCCATCGCCTACAAGCGCGACTACGAGGAGCGCGCCAGGGAACTGGTCGAGGACATCGTCTACGCGGAAGCCTCCGACCCGACGGAGCTGTTCACCGACGAGGCCGCGAAAGAAGCAGCCGAAGCCAAAGCGCTCGCCGCCAACCGGCGCCAGCAATCATTGATGCAGGGCTACACCGGCAACGAATGCTCGGAATGCCATAACTTCACGATGGTGCGGAACGGCACTTGTGAGAAGTGCGATACGTGTGGGGCTACGAGCGGGTGCAGCTGAGGTATGGCTAGCGTGTTTAGTTGGACGTGCCCTTATTGCGGGCACGTCCAAACGGTCACGGACAATAAATACTCTGTAGACAGAGCAGATGTCTCCGTTGAAAGCAAAAACTACCCTTCCTTGGCGGTGCAAATATCCGCAATAGGCTGTGCGAACCAGGAATGTGATCAGGTTCAAATAACAGCCACAGTTGGCCGATATTCGGCGCCGGCAAGCGGAGGCAGCTATGCGTTTAGAGACCCCATTTCAATCCATCAGCTTCGCCCTGAAAGTCAGGCGAAGCCGCAGCCAAAATACATTCCTAGGCCAATAGTAACAGACTACGAGGAAGCCTGTCGCATCAGAGACCTTAGTCCAAAAGCATCAGCAACGCTAGCGAGACGCTGCTTACAAGGTATGATTAGAGATTTTTGCGGCATAGCCAAAAGCCGTCTTGTAGATGAAATAAATACACTACGGGATTCTGCGACGGGTGGGACGGCCCCACAAGGTGTTTCAATTGATAGCATCGATGCAATCGACGGGTTGCGTAAGATTGGCAATATCGGCGCGCACATGGAGAAAGACATCGACGTGATTGTCGATGTCGACCCAAACGAGGCACAAGCCTTGATTGAGTTGATAGAGAGCCTTTTCGAAGAATGGTACGTAGCTCGAGACAAACGTCAACGACGTTTCGCGCGAGTTGCTGAGGTTGCAACTCAAAAAAATGAAGCCAAAACCCCGAAACCTGACAAGGGTGGCGAAACTGAAGCAATAGAGCGAAGCGAGGCCGGATGAAGGGTGTTCCAGCTTGGCACCCTCGGCATTCCGTCCAACAACCCTCAACCATCGCAGCGCTGCGCGCCGATCCACCTTTCCCACAAGGGGAGAAGGGAAGACCGCTCCTCACCCTACTCTGCGTCGACCAATTCCTATCCTCCGCCAGCTCAAGCCCGCCAGGCGTTCTCGTCGCCGTGGAAGACGTTGAGGTCGATGCGGCCCCTCACCTTGCGACAGGCTGGGGTCGGACTATTGCGAGGACCATTTGCGGTCGAGATAAACCTTTGAGGAGGTGCGCCGCCACCGATTGCAACCAAAGGCAGTCATCGCCAACATAATCATGAAATCAAAGCCGGCCGCGTCACGGTGGCCGGCAAGCCGTCTGAAGAGGTTGCTCCAGGAACCCTGAACAGTATCCTCAAGCAGTCCGGTCTGAAGGAGTGATGACATGCGATACGCGGTGGTGATTGAAAAAGCCGGAAACAATTTTTCCGCTATGTGCCGGATCTGCCCGGCTGCATCGCCACCGGTGCGACGGTGCCTGAAGTGGAAACCGAAATTCGTGACGCAATACGCCTTCATATCGAAGGCCTGCGGGCCGATGGGCTGGATGTGCCCAAAGCTGTCAGCCTGGCGGAATATGTCGAGGCATAGAGCCGGGCTGTGGTGCTGCAGGGTTGCGGCGTCCCGCTTCGAGTGTCAGAGTCCCGCGATGGTGCGGAATGATTGATCACATAACGGTTGCAGTGAGCGATCTGCAGAAGTGCAAACTCTTCTACGAAAGAGCTTTTGGACCTTTGGGATATCGCCTTTCCTTTGGTAAGCAGGGGGTGTTTTGGGCTTTTGATGTCGGCAGCGGCAGCTTGTTCGAGATTCAACATTCGGACAGCAAACCACCGCTGACCCGTGTGCACGTCGCTTTCCGGGTAAATGGCAGGGCAGCGGTTGACGCGTTCTATCGAGCTGCCCTCGACGCAGGTGGCGCAGACAATGGTGTACCCGGCCCGCGTCCGGAATATGCAGAGAATTACTATGCCTGTTTTGTACTTGATCCCGATGGCTACAACATTGAAGCCATGCTCAATGAGCCAGTGAAGGAATGACGAGGGGCAATCCTCTCGTCGTCATCCTAGGGCGGAGCAGGAGCGAAGCGACGTCGCGGAGACCCTAGGATCCATGCCGTGCCTTCCGAGCAGCGCGGCAGTGCAGAAGGTGCGAAACGCCGGCGGGACAGCGCCCTGCCGGGCATTTCCCCCAGAGAGACCGGCTTCGCCAATCTTCGACGTCGTGAAAGGGCGCTGCCAATCTCGTGGATGGGAGCGAGGAGCGGAAGCCATTGCTTGGCTTTCCGAGCGACGAATGTCCGGCAGAGCAGAGGGGGCACCGGCACTCGTTCTGCATCGCTGCATTCTTAGGCGACCATCACGGCATGATGGGGTGGACGGCGCCCGACGGCATCGGATGTGCCAGAATGAGTTCGTTGAGATCTCAAACAAGGGAGCCGTCCGT
>NZ_JAMYPO010000025.1:0-97191 GCF_040320365.1 Mesorhizobium sp. M0701
AGCCGCCTTCGCGAAAGCCGATATCGGCGTCCGCGCCAAACTCTTCCCTGAGCCGCCGGAACAGTTTCAGCGTGAATTGCGACAGCCGGATGTTTTCCGGGATCGAAAACTGCTGGCGGATGGAGGCGCAGGACAGCGTCGTCGCGGCATGAGAAAATTGCGGGTCGCGCTCGACAAGCGCGATCGAGCCCGAAAACCCTTCCTCGCGCAGATAATAGGCGACCGAGGAGCCGACGATGGCTCCGCCGATGATGACGATGTCGTAATGCACCTTTTGGCCCTTCCGATCTGAACCGCCGAGTCACGCCGCCGGCAGGATGATCTCGAAGCGCGTGCCGCTCGCCGAGTCAACCAGCCGGATCGTGCCATCATGCGCTTTCAGGAGGGCCAGCACGATGCCGAGGCCCATGCCGGTGCCGCCGGAATCGCGGCGCGTGGTGAAGAACGGCTCGAAGATGCGGCCTCGGTTGCTGGGCGAGATGCCGGCGCCGTCGTCAGCGACCACGATGGTGGCCTTGCCGTCTGCTTTTGCGGCTGTGACCGATACCAGCGTCGTGCCGTGCCGCGCCGAATTGTCGATGAGATTGGCCAGCACGATCGCCGCGTTTTCGGCCGATATGCGCAGCCCGATCTCGGTGCCCGCCTCGACGCGCACCGCCAGCCTGTCGTCGGCCGGCAGCAGCGCCAGCGCAGCAGTGAGCGACGTGCTTTCGCCGCTGGGCTCGAGATTTTCGGCGCGCGCCAGGTCGAGCAGGCGGCGCACCAGCAGATTGAGCCGGCCGGCATCGGTGACGATATTGTCCGAAAACCGCCGCCGCTCGGCCTCGTCCATCGCGCTGCCTGAATCGCGCAGCAGTTCGGCGGCCCCCTGGATCGCCGTCAGCGGCGATTTGAGCTCGTGCGAGACGTGGGTGGCAAAGGTCTGGATGCCGTCGGAGCGTGCGTGCAGCTTTTCGGCCATGTCGAGGAAAGCAGCAGAGAGTTCACCCATTTCGCGCGTGCCGTGGTGATCGAGCGGCCTGATCGCCGCGCGGTCGCCGGCGGCGATGCGTTTCGTGCGTTCCATCAGCGCATAGATCGGACGGCTGACGGCGCGCAGGAAGACCAGCCCGATCAGCAGCGCGCCGCCGAGGATGGCGATTGCCGCCAGCGCCACCTTGCCGCGCTCGCCATAGAGATGCTTGACGATGTTGTTCGGCGTCCGCGACAGATAGACGACGCCGGCGACCTTGCCGGAGACCGCAACCGGCATGGCGACAAAGACGCGAACCTTGGTGCCGCGGCTGACCGAATAGAGCGGCGGCGACGGCTGGTCGGGAACCCGCAGCCTGAGCGCGCTGGCGTAGCGGCCGGCAAGCGCTGCGCGAACCTCTTCGACAGCCGCGAGCGACAGGCCGGCCTCCTCACGGCCGGCGATGACCACGCCTCTGGGATCGAGCAGCCGGAAGCCGGCGAGCGTGGTCTTCTGCGTCTCGGCAAGAATGCCCGACAGGCGTGCGCCGATTGAAGCGAAGGCGGGATCGGCGCTGGCCGCGGTGGCCGCGGGCCGGGTCGGCAGGATCCCGTCGGACGCAAGATCGAGGCCCGGTTCGATCGGCTGGTAGGGAGAGGCCCGATCGCTGGTGTTGGGTGAAGGCACGGGTGCGCCTAGCTTTTCCGGGGCAATGCCGGCCTCGCGAACCTCTTGCGCATAGATCGCGCCAAGGGCGGCGCCTTGGGCGATCAGCTCGGCCTCGGTCTGCCGGATCAGCTGGTTCTCGTAGAGCCGGAAGAAAAACAGGCCGGCCAGCGGCAGCGCCATCACCATGATCAGGATGGCGATGACGACCGTGGCGAGGCGAGGCCGCCATTTGCTGCCAATCAGTCCTTGGGCGCTCACGCGCCGCATCCGCCCAGCCGAAAACCGACGCCGTGCACGGTCTCGATCGCATCGACGCAGCCGACGGCCGCTAGCTTGGCGCGGATATTGCGGATATGGCTGTCGACGGTGCGGTCTGCGACATGGATATTGGCCGCATAGGCGTTGGCCATCACCATGTCGCGGCCAAGCACATACGCCGGCCGCGCCAAAAAGCCTTTCAGGATCGCGAATTCGATCGACGTCAGCGCCAGCGGCTTGCCGTCGAAGCTGGCTGTATGGCTTGCCGGAACCAGCAACAGTCTGCCATGCGAGAATTGCCGGTCGTCGGCTGGTTCCGGCGTGGGCCGCGCGCGGCGGACAGGAACAGCACCGGCAGGTCGGATGTGTGGCGCAGCCGCCGGCACACTTCCAGCCCGTCCATTTCCGGCATGCCGATGTCGAGCACGACGAGATCGGGCGCATGGCGCTCTATCGCCTGCAAGGCAGCCGCGCCGTCCGGCACCGCCAGCGTTTTCATGCCGGCCTTTTCCAGCGCGAAGCAGATGATTTCGCGAATGTGCGGGTCGTCGTCGGCGACCAGTATGTGGTGCGGCATCAAATCAGCGGCCCGGCATGAAGGGTTCGGACATCGGAGGAACCACGAACGGGCCACGCCTGTCGAGGGCGCGGTTGAGCCGCCAGTCACGAAAGCTCCAGCCCCGCCAGTTTTCCTGGCCGGCGCGGAAGCGTGCTTCGTCCTGTGCATACCAGCCGGCGAGTTCGCGGATGGAGGCATCCTCCGCGGAAACCGTCCTGCTCTGGTGCTGGACGAAGCGATCGACCGCCGGCAAGGCGCCGGGCCCGAGCGAGCGCAGGTACCAGACGTCGAGCTGGGTGCCTTGGCCGGTCATTTCGAAGCAATGGTCGACATTGTAGTTGGCGATCAGCGCGGCAAAGTTGATGAACGAGCAGGCATAGAGCGTCGCCGATAGCGTCAGAAGATTGGCGGAAAGCAGCCATTCGTTGGACTTTTCGCGCGCGATGCGGGCCATGATCAGGACAAGGCCCGCCGCCACCAGCCCCATCCAGACGAACGCAGCGACACGCCAATAGGTCAGCGCATAGATACCGATATAGAGATCGAGCCGCAGGATCGACGAGATCACCAGGAGGATGTTCTGCGCCACCCAGGCATAAACCAGCCGGCGGATGAGCGGATCGCCGGAGGTCGCACTTCCCGGCCGCAGCGCCGCCAGCACGAAGCCGGCGGCCAGCAGCGCCGTGACGATCAGCGGATAGGCGCCGCGATGCGCGTAGGCGGCATAGGTCAGCCCGTCGGGAAGCGCGATGCCGCCCCACAGATAGGTGGCGTCGAGTGCGCTCTGCACCGCGAACAGGATGTTGAAGACGACGAGCGCGCGGAGGATAGCGGCCTTGCCGAAGACGATGTCCTCGATGGTGGTCCTGGTGGCCGGCGTCGCCGGTGCGCTGGCTGGCGACACCCTGCGGCGGCGGAGAAAGCGCGGCAGGCGCGGCCGCAGAAAGGCCCAGACGCAGGCAAGCACGAACAGCCAGAAGGCGAGACGTGGCAGCTGGACGAGTTCGAGCAGTGCCATCAGGTCGATCAGCGAGAACCAAGGCGCACGCGCCGCCGGCCAAGCCGCCGCGCCGCCCTGCGCCAGCGGAAGAAATCAAGGACGAGCCGAAATGGCGTTGCAAGCAGGAACAGCGAGAGTTGGCCGGCAATACGGGCAAGGCCGCGCCGCAACCGTCCGACCAGTGAAAGCGCGAAGATGGCCGTCGCCGCCAGCGCGATCGAGACGGACAGTGCGCTGACATTTTCCACAAGCGGCAGCAGCGCCATAAACAGCGCAACCGGCTTGAACCAGAACCTGCCATCGTTGAAGGCACCGAGAGGATGGACAGCCATGCTCGCTGCGGCAATCGCAACGCCGAACAGGAAAAGCGTGATGCCCGCCGGTTGGCCATAGAAGAAAAAATCGGCCAGCGCGGCGAGCAGGACGGCAACGCCGAAGCGGTTGCAATAGCTCGGCGCCGCCGAGAGGAATACTATCATGATCGGGCTTTCTCGGCGGCTTTGATGCGGCCGGTGGGCGGGGATTTCCGGACGAAAGGGAGGAGGTTTACCGAAGTCCGGGGCGGATCGACGAGCCACCAGCTTTCGCGGCGAAGCCGGTACGGCAGGGACCAACGGGAGTTCGTTTGCTCTTGCATGCCGCCCTTGTCGCATTCGGTCGGGTGGCAAGCGGGGCGGAGACGAGGAGATTTTCCGAAATTGCGTGCAGTTTTTATGCACGGCTTGCCTCGGCCGGCTGCAGACGGCATAGATCGGAGATGACCAGCGAAAGCTACCGCCCGCGCCGCTCGGTGCTTTACGTCCCGGCTTCGAACGACAAGGCGCTGGCCAAGATCCAATCGCTGGCCTGCGATACCGTCGTCATCGATCTCGAGGACGCCGTCGCCCCGGCCGACAAGTCTTCCGCGCGCGAAAAACTGGCGGCGATTTTCGCCGGCCGTTCCAACCGGCGCTGCGAGATGGTGGTGCGCATCAATGCGCTGTCGAGCGAATGGGGCGGCGCCGACCTGCTGGCCGCGGCAAAATGCACGCCCGACGCCATCCTGCTGCCCAAGGTCGACACGCCGCGCGACATTCTCGAGGCCGGCGACGTGCTCGACGACAATTTTATCGCCGACGAAGTCAAGCTGTGGGCGATGATCGAGACGCCCAAGGCGCTGCTCAATATCGGGCCGATTGCCGAGCTGGGCCGCGATCCGGCCTCTCGACTGGCTTGTTTCGTTGCCGGAACGAACGACCTGGTCAAGGACACCGGAATTCTCGCCACGCCCGATCGGCGCTATCTCGTTCCATGGCTGATGCAAATGGTGCTCGCCGCGCGTGCCGGCGGCCTCGACCTGCTCGATGGCGTCTTCAATGATTTTCGCGATATGGACGGGTTTGCGCGCGAGTGCACGGAAGCGGCCGCCATGGGTTTTGACGGCAAGTCGCTGATCCATCCGGCCCAGATCGAAGCCGCGAACCGCGCCTTTGCACCGTCGCCCGAAGCAATAGCCGAGGCGCGCGCGGTCAAGGATGCCTTCGCGCTCGCCGAAAATATCGGTAGGGCGGTAGTTGCGCTGAACGGCAAGATGGTCGAGCGGCTGCATCTGGCGCAGGCCGAAAAACTGCTGGCGAAGGCCGCCGCTGTTCGCGCATGACTAACGTAACTGACGACAGGATTGAAGAATGAAACTCTACCGCTTTCTGTCCGGCCCGGACGATGCCAGCTTCTGCCACAAGGTGACGGCGGCGCTGAACAAGGGCTGGCACCTGTTCGGCTCGCCGACCTATGCCTATGACAAGGAGGCCAAGACCATGCGCTGCGGCCAGGCGGTGGTGAAGGACATCGAGGGCCAGGAATACGGCCCCGACACCAAGCTCAGCGACTGGTAGGGAGGTTCGCTGAAGCGCTCGTCCTTCGTCATCCTAGGGCGTAGCAGTCGCGAAGCGACGTCGCGGAGTACCCTAGGATCCATGCCGTTACCTCTGCCGAAGGGCACGGCGGATCAGGATTAGTGTGATCTACCACCGATCGGGATAGCCCCGTTACCCAGAACGGGATGATGAGCGTTCGGTTCTGCACCGCCGGCGCACTGCATCACTATCACGGCATGGATCCTGGGGTCTGCGCCGCGTCGCTTCGCTCCTTGCTCCGCCCCAGGATGACGAGGAGCGGGGTCGCTCACTCTGCTGCCTCTTCGATCTTCTCCATATCGTCGTCCGAAAGGCCGAAATGGTGGCCGATCTCGTGGATCAGCACATGGGTGACGATGTCGCCCAGCGTTTCCTCGTTCTCGGCCCAATAGTCGAGGATGGCGCGACGATAGAGCGTGATGCGGTTCGGCCCCTCGCCGGTCTGCGGATTCCAGCGCTCGGCGATGCCGCGCCCCTCGAACAGGCCGAGCAGGTCGAAGGGCGTTTCCAGCGAAAGGTCGTCCATGATCTCGTCGGTCGGGAATTCGGCGATCTGAATGACGATCTCGCCGGTCAACTTGCGAAAGTCCTCCGGCAGATGGGCATAGGCCTCCAGCGCCAGGAGCTCGATTTCCTCCATCGTTGGCGAAAGCTGGTCGTGCCAGATGCGTGTTTGGTAGATGCGAGCCATGCTTTGTCCTTTGATCCCGGCATATAGGCTTTCAGGCCGGACTCGGCAAATAGCGGGGCTGGAGCGCCCGTGCCATGCCCCACTACAGGAATAAATTCCCCATGACTCCGCTTGACTCTTCGGGCGGCCTCTGGAATCTATAGGGAACATAACAGGAACAATTGTGAGTGGAAGCTGATCGTCATGGCGATGACCGCCGTGGCGCGGGAGACTGTTTTTGCCCTGCGCCGCCAGATCGCGAAGATCGAAGGGACCTTGCCCGAGCGCCTGGAGGCGCCGGCCAGTTCGTCGTTTGACGCGGATGTCCCTCGTCAGAGTCTGACACCCTCTCGGCATCCGACACCCGCTCGGAATCTGACCATTGTCCGGCGCGGCCTCGCCGTGGCGCCGCCCGATGCGTTTTTGCGCACCGGCGCCGAGCGCCTCGATGCTGCGCTGAGCGGCGGCCTGCCGAAGGCGGCGGTGAGCGAGTTTCATGGCGCCGCGACCCGCGATGCCGGGGCCGTTGCCGGTTTTGCCTTGTCGCTCGTCAGCCTGATCCTCAGCCAGGGGCCGCGATTGCCGGTGCTGTGGATCGGCACATCCGAGGTTTTCCGCGAGGCCGGCTTTCCCTATGCCAGGGGGCTTCACGCCTTCTTCGGCATCGAGCCGGAGCAATTGCTGTTTTCCGAGGCGCCAAGGCTGCTCGATGCGCTGTGGATCGCCGAGGAGGCTGCCCGGATGACGGCACTGGCCGCCGTCATCCTCGAAATCCGCGGCAGCCCGCAGCGGCTTGACCTCACCGCGACGCGGCGGCTGCACGCCCGCGCGCAGAGTGCGGGCCGGCCGCTGTTCCTGCTGCGCCAGGCCGGCGAGCCCGAACCGACGGCAGCGCCCGTCCGCCTCATCCTGTCGGCGGCACCGGCGGCAACGCGTAAGACGCTTGCCGGGCCGCTCGCCGGCTCGATCGGCCGGCCCGCCTTCACCGTCGCCATCGGCAAGAGCCGCACGGCCTTGCCCGGAAAATTCACACTGGAGTGGAACCCCGATGAACGCATATTCGAAGAAAGACGGGGCGAGCAAGGAAGGTCTCAGGAATGGGCCCCAGAACGGCCAAAGAATCCTATCCCTGTGGTTTCCGCATCTCGCCGCCGAGAGGATCCTGCGGCAGCATCTGGGGCGGTCCTGGCGTTCCCGGCCGTCGGATCACCTGCCGCTGGTGATCAGCCATCGCCAAGGGAACACCCAGCGCATCGCCGCCCTCGACGAACGGGCTGAGGCGCTTAATCTGAAGCGCGGCATGGGCATAGCCGACGCACGCGCCATGCATCCCTCGATCGACATCGTGGAGGCCGATCCGGAGGCCGACCGGCGCCTGCTCGAAGGCCTCGCCGACTGGTGCGACCGCTACACCCCGCTGGTGGCGCTTGACGGGACCGACGGCCTCTATCTCGACGTCACCGGCTGCACCCATCTTTTCGGCGGCGAACGCTCGATGCTGGACGATATCCTGTCGCGTTTTTTCCATCAGGGCTTCGATGTCCACGCCGGGCTTGCCGCCACGCCTGGTGCTGCCTGGGCGGCTGCGCGGTTTGCTGGCGACCGCATCGTGCCCGATGGTGAGGAGGAAGCGCTTCTCGCGCCCTTGCCGCTGGCGGCGCTGCGCATCGACCCGGAGGTACGCGCCAGCCTCGAAAGCGTCGGCCTGCGCACGGCGGGCGCTGTCATGGCGGCACCGCGCGCGCCGCTGGCCCGCCGCTTCGGCGCATCGCTGCTCTTGCGCCTCGACCAGGCGCTTGGCCGCCTCGAGGAGGCCGTGTCGCCGCGCCTGCCGGTGGCACCGCTTTCGGTCGAGCGTCACCTTGCCGAGCCGATCATGCTGACCGAGGACATCGAGCGGCTGACCGGCATGCTGGCGACCACCTTGAAGAGCGACCTCGAGCGTCGCGGCGAGGGCGCAAGGCGGCTGGCGCTGCTGCTTTTCCGCGTCGATGGCGGCGTCAGCCGCATCGCCGCCGGCACCTCGCGGCCTCTGCGCGAGCCGCGGCTGATCCAGAAATTGTTCCACGAAAGGCTTACCGTGCTCGAACAGGATATCGACGCCGGCTACGGCTTCGATCTCGTGCGCCTTTCGGTGCTGACCGCCGCCGCCTTCGACATGCAGCAGGCCGACCTTGCCGGCGAGACGAGCGACGACGGTGCCGATATCGCGCTTTTTGCCGACCGCATTCGCGCCCGGCTCGGCGAAGGCGCGGTCTTGAAGCCGGTCGCCGTCGAGAGCCATTTGCCGGAGCGCGCCGTCGCCACCCTTCCCTTCACGGAAGCGCCGCAGAGAAGCTCGCCGCCGAAGCAGCCGGACAAGGCGAAGGACGCTCCCACGACTGTCTTCCAGCCGGAACGGCCGATCCGGCTTTTCCGTTCGCCCGAGCCGATCGAGGTGCCGGCCACCGAAATGCCGGAAGGCCCGCCTTTGAACTTCCGCTGGCGGCGCGCGCTCTATCGGGTCGCGCGCGCCGAAGGGCCGGAGCGCATCGCGCCGGAATGGTGGCGAGGGGCGGCGGGACGAGAAGATGCCCCGACCCGGGATTATTTCCGCATCGAGGATGCCGACGGCCGCCGTTACTGGCTCTATCGCCAGGGCCTTTACGGCGCCTCGCAGCCCTCGCCGCGCTGGTTCATGCATGGGATCTTCGCATGAATGCGCTGACGGCCAACCCCTATGCCGAATTCGGCATCCAGTCGAACTTCTCGTTTCTGCGCGGTGCGTCGAAACCGGAGGAGCTGGTGGTCGCGGCAAAATTCCTGGGGTTTTCGGCGATCGGTCTCGCCGACCGCAACACGGTGGCGGGCGTGGTGCGCGCCTGGCAGCAGGCCAAGGTGGAGGGTGCTTCCTATCATCCCGGCTGCCGCCTGGTTTTTTGCGACGGCACGCCGGACATCCTCGCCTACCCGCAGGATCGCAAGGGCTGGGGGCATCTCTGCCGCATGCTGACGCAGGCCAATCTGCGTGACGAGAACGAAAAAGGGGCGACGCTCCTCAAACAGAGCGATCTTCTCGAATGGGGCGATCTCCTGTCGCTCGCCATACTGCCGGATGTGTCGGCGGACGCGGAAACCAGCCTCGCACTCCTTAGCCGGCTCAAGGATCGTTTCGGTGAAAACCTGCGGCTTGCGGTTTCGCCGGATTACCGCGGCAACGACCGCTTCCGTATCGAGCAGGCGGCGGCGATGGCGGAGCTGGCCGGCATCCCGTTGATGGCGACCAACGATGTTCTCTACCATACGTCTGAACGGCGCCCGCTGCAGGACGTGCTGACGGCGATCCGCCTCAATGTGCCCGTCGCCGAGGTGGGGCTGGAGCTGGCGGCCAATGCCGAGCGTCACTTAAAGCCGCCGCTGGAGATGGCACGGCTTTTCCGCAGGCATCCGCAAGCGCTGGCGGAAACGCTGCGTTTTGCCGGCGAGCTGACCTTCTCGCTCAGTGACCTGCAATACAACTATCCCGACGAGCCGACGGAATCGGGTCTTGGGCCGCAGGCCGAACTGGAAAGGCTGGCCAAGGAGGGAGCCGCCATCCGCTACCCCTCGGGCGTGCCCGCTTTTGTGACGCAGCGCATCGAGGAGGAGCTCGCTCTGATCGAGCGCCTGAACTACGCGCGCTATTTCCTGACTGTCCACGACATCGTCAAATTCGCCCGCAGCCAGAACATTCTCTGCCAGGGGCGCGGCTCTGCCGCCAACTCGATCGTCTGCTTCTGCATTGGCATCACCGAAGTCGGCCCGGACAAGATCGAAACGCTTTTCGAGCGCTTCATTTCCGAGGAAAGAAACGAGCCGCCCGACATCGACGTCGATTTCGAGCATGAAAAGCGCGAGGAGGTCATCCAGTACATCTATTCCAAATACAGCACGAAGCGCACCGCGCTGGCCGCCGCCGTCGTCAGCTACCGGGGCCGCTCGGCGATGCGCGAAGTGGCCAAGGCGATGGGCCTGTCGGACGACGTCCGGGGCGCGCTGTCCAGTTCGATCTGGGGCTGGTCGACCTCGGAGCTTGGCGAAAAGGAGACAAAGGCCGGCGGCCTCGATCAGACTGATCCATCGACAAGGCATGTGATCGAATGCGCCAACGAGATCATGGGCTTTCCCCGTCATTTGTCGCAGCATGTTGGCGGTTTCGTCATCACCCGGGACCGGCTCGACGAGATCGTGCCCATCGTCAAGACGGCGATGGACGAGCGCAAGATGGTCGAGTGGGACAAGGACGATCTCGACGCGGTGAAAATCCTCAAAGTGGACGTGCTGGCGCTCGGCATGCTGACCTGCCTGCAGCGCGCCTTCACCCTGCTCCAGGATCATTATCCGCAGGCGCGGGACGAGTACGGCCTGCCCTATGTGCTGGCCACTCTGCCTGCCGAGGACAAGCATGTCTACGACATGATCTGCCGTGCCGACACGATCGGCGTCTTCCAGATCGAATCGCGCGCGCAGATGTCGATGCTGCCGCGGCTGCGGCCGAAAAGCTTTTACGACCTCGTCATCGAGGTGGCGATCGTGCGGCCCGGCCCGATCCAAGGCGACATGGTCCACCCTTATCTGCGCCGCCGGCAAGGCAAGGAAAAACCCGAATATCCCAAGCCGGAACTGGAAAAAATACTCGGCAGGACGCTGGGCGTGCCGCTGTTCCAGGAGCAGGCGATGAAGATCGCCATCGTTGCTGGCGGCTTCAGGCCGGGCGAGGCCGATGAACTGCGCCGCGCCATGGCGACATTCAAGCGCACCGGCACGATCGGCAATTACCGCAAGAGAATGGTCGACGGCATGGTCGCCAAGGGCTACGAAAAAGACTTCGCCGAGCGCTGCTTCAAGCAGATCGAGGGTTTTGGCGAATACGGCTTTCCCGAGAGCCACGCCGCCTCCTTCGCCCTGCTGGTCTATGCCTCCTGCTGGTTCAAGACCTTCTATCCCGACGTGTTCTGCGCCGCGATCCTGAATTCCCAGCCGATGGGGTTTTACCAGCCGGCCCAGCTTGTCCGCGACGCGCATGACCACGGCGTCGAAATCCGCGAGGTCGACGTCAATTTTTCCGGCTGGGATTGCGCCTTGGAGAAATCGCCTTTCGATCCGGATCGTATCCTTGACCGCCATGCCCAGATGCGCGGCGTCATCCGGACCAGCCATGCCGTCCGGCTCGGCTTTCGCCAGGTCAAGGGCCTGTCGAAGGAGCGCATGGAAGCGTTTGTGTCGAGGCGCGGCGCCGGCTATGCATCCGTACGCGACGTCTGGCTGCGCTCGGGCCTCAACGTCGACGAGATCGAAAAACTGGCGCAGGCCGACGCTTTCCGGTCGCTTGGATTGAACCGTCGCGACGCTCTATGGGCGGTCCGCGCGCTCGACGGCAAGAGTGCCGCCGAAAAGCTGCCGCTGTTCGACCAGCCGGCGATCCGCTTGCGCGATCTGGAGCCTGCAACCAGGCTCCCGACAATGCCGCTCGGCGAGCACGTCGTCCACGACTACCGCTCGCTTGGCCTGTCGCTGAAGGCGCACCCGGTCGCCTTCCTGCGTCAAAGGCTGGATCGTTCCGGCGTCACGCCCAATGTGCGGCTCGGCCAGGTGCGGGACGGCCGGCGCGTTTCGGTCGCCGGCCTCGTGCTGGTGCGGCAGCGGCCGGGCAATGGCAAGGCGATTTTCCTGACGCTGGAAGACGAGAATGCGGTCGCCAACATCATTTTCTGGGAAAGGACTTTTGACCGCTTCCGCCCCATCGTCATGGGCGCGCGTCTCATCCGCGTCACCGGCAAGCTGCAATCGGAATCGGACGTTATCCATATCGTCGCCGAGAAGGTCGAGGATCTGACGCCGTGGCTGTCGGTGCTGCTTGAGCAGGCAAGGCCTGCGGATGAGCCTTCGAGCGGCCCAGAGGAGGACCAGTCCGATAGCACCGCGCAAGCGGAATTATTGGGAAAGGCGGAGAAGGTCATGCCCAAGGGACGCAATTTTCAATAGGTCCCCTGTCTTCGTCAGAGCGTTGCGGTGGAGAATTTGATGCCGGCGGGACAGAGGGGGGCGCGAAGGATTGCTGCGGAGCGGCCTCTATTCTGAGCCAGCCAGGCGCGGCGGCGGTGGCATGGCATCATCTATGGTGATGACACGCGCTTCCGATGGCAGCATGATCGGAATGCCGTCCCGCACCGGATAGGCAAGCTTTGCCACCCGCGAGATAAGCTCGCCGCGCTCCGGATCCCAGGCAAGCGGCCCCTTGGTCAGCGGGCAGGCCAAGAGTTCCAGCAGCTTGGGGTCGACAGTCCTGTTCCCGTCACGTCCATCCGCCATTCGATCCATCCTTTTCACAAGGCAATCGGTTAAGGTTTCGAGCGCGGACTTCCCCTTCCCCTTGTGGGAGAAGGTGGCCGAGCGAAGCTTGGTCGGATGAGGGGGTGTTCCAGCTTGGCACCGACGGCGATCCTTCCAACACCCCTCAACCGTCTCGGCGCTGCGCGCCGATCCACCTTCTCCCACAAGGGGAGAAGGCAAGAGCCTACTGCAAACTCGAACCGAAATCCTCATTGTCGCGCGCCAGCGCCATTTCGGTGATGGCGATCAGGGTCTCGGCGCGTGTCTTCAGATCGGCCGCTTCGAGCAGCGCCTGTTTCTCGGCCGGCCCGTAGGGCGCCATCATCGACAGTGCGTTGACCAGCATGGCGTTTTCGGCGCGGCTGACGCTTTCCCAGTCGGCCTCCAGATCGTTAGCCTGCAGATAGGCGCGAAACGCTTTGAGCAGCGCCGGCCGGTCGATCTCGGCGTCTGCCTGCTCCTCGTCGAGATCGGCGAGAAAGGGTGCCAACCGGCACTGCCGGAACGGTGTTTTGACCGTGAGCTCCTGGACAATACGGAACCGGCACACGCCCTGCAGCGAAATCAAGTAACGGCCGTCGCCGCTCTCGGACAGCGCAATGATGCGCCCGGCGCAGCCGACATTGCAGAGCTCCGGCTCGCCGTTGGGACGCAGCGCACCGTCAAGGCTGGGCTGGATCATGCCGATCAGCCGCGGCCCGGCGATCGCCTCGTCGACCATCTGCAGATAGCGCGGCTCGAAAATGTTGAGCGGCATGCGGCCTCCCGGCAGCAGCAATGCGCCCTCAAGCGGAAAGATCGGCATGGTCGACGGTAAGTCCGCAGCGAGTCGGTAATGCGCGTTTCCCGCCTGCACCTCAATCCTCCGATCGCTTTGTCAGGAAGCGCACCAAATCCGTCTCCTCCCGGCCGGCACAAGGCGCAACACCGGAAACCTGAAATCGAACGCCATCCGAAAACCTAATCTGGCGCAGCCGCGGCCCACCGCAAGCCCGCGCGACAAAACAGTCTGGGCCGGCTCAGGAAAACAGCAGCGACGACAGTTTGCGCCGTGCCGACAGCGTTGCTTCGTCGGTTATGCCCCATGCCTCGAAGAGCTGCAGCAACTGGGTTCTGGCGCCGTCGTCGTTCCACGAGCGGTCGGCCTTGATGATCGCCAGCAGATTGTCGGCCGCCGCCATGCGATCACCCTTGGCGTTCTGGATCATGGCAAGCTCGAACCGTGCCTGGTGATCCCCGGGATTTTCGGCCAGCCGCCGTTCCAGTTCCGCCGGATTGCCGAGCACTGCTGCTTGCGCGGCGAGCGCCATCTTGGCCCGCAGCGCGGCGAGCTGGGGCGCATCCTTCTTTGCTTCCGGCGCCCGCGCCAGCACCGCCTCGGCACCTTCGGCATCGCCGGCCTCGAACAGCAGATCGCCCAAGCCAGCGATCGCCTCGATCGTCTCCGGCGCCTGTTCCAGGATGGCATCGTAAATGTCGGCCGCCGTCTGCACGTCCCCGGCGTCGCGCGCTTCGGCGGCCGCGGCCAGCGCCTCGGCAACTTGCGGCGCACCGCCGTTCTTGCCGCCGACCTTCTGGATGAATTGCGTGATCTGGCTCTCGGGAATGGCGCCCATGAAGCCGTCGACCGGCTGGCCGTCCTTGAAGGCAATGACCGCCGGTATCGACTGGATGCCAAGCTGGCCGGCGATCGATGGATGGTCGTCGATATTCATCTTGACCAGCTTGACCTTGCCACCGGCGGCTTTCACCGCCTTCTCCAGCAGCGGCGTCAATTGCTTGCAAGGGCCGCACCACGGCGCCCAGAAATCGACCAGCACCGGCTGGTGACGCGATTCCTGGATCACGTCGGCGGCAAATCCAGCGGTCGTTGTGTCCTTGATGACGTCGGCCGGCGCCTCCGCAAGCGCGACCTTCTCACGCGCGGCATCGGTGCCGCCATATTGCACGGTGGTGGCATACCGGCCGCCATTGCTGCCAAATGGGCCGCCAAAGGGGTTGCTATCACTCATCTCGTCGCCTTTCGGTCGCGCCGCCGGCCAAGGGACGGGCGCAACATCCTTCTTTAGAACCCGGTTTCAGTCACCCATGTGGCGATCATGCCGAGACTTTCAAGATAACAGCATCATGTCCGGTTGCCTCGACGAATTTGACCAGGTCCGCGGCAGCGATGGAAGTCGTCGCTTCGTTGGTCAGCGGGTGGGCATTGACCACCGCATGGCTCATCAGCTCCTCGTCCAACACGACCTTGATCCTTCGCTCGGTGTCGTTGATCAGCCCGAACACCGTGACCGCGCCCGGGACGACGCCGAGAAGCTCCATCAGCATCTCCGGCCGGCCGAAGGACACGCGCCCGGCAGCGCCGATCAGATGGTGGATATGCTTGAGATCGACCACCGCCTCCTCGCCGACGCTGACCAGGAAGAAATTGTCCTTCTTGTCCTTGAGGAACAGATTCTTGGTATGGCCGCCGGCAATCTCGCCGCGCAGCGCCTGCGAATCGGCGACCGTGAACAGCGGCGAATGCCGCCGCGTCGATACCTCGATCCCGAGTCCGGCGAGAAAGGCGAAAAGTTCGGCTTCGGTCTTCGGCATGGGTCTTTCTTCTGATGGCCCGCTTTCAACGGCTTGTTCGGCTAACGCCGTTTACGGCCAATGATGCGGCCAAGACAAGCCCGTCGCGCAACGCGGGGGTGATTGCCTTGCGACGTCCCGAGGAGCGCTTCTCCGCATTGCCGGCGAAGCAAAAGGCCTGCGAATTCCCTGTTGCAATCGCCGCGCTCTTCAGCCATATAGGCGCGGCTTGCGGCCCAAAAGCCGCGCGAGCGGGTGTAGCTCAGGGGTAGAGCACAACCTTGCCAAGGTTGGGGTCGAGCGTTCGAATCGCTTCACCCGCTCCAGTTTCCTCAAGGAAATTAAGCAGTTATGAAGTGGGCCGGTTTGATCCGGCCTTTTTCGTTTGTGCGGGGCAGCACCTGGGCAGCACAACCTGTTCATTCAGGCTTCATTGTCGCGGGATGGGTCCAGAGAGCAGCACTTCGAAAATCCAGGTGATCAATAGCAGGGCGCCAATCAGCATGCCGGTCGCCAAAACTATTTCGAATAGTGCGAATCTTCGAACTCGAAAGGCCAGCGCCACGCGTGACGTGTTTCGCACAATGTCGTCACGTTGGCTGTGCCTTAGGGACAGTAAGACCTGAAGAAACCAGATAAGAAACACGGTCCCCAAGAAGGCTATTCCGATTCTCTCCTGCACGAACGTAAAGAGCGTGCGGACCCAAGACAGTTGTGGTGGCACGAGCACTTTGCTGTCTTTTATCAGAGCCGCGTAGCCGAACAGGATTGAGATGCCAGCGATGACCTTCAGTCTCATTCGGTCAAGAGCGTTTTTTGGAGAGTAGAACTCTTTGGCAGCGATCAGCGGGATAGAAGCATTTATTGCAGCCAGAGTTTCGTCCAACGAAAAACTGATCTGCTGTCGCTCCTCAGAGGTCATTACATTCGCGCGGAATGCCCGCAAGTACGCGATTATTCCTACCGCTCGGTGTTGGGCTTCCACGGTCTGCACGCGGCGTGCAGAAAGGGCTCTCCGCATCAAGCCAAAATTCACCTGGCGCTTAAGGTGATTCATGTCATCGTAGACATCGATGATTGTATCGGACGACGGTGAGTGGAACCGGTGGGTGTGGAGAAGATCCCGCAAACAAAAATACGATTGAGCGGCGAACGCGTGTTCAAGTCGGTCTAGGCCGACTTCCTGTCGTGCATCAGGAGCTATTGAAAGCGTGCTGATCTCGGTGACGCCATTCCTATTGATAGCGAAGCGAGCGCTGTAGCCAGCCTTGCCTAGACTCGCTTCGCTGAACTGATCGTGCAAGACCGTGACATCGTCCCACGAGGCAGGGAGCTCGTTCAACGGCTGGTCGAAGCTTCCGCGGACTTCGCGCCAAACCTTTCGTTCGAACGCGTAAATTCGGCCCTTTGCCGACTCGCGATCGTCAGCGACCTTAAATAGGCAGAGGAAGACGAAGTTTCCGTCTTTATTGAAAACCCAACTGTCGACCAAACTCCGGAGGGCTGGCCAGTCCGTCAGGAAGGGAATCGTCGTGTCCGAGAGATTGCGGTGCTGGAACCCAACGAAATGGCGCCCGCCCGACCCGATGTTTGTGGAATGGTGGAACTGCCGCGGGTACGCTGACGTCCCGCTCAGGGTGAACGAAAGCTTCCCCGCGACGTTCGGGATCCAACCGAAATGTGCCCCCACCTGCCCCCCGGCTAGACTTAGACTAGTGTCTCAAGAACCTCATCTGACACGCGCCCCTGCAGCACAATTCGATTGGCGCGTCGATCGCGAGCCATCCCGGCCGCGATCGAAGCGTCGCGTCGATTGTTCGACTTGTAGGTTTCAACCTCGCCCTTCATCACACGAGCGGGCGACCTAGGCGAGTGAGCCTCCGCGTCGCGGATTACGTCCGATCGCGCAGTCAAGTGTATCACGGCAGCACGAAATAAGGTGGCGGACGCAAACAGAAGCGACCCGGCCGCCAGCACCGCTGCGCCGATCAGGATTCCTTGCATCGATCCCTCCTAGTGTCTGATTCGCAACCGTAACACACGAGTCAAGACTTTTCTTCGTGAAAATGGGTCTGGCACACGCAACTAGATATTTATGACGGAGAGTCAATACTTTTGAGATGTCAGACCGTCTTCTGCGCCTCAATTTTTGTATCAGCATCCCTCGTCTCGAGGCCGCAAGATCGTTCTGCATATCGATGCGGGTCGAGCTTTCAAGGGTGGGCGCTCGGTGGATGACCACGAACGGCTATCGATATCTCTTGGCGGGCGGTGCGCCGCACTGACTGCCATCATCGGACCGTGTTTCGATAGACTTTCAGCGTTCCGTAAGGTTTCGACGTTCCAAGCCCACACTCATAGTCCGATCGGCTCATGGTCGGGTCGTTGTTGGCGTATGCGGCCGAGCTGACCCAATCTCGGCATGCCTGAAGGTTCTTCAACCCGACCTGCTCTTGCACCAGATACAGGTTGTTGCGGTCGGGGTAGAAGAATGCATCGACAGTCTCCCACGGAGCCGAAGTCTCCGGCCACCACCAGCCCGCGACTGTGCGCGGCGGATCGCCGAAAGCGAACCATCCGCCCACTACGGCAATCACAATGAGCATTCCACCGCCGTTGCTATCCATCCTTCGCCCCTACCGCCCGCGCTCGACTAGCCTCCTAACAAAGCGTCTCGCAAGCTACCCCATCGCCGTCCCGATCCAGCTTGCGGCCCTATGGACAGTTGCTGAGATACCATCGAGCCTCGTCGCACGAACTGATTTGCGAGCACGTTCGCCGAGGCTGGCATGAGTAGCTCTGCGCCACTTGCCGGCTGCTGGTCATGCCGAGCGGCTGACTCGACGGCGTCGCGCCATCGGCGTGCGCCGCCCGCCATTCCCAGGGCGCCTGAAACGTTCCGACCCACAGACCGACCTTCGCAGCCTCTGCCTTTGCTTGCTGCTCCGCATACGCGCCGTGGCTGTAGCGCGGCCAGTCGAGGGCCTGGCCGTGCTCGACCATCCATGAGGCGACACTGGAGCCGTCCGCCCGCCGGCAGTCGCCCACAAAGCGGCCGTAGCGATCCCAACTTACGAAGGTGCATTGAATCGGCCTCGAGACCGCCAAGAAACTGTCCAGCGCTTCGGCCGATCGACGACCGCATGGATATTCAAAGCCCTTGGCGTCGTTGCAATGCTGCCGGCTCTCGGGCGCGTCGATGCCGTTGAAGCGGATGCGCTCCCCATGGATCTCAATCGTGTCGCCGTCGATGACCGAAGCGAGGCCGGCGATCGGCTCCGGCGATCGACCAATCCAATGGGATACGTTCAGGTCGGAGGCGCCTTCACTATGCTGCACAACGAACTGCGTCACGTAAGCGGCGAGCGCCGCCACCGTCACGAAGATCAGCCGCTTCGGGATGCCTGCCACCAGGCGCGCACGCCGCAGCTTCGCGCCAGTGCGCTTTCGCCACTGGTCGGACCGATTGTCGTGCCGTGATCTGTCCATAATTCCGCCTACGCCGACCAGCCGGGCCATGTTGTATCGATCATCGGCGTGCCGGCGCAGTAGTAGTCGTCAACGAACCGCCCCGTAGCCCTGTCTCGGCAGCGCCAGATCACACTGTAGTTCTGTCCGTAGAACTGGTCCCAGGCGACGCCGTAGGCCGTAGGAGGCGGGCGGTAATACCCACCGCCGTAGCCGTTGTTGGCGGCAACCGCAACCGCCGCGCCACCTACAGCGGCCACCGCTATTCCAGTCGCAACCGCGTTGTCGGTTTGTATCAGCCTGGTGCATTTCTCTGCCGTTGCACCCCTCCGGGCAAGAAGTGCGGCGACTCGACTTCGATATTGCTCGTCAGTGCTGCTAGCCAGAGCATGACAAAGCGCTGTGGTGTTCTGAGCCGTAAGATCGCCGTCGGAAACATTTGGGTTTGTTGAGCAGCCGCCGATGAACACGGCCGCGCTCGCAAGAAATACCTTCGCCTTCATTGATTTATCCCCCCGGCGAATACTGAGGGCTTTTCGTGGTGCGTGTCTACAACTTTTGTTTTCTATGCTCTGGGCAGAGGCGAGTTATGGCTGTCGTGTACGGTCAGCTTCTCCGGTTGCGACTATCGCCTTTTCCAGTGCCTCGGTCTCATGAATGGGCGCCAGCCCATAGCTACGCCGATCCTGCTCACTTTGGAACATTCAGGTTCCGCTCACGTTGGTTCTGCTCAAAAGGAGACGAACGATGCACAAGGACGAAGTTAAGGGCTCAGCTAAGAAACTGCGCGGCGAGGTGAAGGACAAGGTCGGCAAGGCAACGGGGGACGACAAGCTTCGCGCTGACGGAGCCGCTGACAAGGCGGAGGGCAGCCTTCAGAAAGGCGTTGGCAAGACAAAGGATGCAATCCGAGATGCCTTGAAGGATTGAGCAGTGTCCTGGCGTGAGGCTGGCAATCTGCTGCGGCGGTTGCCGCGCCCGGCCCGTAAAGCCCGATAGCTGCTTCGACGGCCTGTGCCGGGAGCTCTGCGGCCAAATGGCATGCCATCAACCTCGATACGCAAAACGGAATACGACCCGGACAGCAAAACTCTCTCGGTGTGGTTCGTCGCCAGCGGCAAACGGTACGAATTCGAGGACGTGCCACCGGACACTTACGCCGAATTCCGAGCCGCCTTCGCGAAGGGTCGCTACTTCAACGACCACATCCGCAACAACTTTCGCTACCGTCTGGTTGGGAGCGATTAGCTGCCCGGACACGCCTGATTTGTCGGCGGCCGAATTCCGTCCTTCGCCGTGCCAACCGGCGGTTGGTAGACGCGTTGCCGCTGTTGCCCTAAGGTCACTTTAGGTCTCCGCGCGCACCTGGCAAAGCCCGACCCACGCCCACCCCGCCTGGTGCAAAGCGCTTGATCGGTCCCGCCGTTCTGGCAGTGCGGCGGGATTTTTTGCGGTCAGTTGGAACACGGGCGCGCGGGGAAGGTTCGGTGCGCGCAGCAAATCCTTCCCCTAACACGATATTGCTGCAAGATCGGTAATGGCATCCGATCTGCCCGCGTCTCCTCCCTCCAGAGACGCGGGCTTTGAGCTTCGCGGAACCGAAACGTTCAAAGTTTATTGAATCGGGTCGGTGTGGCGTGGAGCTTGTATGAGCGGGGCGAGGCTGGCGTTTATCCGTCCGATGATCCCGAAGCTGGTCGCAAAGCCGCCCGAGGGTGAACACTGGATTCACGAGATCAAGCTCGACGGCTACCGCACCCAGATCGTCATAAGCAGCCCTGACGATATTCGCGCCTTCAGCAGCAGCGGAGCGGATTGGACGCGGAAATACACCGGCATCATCGAGGCGGCGCGGGATCTCGACGTCAAGAGCGCGATCTTTGAGGGCGAGGCGGTCGTCACGGGCGTGAATGGCCTGCCCGATTTCGACGCACTACAGAAAGCCGTCCACAGCGATCCCTACGCCACGATCCTCGGCGCCTTCGACATCATGCATCTTGACGGCCACGATCTGCGCGACATCGGATGCAAGGCGCGCCGGGAAATTCTATTTGGCATCATCAAGCCGAACAGCCGCATCCAGTTCAGCGAGGCTCTACCCGGTGATGCCAAGTCGATTTTCTACCTCGCTGACCAGGCTGGGCTTGAAGGGATCGTCTCCAAGCGCGCCGACAGCCCATATCGGAGTGGCCCGACGTCGAATTGGCTGAAGACGAAGAGCTTCACGGTCCAGGAGTACGAACTGCTGGGCGTCGAGCGTGAGCCGGGCAAGGCGGCATTCGCCTTACTGGCCGAGCCAGGCACCGGGAAGTATGTCGGTTCGGCGTTCATCAGTCTGGGCCGCGACATGAAGGAACGGCTGTGGAAGCGGGTCAAGGAACATGCCGGCCAACCTCCGCAGGGCGTCAAGAAGCGACCGGCAACGCAGTGGGTTGGGCCAGGCGTGAAGCTGCGGATCAAGCATCTTCGTGGTGAACATAAGTATATACGCCATGCCTCGCTGCTTGGCTTCGGCGAGGAGGATAGTTGAGATGTCGCAGGAACTTAACGCCATCTCCCAGCTTGTGGCGATATGAGCACACGCGGGATAAACTTCCTCGACAAATGGATGGCAGAACACCTGCCGGATACCGTCGGCACAGACGTCATCTCGGTGAGCGAACTGACCCAGAAACTGTTTGCCGACGTTGAGAGAGCTGAAAAAATGGATGCCCTCAAGCGAACATATCGTCTGCAGTTCATGCTCAATGCCGAGGAACTCGCTGTCCTGGATGCTTGGCGGTTTGAGAACAGACTGCCGAACCGTGCTGAGGCAGTACGGGCGTTGCTTCAACGCGGGCTCATGGCAAAGGATTATGATGCAGAGCCAAGCGCACGTTCGGGCGATTTCAGAGTTCTCAGGCGCCCCGACGACTAGAGCGTGCATAACGCGTGGGTGGCATAGCAGCCTACTCGCGCGTCAGCCTCTCAACCGTCTCAATAATCGCCTTTGCCAGCGCCTCGCCCTCATGCACCGGCAGCGGTCCATAGAGCAGGTTCACTGCCTCCTCGCTCGGCAGAACGCCGGCTGGACAGGTGAGTTCGATCGCCATGCGAACGAGCTGCAGGCCAGTTCTTTCCCCGTAGATGTAGTTCTCATCCATCGCCAGGATACTGGCGCCCGTCCTGCGATCGTCAAGGCCGGCCGGCACGCATCATGGCCCGAGCGATGGCGAGCTGCGCCTCGACCTTGGCGTTTTCCTTCTGCGTCATGTTGTCCGCCGCGACCAGCCGCCGAAGCGACCGCATGATCTCCCCGCGCGTCCAGCCGGCCTCCAGCATGCAATCGACGATCACCTGAAAGCCCGGTTCCATCGCCTCCTGGCAGTCGATCTCCCGGTCGACATACTCATCCTGTCGTTTCGGCGCTCTGATCATCCTTTCCCCCGCTCCTAGAGATATGCTTCGCCATCAGAACGGTGTTCAAAGCAGAACCAGTGCGATGGCTGCCGCGGCTTCGCGAAGCCCCATCCTGCATCCTTGCCACAGCCGGGATGCTCGCACCTATGGTGCTGAACGCCAGGCCGCGTGACGGGCTCTATTGCATCCGGCAGGCGGATAGGTTCATCGCTCATCGGGACGGGTTTAGGTGCGGCACGCCGGGCTTCTCTTGCGATCTTTGGACACAGTGAACGGAATGAGAACAAAATTGTCAAGAGCGCCTTGACCAGAGAGGAAAATGTTCCTTATTTCTGTTTCAATCTGATGCGGGAAGGAGCGATGGCGAAGCGCCAAAATGGACGCTGGCCGGCGAAGCTATGGCAAAAACTGCGGAGGACAATTTCCGGATCGAGGTTTGGGATCGGGAGGAAAAGGCCCTTGTCGAAACCATCTGTCGATCGCCGGATTCAAGCGTCAGCCAAGCCGCATGGCAAGCCGCCATTCGGCGCCGGCCGGGGATGCTGCTGATCCACTACAACGGCCGACATGTGATGGAGAAAATTATCACGCCAGGCGAGCCCATGGTGCCACCGCAAGCGATAGTGGAAGGCAGCGTGCATGCCGGGCTCGATGTGTCTCTTGGCGATCTGCGCGAATGGCACAAGCTGCGTGCCTGGTGCAAAAACTGTTCGCATCATGCCGAGGTGAAGCCGGCCGGTCTGATCCGGCGTTATGGCAAGGATGCGCTGTTCAGCACGGTCGAGCGGGCTCTGTTCTGCACAAGCTGCGACAGAGGCGGTCCGGTCAGACTGGAGATTCACAAGCTCCCACGGAACTGACCGTTGCCGTCGTCACGGCCAATGGTGGCGATCGGTTAAAACACCAGAAACATGCCAGACGTGTCGGTCGAAACCGCCGGATTATACTCAATGATGATAAGGCCGCCGGTGCCCGCGCCGCTGGTGCCTAGACCATTTCCTCGCCCGCCGCCGCCAGCGCCATAGTTCCCGCCAGCGCCGCCGCCTGAATTGCCTGACGCACCACCGCCGCCACCGCCAGAGCCAGCCGAGCCGCCTGCAGTAATGGAGAATTCGCTACCGGCACCACCAGCGCCCCCTGGGTTAGTAAATGTGCCGCCTGCGCCACCTGATCCCGCATCGCCGGATCCACCGGTGCCGCCTGAAGCCGGGGTGACGCCAGTGTTACCGGCTCCATTCGTGCCCCCGGCACCGCCACCGCCCGCGCCACGCTTAGACCCGGCGGACTCACCCGTACCGCCGTTACCGCCATTGAATTTCGAACCGCCGGCGGGAACCGTCGACGCTGCCGCGGTGCCGCCGGTGCCTGCCGATGTCGTCGCGCTGGCGCCAGCCGTGCCGCCTTTGGCGATGAAGGCACTGGCATCAAACGTGGTGTCTCCACCCGCCGAACCCGCCGCACCGGCGTCACCAAGCGCGTAAGAGATGGGGCCGGCCCCGCTCAGGGCATAATTAGTCTTGAAGCAGCAGGCGCCACCGCCGCCGCCGCCGCCGCCGCCGCCGAACGCACCGCCACCGCCACCGCCACCGCCACCGATAACCACGATCTGGTTATCCGCGCTGTTCCAGTCCCCAGGGACAACCCAGGATGTGCCAGAAGTGAGTGCAATCGTCTGGGAGTACGGCATCAGATATTATTCACCTTGGCGACCAAGTCCCACTTCGTGTCAGTCGTGTTGTAGATAAAGCCGAGATACATGGTCTTGCTGAGGACGGTCGTTGCGGGGAGTGCGACATCGGTGCCCGCGCGATAAATGGAATCCCACGTCAAGGCGCGGGCGGTGCCGTTGTCCTTGACGCGAATGATCAGTTTCTGGCCGTTAGCTGGCGTGCCGGTCGGCGCACCGAAAGCCGCAGCGGCCGCCTGCGCGGTCAAAATATATTCATCGGTGTTGGTCGAATCCGGCGTAGGCGTCGCCGAACTGGCGGTACTGGCAATCCGAGGCAGAGGGCTGCCGCTTGGCCCCGTCGCACCAGTCACGCCGGTTGCACCGGTGATGCCTGTCGGTCCGGTGATGCCGGTCGGTCCCGTAACGCCAGTCGGTCCGGTCGCCCCGACGTTCCCGGTGCGCTCGAACGACACGGCGACGGGATCGCTGTCCGAAAACGTGCCGCCGGACGCTACATGGGCCACTGTGAATTGATCCCAAGTGCCGCTGTCTGTCAGCGCGGCCGTGATCTGAACCTGGAGGAAAGTCGCAGGCGTGCCGATCTTGCGGATCGTCACCAGGCCACGCGTCGCCGTGGTCGTGCTGTCACCCCAAAGCGCGATCGACGTCGCAATGGCGTTGCCGTCGTTGTCGTTCTCGGAAATGTAGAGCGCCGTTGCCGATGTCAGGGTGGCGTTATTGATGCGCAGCTTGCCGGTCGTCGGGTCGGCCGCTGTCGTGCCAGTGTCCCACAGAAAGCGCAGTCCGGCATCGCGGCCGCTGAGGCCAGTGGGGCCGGTCACGCCCGTTGCTCCGGTAACGCCAGTTGGACCTGTTGCACCCGTAAGTCCAGTCGGGCCTGCGACACCCGTCGCGCCGGTCGGGCCACCAGCAGGACCGGTTGCGCCGACGACGCCGGTTGGACCTGTCGGACCGGTTGCTCCGGTGACGCCGGTCGGACCTGTCTCGCCAACGCCGGTCGCTCCGACAACGCCCGTGGGGCCGGTAGCACCGGTGATGCCAGTCGGCCCTGTAGGGCCGGCGGCCCCGACACCAGTCGGGCCGGTCGCCCCTGTGGGTCCGGTTGGGCCGTCGCCGCGCAGCAGCGCCAGGACGGAAGGGGAAAGGCTGTCGAGCGTGACCTTTTCGTTCGGCAGCGCGCCGTCACTGCGGCGTACGTCGGCCAAAGCGTCGATTGTCTCGTCGATGCTGGTGACGAGTTCGGCAAGATCATTGTCAAGCTGCGTGCCGTAGGGCAGGTAGTACTGGTAGCTGAAATCGATGACGGGCTTTTCGGGAGCAGCCATTTGATGCACCAGAACGTCGTCTTCCAGATAGCATCGGCGCGCACAGGATCAGATGCTGATTGGAAGACCGTTGACGTCAGCCCCGGTGGGATCCGAAGCGGTTGGTGCAGAGGCCCGAGTTCTGCTCTGTTCCGGCGGTGTGTTTATAATTCATTTGCCGCGGAATGCATAGAGTCAACCAACACGGCGCTTCTGCTAACCATGGCGTAGATCGGACCCGCTAAACCCTCGACACAACTCCCAAAAAGCGCAATCATCCCGATGGGATTAGGGGAGGCGGTGATGTTCTTTCGCGTTGTTGCTTTGAGTGTCGCGGGACTGCTGCTTGGTCCGACAACAGAAGCGATGTCGGAATCCAATCAGGAGACGGCCCTATGGAGAAACGTAGGTACTTGGGCGGTCTACGTCGATAAGACTACTAAGTATCAATGTTTTATCACTACGCTGTATGAAGATAATACGATATTCAGGATTGACTTCGAGGCGCCGAATTCCAAAGCTGGCCTTTATGTGGCTTTAGCAAACTCAAATTGGACATCAATAGAAGCCGGTAAAGACTACGATCTGATCCTACAGGTTGACAACGAGCCCGGCTGGCCGTCGCCCGCGACCGGGTATCGCTTCGGCTCGATGCCTGCGCTTATCGTCGGAACGAACCAGACGGCATTTGTTGACCAACTGATGCGGAAGCACTCCCTGCGCGTATTTTTTAATGGAAATCAGATCCTGAATTTGAGCTTGCGCGGTTCCAACGCAGCTCTTCTGGAGATGGGCAACTGCCAAAACCAAGTTGACGCATATCTCGGGCGGAAGAATGGAGGTGGGACCGGAAGCGATCCGTTCGCTGGAGATGTTGCGGCTCCGGCTCAAAAGGACCCATTTGCCACATACTGAATCATAAGCCCGAGTAGCGACCACCCGCGGGGTCAAAAAGCGTCCCGCCCGTCTCGGCGCCGGTCCGCGCCAAAGCTTCGCCCAACCCGCTCCGGAAACCGCGGCCGTTCGCATCTCGAATGAGTTCGACCGATCGCGGATCGATGAACATATCCGCCAATGTCTTGAGATTGCTGCGCAGCGCAGCACGCTTGGCGACGTCGCCGGCCTTGATCACCGAAGTCCCCAACGACTTCACGAGACTGACGGCAACGCCGACAGGCGACGCGGCGCCGCCCAGGTCCGCATTCATCGAGCGATTGAACTCGGTGGCGCTCCCGATCTGCTTGCGCCGTCCGGTGGCCTGAAGCACGTCCAGCAACTCCGGCATTGATGCAGCCGCTTGCCCGCCAGGGATCTCACGCAGCACCGCGTTGAGCACCTCCTGCCGAACGTCGTTGCCGGCAACGTCCTTGTGGAACTTGGCGCCGGCGAAATCCCGGAGCCCTTCCTGCGTTTCGGTGTTGGCTTTGGAAAACCTGTCAGCCAAGTTCTGACGCACGAGAGCGGCCGTCGTAGCCGGATCTTCTGCCACCAGGCGCCGGGCAGCTACCGTTGCCTCGCCAGCGGAGCCCGTGAGCGGGTTCTGTGGCAAGATCGCGTTTCCTGCTCCCGCCGTATCCGTTGCGGCTGCGACGCGTCCCACCGGCCCTTGCTCGAGTGGGTTCAACTGCGAGCGGCGTAACGCTTCCTGCTCGGCCAGCGCCTGGGCATAGGCAGGCGAATGGTTTGTTGCCGCATTGCGAGCGGCTACAGCGCTGCCTGTGCTGCGGCTGGCAAGCTCCGGGCCGTAGAGTGGGTTCGCGACGCTAGAAAGCGCTTCGCCGCGTGCGTTCAGATCCTTCGTCACCGCATCAACGACGCCGATTGAATTGTCAGGCAAATGCGCGTAATCCGGGGCTAGCTCGGCATTTCCGCGCAGCCGCGCCAGTCCGGCGACGAATCGGGGATCGGCGGCGATCGGCCCGAACTGTGCCTGCGGAATGGTTTCATGTTGCGCGGCATCGTAGAGCGGGCGTGTCTGTGCGTTGATGTCTTGCCGTGTGCTGCCGATCACATTGCTGGCGACTTCTGCGGCACGCGGGCCAAGTGTGGATGGCTGCGCGCTCGGCGGTGCGATCTGGTCGAGGACGTTGCCGACGGCTGTGTCGACCTGGGCGGGGCGTTGGGCAAGGAACGGCGCGGTGCGCGCGCGCCCATCTACCGAGCCCTCCACCACCCGGAGGATGTTTGGCAGCGCGCTTGCGCCATTGGTGGCTTGGGCGATGGCCTCCGGCCCGGTGAGCCGTACTCCGGTCGTGTTGTTTTGAAGCCCGAGCGCACGTCGCCAGTCGTCGTCACTCATTTCGCTGGTTGCGCGCCGCACGACACTCTCAGGCGCGTTGTAGGAGCGGCCGAAAGCGGTCCCTGCGTTGCCGAACAGCGCGCCGAGAAAGCGCGACAGGCCCTCGTATTTCGAGCCTTCCGCCAACTGGCCGGCGCCTTCCGAAGCGACAGCCGGCAGCACGACGTTGCCAAGAGCGTTTTCGACGCCGTTGCGGACAATCTCGCGCCCGGTCGTTGCCGCTGCGCCGGCCTCAGTAGCCAAGCCGCCAGGCGCGACGAACTCGCCGATCGTGCGGCCGAACTTGCCGGCGCGGGTGCGCGGCTCATACAGCGTTTCATCCATCTTGCCGCGGATGGCGTCTTGGCCTTCGAACATGCGATTGAGAAAGCCGCCGAGATAGGAATCCTTGTCGTCGGCCTCGCGCTGCGCCTTTTCCTCTGGCGTGACGGGGTCGTAGCCGAACACGGAACGGATCGGGTCTTCGACCTTGCCCTGCAGCCACTGACCGCCTTCCTTGACGGCACGGGCCGCCGTGACCGGCAGCATGCCCATTTCGACAGCGCCGCGCGGCACGCCGGCCCCGAGCGAGTAGACGAAGTCTTTCGCGGCTGACGGCTGGTCGGCGGGCGCCTGTTCCGTGCCGCGAATCAGGCTTTCGATGTTGTTGCCGCCAGCGGGCGGCACGACTTTGAAGCCCGGCGGCAGTGCCGGTGCGGCCGGACCACCGAACGTCTCTCGCATAGCTTTGGTCATCACATCATCGGACGTTCCCGCAGGGAACCTTACGGTCGTCCCATCAGGCGCGTTGACTTCGATCGGGCTTGCGTCGGGAAAACCGGCCCAAGGACCATTCTCCACCGGCTGATCGAATTGATCGAAGACATTCGGAGATTGGGCGGCAGCGGCCTGATATTTCGTCCAAGGTCCATTCGCCGGGGCGGATGGCGCCCCAAACGAACCCTTCCCTACTCGGTCGCCCTTAGCTGACATGATGGCTGGCTGCACTACTTTGAAGCCTGGCGGGATCGCCGGTGCCGCAGTCGACTGCGCTGCTGCGCCATAGTGCTGGTCCTGCGCCTTGTGGAGCGCTTCGGCGTAAATGTCGGCATGGGCCGGGTTGTCAAACTTGCCAAGGTTCTGCCCGGTCTTGCCGTAGAGTTCCATGGCGGCCTGATCATCCATGATCTTGCCGTCTGGTGAGACGGTCGGCACAAGCACTTCCTGGCCGCCGTTGTTCTCAAACGACATCGACCGCACGGTGCTGTAGGAACCATCTTCATTTTTGACGATCGGGCGCGCGTTCAGGTCGATGTTGCCCCGCTCCATCAGGCCGGGAAAAGGGCCTATCGGGCTCGCGGGCGGCTGGCTGAGTGCCGGGGCGTCAGGAAAAGCGGCCCATGGATCTTCTGCAGGGACACCTGGGAATCGCGGCTTGTTTTGCGCGGGCTGCGATATGATGCGGAAGCCAGGCGGCACGGCAGGCGTCGTTTGATATTTTTCCCAAGGACCGGCCACGGGGACACTCCGTCAAATCGAACCATCGGCGCGTGCGAGCAATGCTCTGCGGAAGACGCGATCTGGATGTGTTCGGTTGAACTTGCGGGCGAGCCCGTGGCGGAGCGGCTGCCCGAGGTCCGCGTGTGTTCCGGCGATGCGAATATACACCGGTGCTCGACGGGAAACCAGCATCATGCGGCCACCTGTTCGGCCGCGAGGGTGTCTGGCAGCGTCAGCATCGAACGGACGACTTCCTGCTGGCGCTGCGCCTTGCGCTGCTGCAGCCATGTAAAGTCAGAGATGTTGCGCAGATCGCGCTCGAGCATCCGCACGTACATCCTGGCGTCTACGAGGCGGTGAGGGTGATGTGCAGCCCTCTCCTGCTCGTCTTGGGCCCAATGCCGCACGATGATCGTCGCGGCACTCAGGCAGATCACGACCATGGGCGGACTGTAGGCTGGCAGTTTTTGAACTACGGCGACCGCGGCGTCGGCAATTGACCTGATCAGCTTGTCCCGCCGCTCACCGTCAAGTTGGAACGCAGGCCGGAACTTGCGAAGCGAGCCCAAGGCCAGCGGCAGTTCGAAGGTGACGTCGATGTGCGACAGCGTGACCTTCCAAAAAGCAAAGATGAAGCGATCGATCTCACCGTCAAAGTCGATTTCCGCCTGCGTCGGCGGATCGACGTCGTAGTGCTCATCGGCGAGGGGCATCAGGAATTCGGTCGGCATGGCGCGGATCCAGTTCGTCGTTGCTGACGGTACGGCGCGCGGCGGCGCGGAAAAATCTGATATTTCGGGCGACTTTCGGCGGGGTTTTGCGGTCCAAAGTTTGAAACGGCCGCAAATTCCAACGCGCGTTCGCCGGGGTTTCGGCCGCACGATTGCGAGTGTGCCGCGGGGTGGGTACCGGGTCGGCGGCTTCATGTCGGCCAGGGTCTAGCCCGCCAGCGCTGCGGGCTCCGCGCGCGTCCCTTCGCTCCCGCATAATAGTTAGGGCTTAGCCGGGCGCTGCTTTCTCCGCCCCAAGGGGGCGGCAAAAGCGTGTCCACTGCATTATTGATACTGTTCGCGGGCTAATGATCTCAGCGGCTTAGCTGGTCCGCATGGTAGCGACTTGCAAGCGGCACCCTGTTTTCGGCCTAAAATGGACGCTTAGCGCCCGTCCAGATAGCGCTCGATCGCCGCTTCGATCTCGCCGGAGGCGACCTTTGCCTCGAGTGGCGCCAGCGCCTCAGCCAGCCGGCCGCGCTCGTATTCGCGCCGCGCATCCATCCGAGCGTAGCGCGCGAGCTCGCGCTTCATGAAGAACGACGGCGCGAAGAATCGCCACGCCACATACGCGACGCAGAGCCCTATCGGCACGTAAAAAGTCGGTTCCGTGACGGCCAAGGTATCCCCCGATCAACAACTGCAATCAACGACCTAGCACCACGATCAACATTTAGCCACTGCCGATCAGGAATAGTGCGTTGAAATCAGCACTTTGTAAGTGTCGATTGCATCGTATGGCACAATCAAGAACGGTCAACAAAATCAACACAAAATAGTTCTTGACGGACATCGGTATACGGCTCGTCATGAGCCTAGTCTGAATAGCTAGAAAGCAATCGAAGATTTCACATTTCCGGGGTTCGCTGCGATGTCCAAGAGGAAACTCTAAAATCAGCGAGGATCATGCTTTCGATCTTTTCAATCCCGGAATCCTCTAGTCGCCGCTGAAAACGGCAGAAGGAAAGCAACCGATGTCGAAGATCATTGATTTCGCCACCCGCCGGACCCTCCGCGAAACACCGGCACCTGTACAGCATGACTGCGATTGGGAGTGCTTTGCGGAGCAACACCCCGACTTCTCGGGCATGATGAAAATCACCATGGTGGTGGAGGCAAGCGCCGCCGCGGGGTTGGAAGACCAGTGGTTTTTCGCATGGGACAAATTCATCCAGCGGTGCCGCGCTGAGAAGGCAGCAACACAGCGCATGGCCAATGCTGCGAGCTAGTCCAGCACCCTTCAGAAAAGGCCCAAAGGCTCGCTGCTTCTCGCAGCGGGCCTCAACGTTGTTTGTAAGCGTGGGGAGTACCAAAATGCCTGAGTTATCACGTCTCGTGATGCATAAACCCGGAACGGCTCAATGGGACTTGCTCCGCCCGTCCCAAGTCCCTGAAGCGGCCGTGCCGATGATGCTGGTGCAGCTAGTGTTTTCTGCGGACCAGCTTGCGCGCTATCGTGGGCTGGCGAGAGAGTTCAGATCCCAATTTTCGGACACGCCGGGAATGGATCTCGCGCGGATTTGGGACGCAAGGATTGATCATCGCTTGAACCCGCCGAGCCCGTCCGCGCTCCACATCTTTGCGATGATCCTGCCTGCATCTCTGATGGAAACGTCGATCAAAACCTACCTACGCGATTGGAGCGTGGCAGCGTAGGAACCGAACTAATCGAAAGCGCCGCCAGTCGGCTTTGACGAAGCGGCCTTTGCGCGGCGCTGCTTACGCATCGCCTCCTGGGCAGCTTTCTGCAATTCTGCGCCGTCCATCTCTGCCGGGTCTTTTGCAACGCTGGCGTTCCGATCCGCTCGGTCGAGCATGCCGCCGATCTGAAGCAACGTTCGTTGCGCGCTGGCGCGCGCCTGCGCCGGCGCCTTTAGGTCACGGCAGACGATCAGAGCAGATTCGAAAGCGGCTTCTATGCCCTCAACGCGAGCGCGCCTGATGATGTCGGCGCGGCGCCGCTGCTCGTCATCATCGAATTCATCGTCGTCGAACTCGCTCATGCGAATGCTCCCGTCGGTTTTTGTTGATCTAGGCGGCGCGCCTCGAGCTCGGCACGCAGCGCCGCTATCTGGCCTTCAAGTTCGGACGCTTCGCCGGTCGGCGCCGCCCGGGGCGCTGACAACATGGCGCGCACCTCTGCAGCCTGCATCCGTTCACTCCGCGTGCGCTGGCGCGCCGCTGCGCTGCCGGGTTTGCGGGCATCTTGCCAGGCTTCATGCCGCTTGCGTTCCTCGGGCGACATTGCAGCTAGACGAGCGTCGCGCTTCTTCGCTGCCCGTGCACCTTCGGCCAGCTTACGCCGGAGCTTCTTTTCGGCATCTGGCGATTTCCCGTCGGGCCACTGCGTTCGATGCCAGTGCTCGCCGCGCGGCGTCCGGCCGCCGTGGATGAAGCACTTGCCGTTTTCCATCGCAACTTGCTGGCACGGCTGACGGTCGCTCTTCCGAGCGGCATTGCATTTCGGAAGATTGGAACGTCCGGCGTTCCATCCGCGGATGGCCGCCGACCCGATCGCCCGCCACTGCGCGGACGACTGCCACGCTGTCGGCGCCTTCTGTGGCCGCTTTCTCTTCATGGCTGGATTCCTATGAAGCGTTCATGAGGTATTCCGAGAACCGACCGTCTACCGTACGGGGGTCGGGCTTGTCGGTCCGACAACCCCCTACGTAGTAGCGACAAGCACCGACAAGCAAACAAGCATTGAAATCGTTGGGTTTTTCGGCGTCTTATTTCTTGTTTCCAGAAAACAAGCGCCGATAAGCTGGCGACATATACGTTAAGGCTTTGATTTCGCTGCTTGTTTTGCTTGTCGCCTATAAGCTGGCGATAAGGACCGACAAGCATCTTCATCGCGCACCCGCCTCGACGGGCTCACGGCGCACAAACCATGGGGCTGTATCGCCATCCTTCTTTTTGAACACGCGAAGTCGGACATCTTGTCCACCGCGCTGGATTACGCGCCCGGCTCCCGTAATGATTGCGGTCACGTACCCCATAATAGCCGGCCGCTGTTTGGCCTTGATCAGGCCCTCCCGCCGAAGATGTTCGCCAACCGTCGCCCAGATGCCGGAAAGATTGCACTCGTCGAAACCAGCCATCACCGAGTCAACTATTCGGGCGACATTCATCGCTTCGTCGTCGGAAACGTCGCGTACCGCGCCAACGCGACTCTTCACGTCGACCAATTCCAATACCGGGGCAAAGTCGCCTTCGGCCTTCAGGCGTTCGGCCGGGTCGTCTTGAAAGAGCTCCGCCGCTGCACCGCTGGAAATACCCGATCCATTGTTCACGGGCATGCTCAACCGGCGAAACACAGTTGGCTCTGTTGGCTTCCGATTGTGAGACACCTTGGCGTAGTCGAGCCGGATCAGCTGATCGGCGGACGACACGCCCCAAACCTTCTCGTCGTCCTCGCCGGTGACATTCGTCAGCGTGAAGGCACTGCGCACCTTGCCGACGGCAGCAAAGGCGCCACGGCCGGCACCCATGTCGCCCCGGTGATCGCGGCTGGCCTTGCTCGTATGGTGCAGTATCTCAATGCAGCAGCCGTGCTTGGCGGCTATGTTGGCGATCTCCTGCAAAAGCGCGTTGACGTCGTCATTGCTGTTTTCGGTGCCGCCCGACATCAGGCTCACCTGCGGGTCGAGAACCACAAGAAGCGGCTTGTGCTCGACAATTCTCGCCTCCAACAGATCCGCACCTGGCGCGCGGCATAGCGGCTTGTGATCATGCGGCTTGTGCATGATCGTCAGCGTTTCGCCATCAACACCAGACCACAGGATAATTGGGTGCTTCATGTCTTCGGGCTTCAAGCGCAGATATTGCTGGCAAGCCGCCAGACGGCGCTCCATCTCGCTCAGTCGGTCTTCGGCATTGTAGACCAGGACGGCGCCAGCCTTGTGCAGCAACTCGTGGCTTTCGCCGTTGGCGCCGCGAAGAACATCACGCTTGCCTGTCGCCACGATCACCGCGTCCCGAATAGCGAAGGTTGATTTGCTGATGCCTGGTTCGCCCACGCACTGCGTCACGTCGCCGATCGGCAATCGCGGCTCAACCAGGAAAGCGCGCACCGGTAGGGCCTTGGGATCGACCAATCCTGTGACGACGCTCAGCCCGCCTCGAGCGGGCTTTTCGAAGTAGAGCGCGGCGAAGTCCGGCACCAATCGATAATCCGCGCCACCGTGCGCCTGGCTGGCAATGTGGGGGTAGGCACCGTCGGTATAAATGATCGCCTTGTTCCGGCCGCCGCCGTACTCGGGCTCGATCGGGTCCGCACAGGTCTTGCGGTGGAACTGCTCAGGATCTGCCAGAATGTCGGCGACCGTGACACGCCGCCCCTCGTCAAGATTGATCTGAAAGCAACCTATCAGGTCCGACCGTTCCAACGCGGCCGAAACGATTCTCTCTGCGGTGACGCGCGTCTGACCTGCGTCAACGTACCTCTCAACCTCGTCGGCGCGATAGCGGCCGGCAATTGCCTGAGCCTCTGACGCGCAATATCGCTTGATCTCGTCGACCCGCCGAGCAAACTCCGCGTCTTCTTCCGGGGAGAGCGCCGCGAATTTTCGAGTGTCCAAGAAACTTCCGTTGGGATTGATTAAGCGGGGCTCGCGAGCGCCTGGCTGATAGGCAAGCCGCACATCGTCGAGCAGGGCGTCTGCCTCATACCATAGCCGCTCCGGTCCTTTCGTCGCCACCTTGTCGATAAGCGTGCGGACCGACACAGCGCCATTCTTGGTGATGAAGGGAAAGCCAAATCCGGCAAGCACCAGTCGGGCAAAGAGCCTGTCCGCAAAAGGCGCGATGTCGGAACCGTCGGTAACGACGATGTAGCGATGCTGGCCGCTGTTGGCGCCGGTCGTCTGACCATTCTGTGAGTTGATGACCCCCGTCGATGATGAAGGCCGAAGAACAGTGCAGACTGCTCCGAACTCGGGAAACACCGACGCGAGAACGCCGGTAATTTGACCTGGCGTTGTGGCCACACGGTCCCTGATCGTGGCGGGCCAGTCCTTCACATCGAAGTCTAGACCGAGCACGGCCGGACCGTCCTGGTGCACGAAGAAGCTCTTGCTTCGCGAGATCGCATCTGACCGGGCGTCCAGCATCGCCGCGGTGACGATCTGCGCGGTTTCCGCTCCCGCCGGCGGTGGAACTAAGACGAGGGCTTCGCGAGGGCTAAGCGTCGTCAACTGCTTCGCAAATGCAGCGGCGATCTCTGGCGCGCTGCCGGCGAGCGTTATGCGGCGGGCGATCCCGGTTGTCACGCCGGGGCTGCGCGAACTGACAGGTTTCCCAGTCGCGGGATCGACGCTGAACGTTTTCGCCAGCGCACCGCTGCTCTCCAAGACCGAGAACGAGATTTCCTTCTGCTCAATGGGAGCGAGAGCAGCCGGAAACAACTCACGAATTTTGTCTTGCTGCCGTTCTGGGGCGTGCGCCTTCAGGATATCGCCGAAGACACTCGGTTGCGCGGAAGGCGGCTTTTGGGCTATGTTCACGGGGCTGATACCTTCTTGGCCGGTTCCCGTTGGCGCGGGGCCGGCCTTTACATTTCTAGGGTGTTGTCGACAGCGAGATAGAGGCGAGGTCCGCGGGCTGCCGGTGCCGCTAGCAAGGCAGTGTCAACGAGAACGACGAGGCTTCGCACCGTCACTACAAGCGGCCCGCCTGCTGTCACGCGGCAGCCGTGGAGCCGCCCTTCAGCAACACGGTTTCGAACCCAATCGGAAGATCGTGCGACGATCTCGCCGGCTTCCACGATCGAGACGAAAGCGCGATCGCGCCAGGGCACATATTCGGTTTTTTGGATCTGCATGATGGTCGCCTTCCTTGTTGAGGGCGATCAACTTGCCGGCGATAGTTGCGCCGAAAAAGACGCGTGTCGGGTGCCCTTTTTGGCGCGAAACCCAGCGGCTCGCTCTTCGGCCATCTTGGCGTCCAGCTTCTCAAGGTCGAGGGTCACGTCGACCAAGAGTTCAGCGGACCGCTCCAGGCCGATGGCACGCGGTACGCCGATATGCTCGTAGACCCGCCCAAAGATACGGCGGAAAGCCTTGTCGCGCTTCTCGACCTTGTCTTTGGTCGCGGGATGGCCAAGCCACTTCGCTGCGGCTGCAGCCGGATTCTTGACCTTGCCCCTGAAGCGGTAGAGCGCGGCCGTGTAGAGCATGATCTCAAACAGATTGGTCGTTGGGCGGCCGGATTTAGCCGGCTCAAAGGACTTCCGCCACTCCCGCAGCCAGGGCTGGACATCGACTTTCGTTGCGTATCCGAGTAGGCGCTCGACGTCGACTGTAGAGCCGTCGAGTTTGCATCCGCAACCGCGAAGCATGGCAATCGCGATATCACGCACCCTCTCGGGTCCGAATAGTTCAACGATGTCATCGGGGCCGCGATCAAGGTCCGTGAGCGCACGTTGCAGCAAGCTCATTGGCTGGCGCCGAGCCAGGCACGTGCATCGGCAACGCGATAGCGCGGGCGGCCTTCAATTACGGTGATGTGGGGGCCGCGACGTTCGCGGGCCCACTTCTTAAATGCCTGTTCCGTGAAACCTGACAGAGCCGACATCTGTTTGCGGGTCAGCAAGGCATCCGGCGGCAAGACGGCGAGATTGGGAGTGCTTGGTGATGGAGATGGCATGGAGGCGGTCCAGTTGATCGTTTGTTGATTGATCAACGGTAGCCAACGGGAACCCTCAGTAGCAGAGACACAAATCCCGTTGAATTATGTCCCCTCTGGCGGCCGCTCCATGTACAACATCTGAAGTGTGCTGATGCCACTCCATCGTTTCGCCTGTCTCTTGTAGCGCTTTAGCCAGGTGCCTTCGGCAGATCCTTTTTCGTTGTCGCCGCCATTGGCCGCTACCCATTCGCGAATCGCCTCATTCAGACCTGCATTGTGCCGAAGACGATACTCGACCACGAAGCGGAACAGCCGCCAGTTCGTGCCCTCGTCCCGCGAGCGCCCGCGACGTTTCTCCGCGCCAGGAAGGCCGAGCACATCCCGGCAGATTTTGGCCAGCACGTCCGATCCGGAAAGGCGTTCTAAAAGGTCGGCCGGATCGACTTCGTAGCGCGCGGCCAGCGCAACCAGCATGTCGAAGCCGTCGGTCGGGGGCTGATCTACCAGCTTCTTGTTTCGAACGGCGTCACCAAAGCTGACCATCAACCAAATGCTCCGGTTGCTGCTTGTGCTGCCCTCACGACGCGATCGACATGATTCGACCATGCTTCGAACGCCGTGCGAACCCGCTCCGCACCGTTGTCCCTGTCGTAAATTTCGATCAGGTTTTCCCGCGCATGACCTAGCGCCAATTCGGCAGTCTCCGTGTCGATCCCAAGGCGGCTCAGACCGGTGCGGAATGTCCGGCGCAGATCGTGGAAGCTGAAGTCGACACCGCTATCCTTCACGAGAGCCGCCGTCATCTTGTTCCAACCGCTCATTGCCCCGCCCGTGCGCATAGATGGGAACATCAGGTCGGACCGCGCGTCGACCGGGCAGAGGGCAAACAGAGCGTCTAACTGCTTCGCCACGCCGATGGAGTGCCCACGCCCTTGCTTGACGAATATCGCGGGCAGATTGATGGCGGCGTCTTTTGGATCCGTCCGGTCGACCATTTTTCGCTCGAGCCCCGCGCCCTCGCCGCGGCGACACCCCGTGAGGATCAGGAAACGAACGAAGCGCCCGAACACCGTTTCGGGCTTCGCCGCGTTCCAAACCTTCACCAGTTCGTCGTCTGGCAGAGCCCGGCCATGCTGCTTCGTTGCTAGGCGGTCAGATCGGGTGGCTCGCTGCCGGCGGTAGCCGTAGAGCGGGTTGGTATCGATCACCTTCGCCTTCACCTGGCAAAAGGCTAGGAACGCCCGGCACCTCGAGCGGAATTCGTCGGCTGCGCCCTGCATGCCGGCGCGCTCCAGCGCCTCAATGACTGCAGCGAAATCCGTGCCCTTAAGCTCCGCGATGTCCTTGTCGGCGTGCTTCTTAAGCCGGCGCCGCAGGAGGCTCATGACCATCTTGTGGGCGACATAGTTGCGCCGCTTCAAATCGGCCTCATAGCGATCGAGCAGCGTCGACACCCGCGCTTTGTCGCGGCGCTTTTCCTCTGCACGGTCCTTTGCGGGATCGCCGCCCGCTGCCACCTTGCCCAACGTCGCAAACGCAAGCTTCCGGGCATCCGCAGCCGTCCGAATGGTTTCGGGCGTGCCGAGCCTGATGCGTTTGGTGTTGGCGGCCCTGCCCTGTCCGGCTGGCCGATATGCGACGATGTAGGTGCGGGCGCCACCACGGAGCCGCAGGCCGAACCCGGTGACTTCGGTGTCCCAAATGACAGCCTCCGATTTCCCAGGCGGCAGCGTGGCGCGGGCAACAACGGCGTCGGTCAGCTTGGTCTTGGAAAGCACGGGTATCTCTCGGGGCAGCACATGGGCAGCACCGATTGCGTGAACCGGCGTACCCCACTATAACCCGCAGTACGCCATTAAGCCATTGCTTTTCCGCGCCATTGCGGGCCTCCATAATCCTCGCTAACCGTGGGTGACCCTTGGAGCATACACTTGCCAAGGTTGGGGTCGAGCGTTCGAATCGCTTCACCCGCTCCAGTTTCCTTGAGGGGAATCAAGCGATTAAGAGGCGCCTTTCGGGGCGCCTGCTTACGTGGCGAAAAGAGTGTCCCTGCCATGGCGATGCGCGGAAAGCCGCGCTGTGACCAGCAGGTGTCGCAGCTTTTCTATTCCGTTGTGCTAGCTTTTTTTCTGCGCCGAATAGTGTGCGACTGCGCGACGGCCATTTTCAACTCGGGCGTGATCTCCAACGGTGCATTCTCTGCCCCATGTTGGTTCTGTAGCCCCTGGACCTGGACGGTCGGAAATGGGAGTTCGATGCCCTGCTCCTTGAAGACCTGGCGGAGGCGTACATAGAATTTGCGTTTCATACCGAAGGCGCCTCCCGGCTTGGTTGTCGCCTTGACCCTCAATACGATGCCGTATTCGCCGAACTCCTGTACGCCCTGCATCTTGATCGGGTCGAGCACCCAGTGTTTGAACTCGGGATCTTCCGCCAGTTCGAGGCCGATCCGCTTGATCAGCTTGCGAGCGAAGTCGATATCGGTGTCATAACCAACGGTGATGTTGAATTTGTCGATAACCCAGTCACGGCTCTGGTTCTGGACTGCCCCGAGTTCACCGAAAGGTATTGTGAACAGCGGACCACGATGGTGGCGCAGCTTCACCGAGCGCAGCGAAAAGCTTTCCACAGTACCCTTGTAATTGCCCGATGAAATGTATTCGCCAACACGGAACGCATCATCGAGCAGAAAAAACACGCCTGAAATGACGTCCTTGACAATGGTTTGTGCCCCAAAGCCCACGGCGACGCCGACGACGCCAGCGCCGGCGATCAATGGGCCGATCTGGATACCCAGCGAGGCGAGCATCATAAGCACCGCCATCACGATGATCGATGCGAGCAGAATATTCTGGAGGATCGGCAAGAGCGTGTGCAGCCGTGCCTGCTGCGGATCGAGGATCGGGACGTCCTCGTCGCTGATCACAGGGTGCGGTGTTTCGATGCCCAGCTTTCGTTCGATCAAAGCTTTGATGATCGACCAGCCGAAGTCGGCGGCGAGGGCAATGACCACGACATTGATCAAGCCGCGCAATATGAACGTCGTCGTCGTATCGCTGTCCCGCATGGATTGCATGTCCAGACCCCAGACACGTGCGAGAAGGTAAGCCGCCGCCAGGATGAAAATCATTCGGATTCCGCGATCGATGACAGCGATCGTCACCGCCGGGATCGTGGGCCGGCCGACATCTTCCGAACCTGGCCGCAGAACGAAATTAACCCCGCGCTGCGTCACCACGATTGCCAAAGGCAGGAAGAATGCGGCGAAGGTGAACCAGAAGTATGTATAAAGGCCGGCGATACGCTGCAGGAACAGGACGACGAAATAAGCAGTCAATAGCCATGTCGCTTCTGTGTGACCGATGTGGCGCGCACCGTCTCGCTGCGTTCTTGGCCGACGCCAAATGGCGAGCAGCAGGAGCAACAGCAGCACGAAATCGGCGCCCAGTGACAGGACCATCATTCCGTCCTGATCGATGCCGAGACCTGGCAAGAGGATAAACGCGGCGCCGAAGAAGGCGAAGACGCCGACGATCCGGGGTAGCCAATAGGACCAATGGTCAGCCGCTTCGTTGGTGATCGGCAAAGCACGAACCTCGACGGCGTTCTCGACGTTCATGAAGGAAGGGACGAGCATGGCCATGACGTACATGCGCACACCCCATGTAACGACTGCCGCCATCAGAAATGTCAGTACAATCTCGCGGATAAGCATCGGCCAGTCGAACAACATGAACGCGCCGGCGCTGCCCAGTGCGAAAGAGACTATCAGCATGCTGGAATAAAGCAGGCGGCCACCAATCTTCTTGGCTCGCCCAACGGGCGTATCCTTCGGTTGCGCGATAATCCAAAGACGAAATGGACGGGTGAGCTTGAACGTTGCCCAAGTGAGTGCCAGGCCGGCAGCGATGAACATTGCAATCAGCACAAATACGCCGGCAGGCCCCTTGCTGGACATATCCTCCATCGTCTCTGCCCGAACGCGCGCGAACTGGCCTGGCAGCAAGGGCAAAGTTCGCACGATTCTTTCGATATGATGCCTGATCCCATCGAGCGTCGAGGATGCCATCGTATTCATCTGGCCGGGTGCGGCCACGGCGCCGGACGATGCGTCGGTCGGCGAAGCCCCTCTCTCGGCGGGCGCTCCCGTTGACCCGGCGTCCTGATTTCGCTGTTCGGCCACCCAGGCCTTCACTGACGGATCGTCGAGAACCTCGAACAGCTGTTTGACCCTTTCAGGCGGGACGGTCGCCGGCGCCTGCGCCTGCGCCTGACCAGCCAACAAAAGGGCGATCCCAAAGACGAGCGGCCTGGCAATCAGGGCAAACATCGCAGTCAGGTCTCCGAGACGCCGTGCCGGGCGCGCCAGGTTCCTGGCTCCCAATCGTCGAGTCATAAGTGGCATCGTGCTGTTAACCTTCCGGTCAGATCGGCGAGCAACGACATCTATGTCCGTTGTTGCCCTACCTTGAAGAAACCGATGTTGCGGTGCAAGACGTCATCGTTCCGAGCCAGACCGTTGCGCCGGGTACTTGGCGGTGTTTATTTAGCCGCGGGGGCAGGGCATTCCGACCTCGGCCCAGCCTCCGGCCGTTCTATGAACTGGGCATCGACGTTAAATCTCAGGAACTGATTTCCTGAGTTGACCAGGACAGACCTTTGGCGGTCGCTCGGTGGTCAACTGCTTCGCGCACCGCTGCCGACATTCGAAACCATGATGTTGCTTGAGATGCAATGCGCTTCCGGGTCGGCACTACCATGCGGCAAATCAGGCCGGGAGCCGCCACATTCGCACACGACCTGTACCACGCAATTCCGTTTCCTCGAGCGGGTCGCAAGCAAAATTTGGTCCAAGCAGTTGATGAGTTGCATCCGAAATACGGATTTCATCGGGCTCCGCGGACGTTTGGATACGTGCGGCGAGATTAACGGTGTCGCCCCATAGGTCATAGGCAAACCGCCTTTTGCCTATGACGCCCGCCACGATTGGTCCTGAGTGAATTCCAATTCTGAGTCTTATCGGTTCTCCTGCGAAGCGTTCGCGCTTAACCGCCTTCCGCAGTTCAAGTGCATAGTGCGCAAGGGCTTCCGCATGATCGGATCGCGCGGCGGGCAGGCCAGCGACCACCATCACACAATCGCCGATTGTCTTGATCTTTTCGCAGCCGTATCGCTCCGAGAGCAGATCCGCCGCCTTGAAGAAGTAATTTAAAATAGCGAGCGTCGTCACGGCTCCGACGCTCCGCGCTCTTTCCGTAAAACCGACGATGTCGGCAAAAAGCACACTCACCTCCGCGTGGTTGTCTGCAATTTGTTCGTGCGCTTTTAGCCGCTCCGCGATCGACGCCGGAAGAATGTTGAGGAGTAGGGCTTCGGCGCGCTGGTATTCACGCGACAATCCCTCTTGGCTCGCCCTCAACGCCTCGTTTGTCGATTGTAATTTCTCGTTGAGTTGACGCTCCCTCTCTTGCAGGAGCGTCATTTCATAAGCCTTCTGTTGAAGCCGCTGCCTATTGTCGCGTTCGGCATTGGCGTCAAGAAAGAGCAGCCACACGCAGGCATTGTCAGCAAAAAGATGGAGGTCCGCGACACGTCCGCTGGGCAGTTCGACCATGGCCATGTCATATGGAAGCTCCGGGCAGGGCAACAAACCTTCCATGAATTCAAGCTGCTCGGTAACAGGCTCACCTATGCGAACGGACGAGAGTCCGTAATGGTTAACGTTACCGCCCTTCGCAGCTATGCAAAGCTGGGCGTCGATTTTCAGATATGCGACCGAGCGCTCGTTGTAGAAGAAGTCGTAAATCCAGCTTCTAACTTCTCTTGGCAAGATATGCATGGTTTATTTGCTAACCATCGAAGCAAGTTGACGAAACGCATCATCAACATGTTCACCCGAAAGCGCACTTGTTAGATAGATTTGCCATCCAAGTTGCCTCAGTTCGTCAATTTCACTATCCGATATTGCCCACCGATCGGCCAGATCGGATTTGTTGAACAGCAATACAAACGGCATAGCGCCGAATTCAGCCTCGGCCCGCTCGCGCAACGTGAGCGCCACGGCAAGAGTAGCAGCGCGTGTTCCATCGACGACAAGCACGAGCCCACTCGCACCTCGCACATAGCTGACGCGGAATGAGCCGATATCGTCTTCGCCGGCCAAATCCCACAAAATCAGATCCACGGTTTTGTCCGGGAATGCGACACTCTTCTTGTCGATTTTCACTCCCACCGTGGTCAAGTAGGTTTCTGAAAAGATGCTTTGCACAAACCTGCGAACCAGACTGGTCTTTCCGACAGCGAACCCGCCCAACATGCAGATCTTCTTTTGCAATATCCTGGGCTCCGCCTAGTGGAAGTTTACCGTAACCGAAACTCTGCGGTTGGCGGAGTTCCCGGTTCGGCTATTTTCAATCTCCGCTGGCTCAAAGGTGCCCGCGCCGCGAACCAAGAGCAACTCCGGATCGACGCCGCGCTTCTTGAGAAGCGCACGAACTGTTTCCGCGCGCGCGGCGCTGATCGACAACTTGGCCGTTTCACGGCCCGTCTCGTCCGAATGGCCGGTCAACATGAACTGTGCTGTTACGCCTGCCTTGCGGGCGTCCTTGGCCAATTCCTTCAACTGATTCGCCAATTTGTCGAGAACCGGCAGTTGCTCTGGTCCCGGTACAGCCTTGCCAGAATCGAACAAAATGTCGACCGCTTGAATAGCCTCCCTCAAATGAGTGAGTTGCGGAGGGGTCAACTCACGCAGCTCGGAGATTTCTAGAGAGAGTCCGTCCGCGGACAGCTGTTGGGCGGCGACCCGCGCCCGATCTATCCAGGCGGCAGGAGCTTCACCCTGGGCAACGATGCGATCCTTGATGATCGAAAGCCGTACTGAATCCGGCGGAGTCAGCGACGCCATCAGCCGCTTCACCACGAACTTCGGATCAAGGCTTTGATAGAATTGCCACTGTGAATGAACGCGAGCAGGATCGACCCCTGTTCCGGACAGCAGAGCCTTCGGGTCGGCGGCCTGCGGGTCTCTCAGGCCGGAAATATAGAAATGTCCGCCCCTCGCCGTTTGTTGGCCGATGATGATTCCCGCTTGGGCCTCCAGTCGCGACACATAAGTCTGCCAGTGCTCCGCCACGCGTGCTTCGGGGCTCACATCACGAACCTTGGAGATGTCGAATTCCGGTCCGCCTGCCGAAAGCTGTCGGGCCGCTGCGCGTGCGCGATCTATCCAGGTGTCGGGAGCCTCACCCTCGGCAACGATGCGATCATTGACGATCGAAAGTCGTACTGAATCCGGCGGAACCAGCGACACCATCAGCCGCTTCAGGACGAACTTCGGATCAAGGCTCTGATAGAATTGCCACTGCGAATGAACGCGGGCGGGATCTACCTCCGTTCCGGACAGCAGAGCCTGCGGGTCGGCGGCAAGCGGGTCTCTCAGGCCGGCAACATAGAATTGGCCATCGCGAACCTTTTGTTCAGCAACGATGATGCCCGGCTGGGTCCCCAGTCGCGACACATAGGCCTGCCAGTGCTCCGCCGCGCGTGCTTCGGGGCTCACATCACGAACCCTGGAAATGTCGAATTCCGGTCCGCCTGCCGAAAGTTGTTGGGCCGCTGCACGTGCGCGATCTATCCAGGTGTCGGGAGCCTCCCCCTCGGCAACGATGCGATCATTGACGATCGAAAGTCGTACTGAATCCGGAGGAACCAGCGACGCCATCAGGCGCTTCAACACGAACTCCGGCTCAAGGCTCTGATAGAATTGCCACTGCGAATGAACGCGGGCGGGGTCGACACCTGTTCCGGACAGCAGAACCTGCGGGTCGACGGCAAGCGGGTCTCTCAGGCCGGCAATATAGAATTGGCCATCGCGCACCTTTTGTTCGGCAACGATGATGCCCGGCTGGGCCCCCAGTCGCGACACATAGGCCTGCCAGCGCTGCCCGGATTGCCAGGAAAGAAAGAACCAACCGCCTGCCGGAATCAAAACCAGCAGGACTGCAGCGACTACCAGCCACGGAAATCCCTGGTTTGATTCCTCCTGCTTCAGTTCAACGCAGGTCTGCAACTGCGTCTCTACGCCGGCCAACTGCGAACTGTCGCCGTCAAACTGCTCTAGAGCCTGTGAGCATTCACCATGGATGCGAAGCAATACATCGCGAATTATTTCATGTAATTCCTCCGGCGGATTTCCCCGGATCACCGCAACCAAGGTCGCAAACGGTCCAACTTCCGACCAGAGACGAAGCTCTCCGAAACGAATAGTGTCCAGGCCACTCTGCTCTTTCTCGTTAAATGAGTCTTTTACAAAATCTTGAATTGCACTAAGCATAGAAGAAATTAGTTGCGGATCTTCGCTAGTTGCATTATCGGCAGTTACATGCGATATCAAAAGCCCGGAATTGCGATTGATGAGAAACACATGTTCCACACGATAGACAAGAGAATGCTTAAGAACAACTTCTGAGAAGCTTGCACCTGTTCTCCAAGCTTCAAATCTCCACTTGAGCCCATGCCAGGTAAATATATGTCTTAAAGTTTCATTCAGCGATTGAAAGGTCTGATCGATCTTTTCGCCGATCGACTTGCGAATAGCCGGCAGAAACACCGGGTACAATATATCCGTCAGTGTGCGCGGGCTCTTCTGGATGGACCGTTGCACGGCCCTCTCGACAGCTGGCGCAAGGGCCTCTCCGAGTTGCGCATGAGGCGCACGTGCGGCTGCACTGGGGAGAACGCTCCCCACTGCAGCCGCAAGCTGCTCGGGTTCGTCGAGCAGGTGCCTAACTCGTGAAAGCTCCGAAATTTCGCGGCCGACCAGCAACTGGCGCAGCGTTTCCATGCGAGGGTCGGCGGTTGGGATTCCGTCGAGACGCGCACGATAGTCCGGATCAACGTTCCGGGCAATTTCGATCAAAAGGCGAGCCAGAGCCTCGCGATCAATCTCTGTATCGTTCGAAGCTGCTCTTTGAGGGAGGCTGGTTGGGTCGACAGTCGACGTCAAGTTCCGATCAACTCACTTTCCAGGTACGCTCCGAGTTGTTCTTGCTGCCGACGGGATCCTGATTTAGACATTTTGCAACCTCGACAAACAGGCCAGCCAAAAGATTTCGGTCGGTCTTGACATTGCCGAGATCGGAAAACATCTTCTCCATCAGCATCTGAATGCTTTCATTCTTTTGCTTGATTTCCTCACGCAGCAAATGATCGTTTCGATTTATCCGGTCCGCAACTTCCCGCTCAAGCTCGCTCAACTGATCCGACAACGCGCGCACCTGCTTTTCGAGCGCCTGATTTTGCTCGCGAAGATTCCGATCAATCTCCTTATCGGCGTCGGCTCGCGCGTCTTTTTCGTTCCGCAATTGCGCCGCAAGCGAGTCGACCTGCTTCTTTGCATTTGACTCGTACATTTCAAGATTGCGCTTGGCCTCGGATTCGACATCCTTGAAGCGCTGCAAGACCCGTTCTTCAAGCTTGGAAAAGCGGCGGTCATAGTCCTGCATCTGGTTGCCGAACAGCAGATCACGTATCTTGTCGACACCTACAGCGTCGCCGGGGGCCCCGCTCTCGCGAGCCTGGCCCGCCATGAAGGTCAGCCCGCTTCCGTCTGCATTACTTATCAGATTTGCGTCCGCTTTATTTGCTGAAGAAGCGGTATTCGAAGATTCCTTGGCCATCTTTATGCCCCCTTCTTTGAACAATTGCCACAGTGCATCACTCAGAAACCAGCAAGCATGCCAGCAAAATACCCGGCTCGCAAGCCGGAATCTTCTTGACGTAAGCCAATTCGTGCCTCCCTTTTACATCTCTTGAACTAGCAGCAAATGCACGAGTTCCGATTGATGTCGCTCTCGCATCTCTTTGTGATAGCAGCCATAACCGGCTAATCTAATCGATCATTGGACGCAATCTACTATCGAAATGAGTAATACAATGTCAGGCTATAGCTACTGGAGCGCAATTAAGTAGCGCAGATTCATTAGAAGTGCCTAAAGTAGCTAGTCTGGCGGTGCACGTACCGTCTCGCACCCGGCTGTATACTGCGACGATCAGCTTCCGATGCGGGCTCCACGGTAGAAGGAAGGTCTTCTTTCGCACGGAGAATGGCTGTTCGAGAATGCACCTCGGAATCGAGGCGTTTCGGTCGATAGGAGGGGAGCGAAAGTCCCAATAACTGCAGTCATTCACACCAAAGCTTCAGTGGGCGGCATTTGTTGCGCCCCCAATTGCAAAAGACGTCAGGTTGCCATAGCTATTGCACTCATACGGCGCCCGGGACCGCCGCCTGTGGTCATGGCGCCGACTCCGGGGATCGACATGAATATGCGGCATGCTTGGCTTTGACGTGCATCTGCGACAGCTGGCGCCCAAGCTCGGCGGCACGGATGCGAATGCTGCGCCAGGCTTCCAACTTCGGTAGCACGACAGGAGCAAGCTCGCTCTGCAGCCAAATGGCGGCGTCGCGGCGGCTCGGAAGAGTTCGCAGGAGACTGTTTGGACGCAGCGTCCCTGAGGACCGTTTCCTTTGGCAGGAAATCGCCGGCTATGTTTCGGGACTCTTGTTCTACCTTCGAACCAACGCGCGGGTTACACGGCGTGGCGCATGATCCCTTGGTTTCAATCGTGGTTCCTGCGCACAACGCGGAGGTAACGCTGGCGCGCTCACTCGATAGCCTTCTCGATCAGGAAATAATGGATTGGGAGGCGATCATCGTCGACGACGCCTCCACGGACCGCACCCCTGCGATCATCGCCGGTTATGTGGAGCACGATGCCCGATTTCGGATGTTGAGCTCTTGCGCGCATAGCCCCGCCGGCGCGCGCAATAGCGGGATGTCGACGGCGCGCGGCCACTGGCTCATGTTTCTGGATGCGGACGATTGGGTGGATTCCAGCTTCCTTGCCAAAATGCTGGCCGCACTGAAATCCGCTCCCGATGCAGTGGCTGCCTATTGCGGTTCCCGACGCGTGATGCCCGATGGCGAACTCACGGCGTCGAGCATCGCAACGGAGGTTGCGATTCAACCCTTCGAAACATTCGCGCGCCGGTGTGCCGTCCGCACTCACGCGCTGCTGGTCGATCGGGAGATAATTGTCGAGTTAGGCGGTTTCGACGTGTCGCTGCGCACCTGTGAGGACTGGGATCTGTGGCAGCGCCTCGCACGTCTAGGCAAAAATTGGGTGATGGTCGACGCGCCGCTCGCTTTCTATCGGGCCAGCCCCAACGCGCTCAGCCGCAATTCGGCGCAGATGCTGGCAGATGGCGAAGTCGTGATCGCTCGCGGCTTTTCCGCCGATCCGAGGGTCAAACACCCGGCATCGGCTCACGCCAATGGAGCGACCGACGCGAACGGCCACACCGCTTCAGAAGCACTCGCGTGGTTCGCGTTGTGGAACGCCGCATCGGATTGCGGCTGCGGCTCGCGCTCGATCAACCCGCAGTCCCTGCGCGCGCTCCCGGCAGGACGTAAGTGGGCGCGTGAGATCGCCAAGGTGGCCGTCGATGGCCTTATGGTAGGAAGCCTGTCGGTGCCAGCGCAATTGGCTGCCAGGTGGGACAGGTTCGGCGCTTCCCTCACCGAGTTGATCCTCGAACTCGGCAAGGTCTGGAATAATCCCGACGCGGCTCGCCGCGTGCAGTATCACTTTGAGCAAATGCTGCTCGATGTCGACGATCTTGCCGCGCCGCGCAGGCTGGCGCGGACACTTGGAATTCGTGTCGACGCGCGAAATCCGGCCTCGATCGAAGTACCGGAAGGAATCGATCAAATCTATGCCCATCTGATGATGGATGGCCAGATCGAGGCTCTCGTGCAGTTCGGCGTACTCGGGAGAGTGACGAGGCGTCATTGGATTGAATTGATCCTGAATTTCCTGCCCTCTGAGCGGCCTATGCACAGTGCCGCGCGACTTGCGAGGCGATCGCCTGTAGATGCACCGCAAAAGGGCGCCGGTGCCGACAAGTCAAACATGTCTGCAGCCGAGGCATTGTTGTCCATGGCGGGACGCCGGTCTGATCGGGACAGCCATTTCGGCAAACTCGCGGGATTGGCCGCGGAAGCGCAGGCGCTGGTTCGGTCGAGCGCCGAAACTAAAGAGCCTTTTGCAGCGCCGCGCCGTGCACGGGCCGCGGATGGGCGCGACAATGATCGCACATCTTTCTGGAATCGCCATTTTGCGATCGAGGATCCCTGGAACTACGGTTCGCCCTATGAGCAGGAAAAATATGAGCGGCAGCTCGAAATTCTGCCTGCCGGTCCCATCGGACGGGCGCTTGAGCTGGCCTGCGCGGAGGGCCACTTCACGCGGCAGCTGGCGCCGCGCGTGGGCCATTTGACCGCAACTGACATCTCCGCCGTAGCCGTCGGGCGGGCGCGCGCGCGATGCAGCGATCAGCCGAACGTTGAGTTCGGCGTACTGGATTTTTCTGCGGACACGCTGCCGGGCGAGATGGATCTGATCGTGTGTTCGGAAGTGCTCTACTACCTGGACGATCTCACCGAGTTGCGGCGCATCGCCAAAAAACTCGTTGAGGCGTTGGCGCCTGGCGGCAGTTTCATCAGCGCACACGCATTCGTGCTACGAGACAATGTTGAAAGGACGGGCTTCGACTGGAACACATTCGGTGCACAAGCGATCTCAGAGACGCTGGCAGCGACCCACGGCCTCGTTCTCGAGCAATCGATCCAGACCGAGCTCTACCGCATAGACCGCTTCGGCCGCCTGTCACCAGGCGACGTGGCGACGGAACCGACGATAGATCATGTGCCAATCCGCGCCCCCGTCGAAATCGGAGTCGCGCGAAATATCGTCTGGGGCGGGGCGCGGGCCTTGCGCCGCGACGTCGCACATAGCGAGCGGCGGCAGCGTATCCCTGTCCTCATGTATCACAGCGTCTCCGATGAAGGTCCGGCCGCGCTCGCCCGTTTTCGGCTCGCGCCCGCCGCATTCGCCAGCCAAATGACATGGCTGCGCGCCAATGGCTTTCACGCGATTAGCTCCGAGCAGCTGGAATGGTTCATCGCCAAGCGCCAGCCTTTCGTTGGCCGCCCAGTGCTCATCACCTTCGATGACGGCTTCCAGAACTTTGCCGACCATGCCTGGCCGGCCTTGCGCGCGAACGACCTGACCGCGGAAGTGTTCCTGGTGACGGACTTGGTGGGTGAAAGTGCACAGTGGGACGCCTACAGCGGCCCGCCGACGCAGCTTATGGACGCCGGGACGGTGCGACGCCTCGCCGGCGAAGGTGCGTTCTTCGGAAGCCATCTGGCGACGCATCGCGCGATCGATGGTCTGTCGAGCTCTGACTTGGCCGCCGAGCTCCTGCGCTCTCGTATGTTCATCGAACGGTGGACCGGTCGGCCAACCGCGGCGTTCGCGGCACCCTTCTCTGTCACCGACCGACGGCTTGGCAGGCTGGCCAAGGAGTGCGGCTATCGAATCGGCTTCGGCGGCAGACACGGGCCGGCGGACCTCGATTGCGATCCCATCGACCTTCCGCGCATCGAGATTCGTGGGGATCGTTCGTTCGATGACTTTGTTGCCGTTGTCGAGGCCGTGCTCGCGTGAGCCGTGAACTTGTCAGTGTCTAGATTCGTAACAAATTGGTTCCGCGTTTTGTTCAGCGTCCCGCTCCGCTTACCTCGTTCGCAAGTCTATTGGGCGACCTGGGATACGGCTGACATCAGCTCCTGCGGGCTTGGCGCCCCAAACATGTATCGCCCACCCTCTGGAACCTCCGTGAAGCTCCAGCGGACGATCCCCTGCCGGTCCAGCAGGAACTGACCGACCAATTGTCCGTGTCCCGTTGCTAGCATCTGCTCGTCGGCTTCGGTCAGCTCGTAATGGTCCCTCTTGTTGAGGATTTCACTGGCCGCAAGAGGATCCATAGGACCGGGCAGCTCGCCTGGTATGTCGACCCGCATATCCTTTGCCGCTGCCATCGAGACCTTGTACGGCCAGTTCGTCTCGTTTTGGGTGAATTCGAGATTGGGCAGTCCAAAAGCACGATGTGAAGCGCGTTCAGGATCGGAGGCCGCAAGCAGATTCGGCATCGGATGGTAGCGGAAATAGAGACGCGCCCGTTCGATCGGCGTGTTGACCACCGTCAGGCTCTCCACGCCCTTTTCGCGCAGCTCCGGATCAAGCCGCGCCTGGGCGGCGATATGGCGTCGGCAAAACGCGCAATGCAGACCTCGAAACAGGCCGACCAGCACCGGTTTTTGGCCGCGAAAATCGTCAAGCGCGATCTTGCCTTCCTGGGTAATGGCGTCGAGTACCACGTTTGGCGCACGGTCGCCCGGTTGAAGCGGCACCAAGTCACTACGCGCGGACATTTCCAACCTCCAACCCCGGCTAGTCGAGAAAAGGCAGCACCACAAGCGCTTCCGGGTCGAGCCCGTGCTGGGCGCATATACCCTGCGCCAGGGAAAAGTAGCGTTCGGCCTCGGCCAGATTGTCGAGGTCGAGATTAAGCGTTGCGAGACCATCATAACACGGAAACAGCAGTTGGGGTTCGCCCGTTTCGCGAGCTACGTCCAGTGCTTCGTGGAACAACCCAACCGCCAGGTCCGGACGGCCGTTGCACTGGTGGATCTGCCCAAGCACGATCAACGGCACCGGCAGGTGCTCGCGCTGGTCGAGCGCCCGGTCGAGCTCGATGGCCTTCTCGGCAGCAGGCACGCCCTCCGTTGGACAGCGATCCGTGAAAGTACAACAAGCGACCGCCAGATTGGCGAGGAGGCGCGCCTGGAAACCCAAATCACCAATACGGCGCGCCACTTCAAGACCGCGTCGACAGACCTCCATCGCCTTTGCGGGATCGATGGTCGTGTAGAGCACGCCGAGATTGGTGTAGCCGCGGCAGGCCGCGCCCAGCAGACCGGCGGCTTCGGCCAATTCAATGCTACGCTCAACCTGACGCACGGCCTCACGGTTTCGCCCAAGGCGAGCCAGCGCGACAGCCTTGGTATTGAGTGCCTCGGCGGTCACAAGAGTGGCATCACACCTTACCTCGGAGACATGCTCCGTTGTCAGTGTGCCTACGCAATCCAGCGCCGCGTCTGCCCATTTTGCCGCGAGAGCGTGATCTCCGCTACGGAACGCCTGTCGGCCACGTTCTTGCCACAGATGCGCCTGCTCGATCGGGGCATCCGCTCCATCGAGGAGCGCTGCCGCCTCAGCATAGCGGGGTTCTGCCTTGTCCCGCTTGCCGACATCCCAGAGTAGCCGACCGATCTTACGCAAAACTCGCGCCGAGGCGACGCGATTGGCCGACTCGCGGTATGCCTGCAACACCGTCTCGTAGTGGTGGTGCGCGATCTCGCGGCGGCCTGCCGGGCCGCTCAAATCGGCAATGCGCTCTGCAATTGCCAGTTTGAGCGGTGTTTGCCCGATCGCGCCCAACGCAGTCAGTGCTCGCTCGTAGAAACGAAGGGCGTCGTCATTGGCATATATCATGCGAGCGCGATCGCCTGCCGCCTGCAGGTAATGCGCGCCCTTCTCCCGCTCGGCGCTCTGTGCGAAATGATGACCGAGCACGGTCAAATCCTCGAGCCGTTCCGGCTCGTCGCCGCACAGTTGCTCCAAGGCAGCACCGATCCGCCCGTGGATTTCGGTCCGGCGTTGCAGGAGCAGATTCTGGTAGATCACGTCCTGCAGCAATGTTTGCGTAAATCGGTAGCTTTGAGACGAGACCGAGCCTGATCCGGCAACTTCCTCGATGATTTCCGCATCGCAAAGCAGTTCGCAGCCGGCTTCGAGCCGGCCGGGGTCGGCTGTCACGGTTTTCAGAAGTGTGGCATCGAAGCGCGGGCCGATTACCGCGGCCTCCTGGGCCAACCGGCGCACCTCTTGGGGCAGCCGGTCGACGCGGGCAAGCAACATTGCCTGGATAGTGGCGGGGATGCCGGTTGCGACTTCGCCTGCCACAGTCCGCCATCGCTGGCCGTCTCGCATCAGTACACCGCGATCGATAAGGCCGCGAACGATTTCCTCTACAAAAAGGGGGTTGCCGCCCGCGCGCTCGAGGATCTGGTCGAGAAGCCCTCCCGCGGAGCTTACCCAGCTCTCGCCGAAAAGCGCTGCCAGCAAGCTGCGTCCGTCATCATTGTTGAGTGGCGGAAGCCTGAGCGCTGTGTGACTGACCCGACTTGAGTCGAGCTGGTCGTTGTCCGGCGCCGGACGATGCGTGACCAGCAACATCAACCGCGTGCGTTCCAACCTGTCCATCACGAAACGTAGTGCCTCGAGCGACACGGCGTCGGCCCAGTGCAGGTCTTCGACGACAATCAATAACGGCGACAACGCAAGCCGCCGTTCGATGATTGTGCGGACTGCGTAGAGAATTTGCCGCCGCAGCTGCTCGGGCTCGACATGCTGCAAGGTGGCATCGGGGTCGCCAAGGCCAAGCACATGGTAGAGCAAAGGCATCAGCCGCTTCGCCTCCTCGCCCTGCAGGCCGAGATCGGCAAGCAAGCCTGCGAGCTTCCCCCGCATTTCGTCCCCATTGTCGTTTTGCATCATCCCGGCAGCGCTGCGCACCACTGCGCCCAAGGCGCCAAAAGATTGTTCACCCAGCGGTGAGCACGTGGCCTGCCGCACGGCGACGTTGCGAAAACGCTCCTCGTCGCCGACGCGGGCGACGAACTCCTTCACCAGCCGCGATTTCCCGATGCCGGCTTCTCCGACGAGGCGGACAAGTTGGGCCGAGCCGCCGCACGCCTGGTCAAGGCTCGCCATCATTCTATTGAGCTCCGCACCACGACCTATTAGCGGCGCACTGAGGCCGAGCGCCTCGAGCCCGCGCGCTGCACGCGGCACCGCTAGCGGTGCGTCCAGTCGATGAACGAGCACGCTGCCAGCCTTGCCGCGAAACACGACATCACCCAGCGACTCGTAAGAAAAGGCATGCCGGGTCAGCCTGTGAGTGAGCTCGCCTACCAGCACCTCACCCGGTGCGGCCAGCGATTGCAGGCGTTGCGCCGTATTCACTGTGTCGCCGGTCACGGAATAGGATCTGGCGGTGCCGATGCCCAATCCGCCAGTAACGACCGGACCAGTGTTTATGCCGATGTGGAGTAACAGAGGCGAGCCGGAGTGGGGGGTGCTTTCGCCGAGCCGCGCCGTCCGGGCGATCATGTCGAGAGCGGCGCGAAGCGCACGTTCCGGATCGTCCTCATGCGCGACCGGCGCACCGAACAAAGCGAGCAGTGCATCGCCGATGAATTTGTCGACGAAACCACCAAAGTTTCGTACGGCCGCCGTCAATTCCTTGAATAGTTTGTTCTGCAGCGCTTGCATGACCTCGGGGTCGAGCTGCTCGCTGAGTGTCGTAAAGCCGCAAAGGTCGGCGAACAGGACCGTTACCGTCCGGCGATCGGCGTCAGAGACGGGATGCAGCCCTTCTTCGCTTTCCATGTTCGAAAGCAGCGACGGAGTTCGAGAAGGCGGCACAATGGTCCGGCTTGGTGCCGGAGCAGGCCGTTCGACGGCTTTTGCGGGCGCACCGACGCTTGCCCCACATTTCGGACAGAACTCGAAATCAGGTGCGCAGGTGTAGCCGCAACTGGCGCATGGCACGGGCTGGCGCCTGCCACACCTCGGACAGAAGGCGTAACCGCCCTCAATCTCGAAACCGCAGCCCGAGCAGTCCATCGAACAAGACCTCACTAGTGGCCGTGACGGCGTGATCTCGCCCGCACTTCACGGCCAGGCTATTCACAAGGATGCACCGATAGTCGTCGACGGGCAAGCGGCAGCGAGCGATCCGTGTGGGTCCGGTGGCAGAGCGCTGCCCATTCGGGCGGCTGCGTGGCCGTCGTCTGCGAAAGTTCCCTCTTACCCTCCGTCTTCCTGCTATCATGAAGATGAGGAGGCCGTTGACCTCTTGATGCAACGGGCTGACTCGCAACGCTGTCACCGACGTCTCGCGTGCTTCCGGCCCGCAGCTACGGCCATCTGGGCCGTTTCGCCGAAGCCCGCGCGGCATGGCAGGAGGCGCTTCGCGTCAATCCCGACTATTCGTTGGAATACCGTCGCAAAGTCTTGCCCTACAAGAAACCGGTCGATTTCGAACACGTGGTGGATGGGCTCCGCAAGGGGCGGTGCGGTGCAATGACAGGTGAGGCCTATGCGGCCGGATCAGACGCCAGAGGCTCCCCGATAGATCGCCGTGGCTTGCGGTTGCGAATTAGGCTCAGGTCGGCTTGATCTCTGCCTGGCCGATCTTGCGCCATCTGGCGTTTTCGCGAACCAGTTTCAGGTCGTCGGTCGTCTCGGCAAATGTCCGCAATCGGTATTGCCGGAGCAGGTCCGGGAAGAGCGCTCCTTCCGGCAGGCCGGCAAGCTGCTCGCGGACTGAGATCTTTTCATCGATGACCCGCATGCCCCAGGCATTTTCCCGAACCTGCAGCTCCGCAGCCAGATCGCGCTCTTCCGGCGCGTTTTCGTCTAGCACGGCCAGAAGGATCGAGTGGAAAAGCGCTACATAGCCAATCTGTCTCAGGCCCCCCACGACCCGCACGCGCGGCAATATGGCAAGGACGAGGAACGTCAGGAACAAGTTCGGCAGCAGCACGCCGTCCAGCAGCGCCTGCCTGAGATACGGCCGCTCGAACGGGATGGAAAGACCTTGCGGCCTGTCGGGCTCGATCAGGTGCCCGTTCTCGAGAACGAGCTTGCGCACGCGCTCCTCGCGGATGCCCCAGAAATAGTCCGTGGCATTGGGCAGGAATCTGCCAAATGGGCTCGATGTGGCCTCTTGCCAGGCATGTTCGAGACGCTGGCGTCTTGCGGGTTCAATGAGCAGCCTGGAAAGAAGGCTGCCGTCATATTCCAGATGCCGCGCCATGGCAGCCGCGGCGGCCCGATCATCGATGAAAACCGGCAGGGCCATGCCGGCACGATCCCAATTGGCGACCAGATCCTGGTTCAGGGCAGTCAGCGCATCGGCGGCGGTTTCAAACACCTTGTCCTGGCTGGCAAGCAGTGTGCCCAGCCAGCGGCTGGCATCCGTTTCATCGCCCACCGCTTCGAGCGCGCGCTTGTTGAGGGAGACGGGACCGGCCACGCAGGCGCTTTTGCGGCACAGTTTGTGGCGCCCCATGCCAAACAGGTTGACCTTGTCGTCGCCGACATCGAGCCATCCCGGCCCCTCCCGGCCAACTGTCTCCATGGTCATCGTCGTTCCCATGAAGCCGACGAAGGCCGACAGCCCGTTTTCGACTGCGCCGAGCCAGGCAAGCAGGAGGGCATCGAAGGTGATCCGGTCCATCAGAAGCAGGCAGTGCAGGCCGGACTGAATCACCGGTCTGTGCTCGAACTCGTCGAGGGCTTTGCCGATCTCGTCAGGCTGCATGATCATACCGAGGCGCTGGTGCAGGACTTCGCGCAGGATCGAGCGAGCAGCGATCGCCGGGCCCGATGCAGGCCTTGCCACCGGCCGCCAAAGATGGCGGGCGTAGTCGGAAACCGGTGCATTCCAGTTCTGCTCGATGTCGCGCACGACCTCCGGGCAGAGCAGCGACAGCACAGTCAGAATTTCCACCGGAGGCGTAGGGGTAGGGGAAGGGGTAGGATCAAAGACGGCGGTCATTGGTCCCGTCTAGCCGCTTGCGGTGCAAACGCCAAGCGAGACCAGACTTGCTGGATGCGGCCGGCCCACACATAGATCGTCAACTCGATTAAGATGGCGTGAGACGAAATGGCCGTATCCTACGCAGCTCTCCATGAGCAATCACCTGTTCGCTCGGCACGAATTGTCAGACTGGCTAAACAGCTAACGCCAAACAGCGGATCTTAGAACCGCAGCCGGGCCATGCTCAGGAGGTCGTGGTACTGCCCGTCGGTAAAGCCGGCCTTCACATGCCGGCCTTCGACCTCAAAGCCGTGGCTTTTGTAGAGACGGAGAGCCGCTTCGTTGTCGGCATAGACGGTCAATTCGACCCGCTTCAGGGCGCGCCAGTTGTCGGCCACGTCAAGCAGCGCGCCAAGTATGGCAGAGCCGATACCTTTGCCGACAAAGGCATCGTCAAGGCCAATATTGATCTCGCCGATATGCGAACGGCGCGGTGAACCCTGCACGACCAGGCTGCCATGGCCGACGACCTTGCCGTCCAGCTCGGCAACGATCCAGGTGGTTTCCTGGCCGGACTTGGCAATGCGCCGCGCCACCTGCTCCACCATCTCGAAAGGCATCCTGAGCGTGCCCCAGCGGAAGCCCGGCATGTTGAAGATAGCGCAAAGCGCCTCCGCATCGCTTGGCCGGACGGACCGCAGCAGCGGCTCGATTTTCTCGGAGGGTGGCGAGGTCGTGCTGGTCATGGCGTTCCCGGCGAAGGCAATCGGCCCGGTACGATGCACCGGACGCCACCTGAAAATCCAGCCGTCTCTGACCTATGATGCCGATTGCGAGCTAAAAATACCGGGAGGCAGCGTAGAGTTTGAAGACGCCGCTGATGCCTATCCAGCCGAAAAGGGCGAGCCAGCACAATGTCACGGTCGCCGTCCAGTCGATCCGGTGCACCGCAGCGTTGGTGATGACGACGCCGAGGATGGCAAGCAGGCCAACCAGAAACTGCGCCAACCCGAGCACCAGCAGTTCCTCGCGCGGCGCGCTTCTCCAGACGAGATATATACCGCCCGCACCGGCGAGGAAGATGGCGCTGTAGACCTGAGCGTGGAAGGCATCGATCGGCCATGGCCAGATGCCACTGAATGTCAGGGGAAACAGCAACAGGCCGACGCCATAGAGCCCAAGGATCGCGGATTCCGCCGGCATGTAGCCGCGCCATGCGGGATTTAAGGTCACGCCTTTTGCAGAAGGACGGGCCCTGGCCCGCCACAGGGACAGCCCGGATACCGCGACCGAAGCAAGATAGACCAAAAACCACAGCCAGGGCGCTTTGCGCTCGAAGTTGAAATAGCCGAGATTGATGAACGAAGCCACCGACACGATGACGGTGAAGATGAAGGCCATGACGAGCACGAGCCTGCCGGGCGACCAGCGATTCCAGACCAGCAGTGCCGCCATCACGACCATTTCGGCGGTGTAGAAGCCACCGAGGAAGCGCGCATTGAACGGCGTGACGGCCCAAGGCCAGCCCGGTTTCACCAGCGCAGGCATGAAAAACAGGCCGGCGCCTACGATCAGGACGATGATGACCACCGCAGAAAAAAGGCGCAGGGCCGCGGGAAATGGCGGATTGTCGGATGTCGGCATGGGAGAAAATCCCAAAGATGAATGCGCCATGGACCATCATAGTGCTGCTTGCGGCCGGTTAAAATCCGCCGAATGGAAATTGAACGGTCACCAGGCTTATCCATTCGAATGGCCGTACGGTCCGTTTCGAAGTAAGATGGAGCACTCGGACCAAAGACCGGTCCGGTCAAAACGCCTCGGGGTGCATTTTCCGGAGCCTGCACGATGAACGAAGCTCAGGATCTGTTCTCACTTCTGCGACAATCGGCCGATGTCGATCCGCAGGCGATCGACGCGATCAAGCGAACCATCGCGGAGGGCGAGGACCGCGAACTTTGCCGCATCAATGCGCCAGCCTTCGCCAGCAAGCATGGCCTCGACGAGGAGCGCGCAATAAGCGCCTTTCTCCATGCGGCGCGGGTGGGCATCTTCGACATTTCCTGGAATGTTCTGTGCCCCGGCTGCGGCGGCGTGCTCGACACCAACGCCACGCTGAAAACCCTGCAAAAGGACGAATACACCTGCGCGCTGTGCTCCGAGGGCTATTCACCGACCCTCGACGAGATGGTCGAGGTGACATTCACCGTCAGTCCCCGCGTGCGCAGGATTGCCGCCCACAATCCACACGAACTGCCGGTGGCGGAATATTTCCGCCAAATCTACTGGGCGTCCGGCGTCGATCTGCCGGAAGAGGATTTCGTGAAAAAGCTGGAAGCGTTCTCGCTGGAGGATATCGAGCTTGCGCCCGGTGAAAAGGCGGTTCTGACCATACAGCTTCCGTCTGAATTCATCATCGTCTTCGAGCCGGTCACCCATTCAGCGCAGTTCATCGACGGGAAGGGCGAACCAACAAAGGAGCGCCGGAGCCTCTCTTTGGCCTTCGACCGCGACCATGTCCAGAACCAGACGCTGGAGATGCAACCCGGCCCGTTGCGCATTTCGCTGGAAAACCGGACCGACACCCGCGTGCTGCCGACAGTCTTCATCGCCGGCCAGACATTGCATGATTTCCTGGGAAAACGCCGGCCCTTCCTGACCGCCAAGCGCCTGCTCACCAACCAGACGTTCCGCGATCTCTATCGCACGGATACACTCGACATCAACCAGCGCCTGAAGATCACCAGCCTGACGTTCCTGTTCACCGACCTGCGCGGATCGACCGAGCTTTACGAGCGGGTGGGCGACCTTTCAGCCTTCGATCTCGTGCGCGAGCATTTCCAGGTTCTGCACGAGATCGTCACGGCGGAGGCAGGCGCGGTGGTGAAGACGATCGGTGATGCGGTGATGGCGACCTTCGCGACGCCTGATCGTGCGATTGCTGCAGCCCTCAGGATGCGCGATGCCATGCGTACGCTCAACGACAAGAGCGGGCGCGAGGATCTGCTGCTCAAGATCGGAGTCCATGCCGGCCCCTGCATCGCCGTGTCGATGAATGAGCGACAGGACTATTTCGGCCAGACGGTCAACATTGCTTCGCGGGTCCAGAACCTTGCCAACGCACAGGCGATCTTCGCCACTCGAGCGGTGGTCGACGACAATCTCACCGCCGATCTCTTACACAGGAACGCGCTGACGCCCGTGCCCCACGAGGTCTCGCTGCGCGGCATTGACCGGGAGATAGCAGTATACACGATCCCCTGAAGGCTTGGCCCTGAAGAGTTGGCTCGTCCCGGCCCCTCACACGCGCCTACAGATAAAATAACGATCGGCGGCAATCGAAGGTGGCGGCGAGAGGCGTTGCAACTGCGGGTGATCGAGCGGCGTGCCGCTGACCGCGATGCCGCCGACGCGAAGCAGGCGCGCGGTCAGATCGGGAAGCCACGTAGAGGTCACTGCATCGCGATCTTCATAGCCGGTGCCGATGTCGGCATGAACAAGAGCGGCGTCGATGCCAATGAACCTGCTCGCCGTCTCGCGTATTTCGCCGAGCACGAGGTTTTCAGCTTCGGGAATTGAGCTGGCGTGTGCGGCAAGTGCGCGATCGAACGCTACGATCCGGCGTCCGGGCAGGCGCTCGCGCAGATGGTGGAACGTCCGGCCATTGCCGAGGCCGAGCTCGAGCACGGGCCCCTCCATCTCCGCAACCTCGGCGCAGACATGATCGAGTATGTCGCGCTGTGCGGTCATCCTCCGGATGAAACTGTCAAGGCGACTCATGTGCGATTGTATGTCCAGAACCAGTTCACGAAATCAACTGCCCCCGACCAGAGCGTTTCGCGGCTGAAACCCCAGGCCGACGTGCTAAACCCCGATCGAGTCTTGCCGCGTGTAGAGGCGAACGATGAACACTGCAACAAGCGAACAGGCTGCCGACAAGGATCATACCGGGTGCAGTCGGCGGCGCAGCACGCGGCGGAACAGCGATGTCATTTGTAGGGGTCCGCGGCGTCCCGCAACCCGTCGCCCAGGAAGTTGAACGCCAAGATGACGAGAACGACGGGGAGCATCGGCAAAAGCAGCCATGGATAGAACGCGATCACGCTGACGCTGCGCGCCTCGGTGAGCAGGATGCCCCAGCTGGTTATCGGTGCCCTCAGGCCGAGCCCGAGGAAGCTCAGCGCCGTCTCGCCCAGGATCATGCCGGGTATGGAGATCGTCGCCGTCGCGATCAGATGCGACATGAAGCCAGGAATGAGATGCCGCCCGATGATGCGGCTGCTTCTGGCGCCCATCAATTGCGCGGCCAGAACGTAATCCTCCTCGCGCAAGGCTAGAAGCTTCGAACGCACGGCCCGCGCCAGTCCGGTCCAGTCGAGCAGCCCGAGGATGACGGTGATGCCGAAATAGATCAGGATCGGACTCCAGGTTATCGGCATGATCGCCGCCAGAGCCAGCCATAGCGGAATGCTGGGGATCGATTGCAGAACTTCGATTATCCGTTGGACGATCAGGTCGAAGATACCGCCGTGATAGCCGGCCAGTCCGCCGATGACAATGCCGAGCAGGAAGCTGAAACTGATGCCGACGAGGCCGATTGTCAGTGAAATACGTGCGCCATAGATGATGCGCGAGAGCACATCGCGCCCCAGCCTGTCAGTGCCGGCCAGAAAGAGTTGGCCGTTTTCGGCAGGGCAGACAAAATGCCTGTCGCCTTCGATAAGGCCCCAGAACCGGTAACTGTCGCCCTTGCAGAAGAAACGGATCCGCTGAACATCATCCTGTTTCTCGACGTAGTTCCGCTTGAGCGTGTCCATATCCAGCGTCATCTGGCGGCCATAGACGAACGGCCCGACGAACTCGCCGTTGTGGAACAGGTGCACCCGCTGCGGCGGTGAATAGATGTAGTCCATGTTGCGCGTGTGCAGATCGTAGGGCGCCAGGAACTCGCAGATCAGTATCCCGAAATAAAGCGCTGCCAGGAATATGCCGGATACAAGGGCAAGCCGGTGCCGACGGAATTTCCACCACATCAGCCGCAACTGCGACGCCTGAAAGACCTTCTCCTGCTCCGGCGTCATCGCCTCGACCGACTGCAGGTCAAAGGGCTCGATGGAAACGTAGTGTTGCAGTGGGGCACCCGGAGCGGGCAGCGGCGATTGCGTGTTCATTTGGTGCTGCCGCCTTGCAAACGAATTCGCGGATCAAGTAGCGCCAGCGCCAGGTCGGAAATCAGGACGCCGATGACTGTCAGGAAGGCGAGGAACATCAGGAACGACCCTGCGAGATACATGTCCTGGCTTTGCAGCGCCTTGATCAGCATCGGCCCGGTCGTTTCCAAAGACAGCACGATCGCCGTGATTTCGGCACCGGAGATGATGGCCGGCAGGATAGAGCCGATATCCGAAATGAAGAAATTGAGCGCCATGCGCAGCGGATATTTGACCAGCGCCCTGAAGGGATGAAGGCCTTTGGCGTGCGCGGTCACGACATATTGCTTATGTAGCTCATCGAGCAGATTGGCGCGCAGCCGCCGGATCATGCTTGCCGTGCCCCCGGTTCCGATGATCAAGACCGGAATCCAGAGATGGGCGAGGATCGATTTCGCCTTGGCCCAGCTCATCGGCTCGCCGAGATATTGCTGGTCCATGAGATGGCCGATAGACGTGCCGAACCAGATGTTGGCGAAATACATCAGGATCAGCGCCAGCATGAAGTTCGGAATCGCAAGGCCGAGAAGGCCGAAGAAAGTCAGGCCGTAGTCGCCCCAGCTGTATTGATGCGTGGCGGAGTACATGCCGATCGGAAAGGCGATGAGCCAGGTAAAGATGATCGTGACGAAGGAAACCAGCACCGTCAGCCACATTCGGTCCCCGACGACGTCGCGAACCGGCAGCTCATATTCGAAGGAATAGCCGAAATCGCCGTGCAGCATCCCGCCGACCCAGTAGAAGTAGCGAATGACCGGTGGCTTGTCGAAACCATATTCCTTGCGCATCATCTCGATGCGATCGGAATCCACCGCTTCGCCCTGAGCCCGAAGCTCGGCAACATAGCTGTCGAAATAGTCGCCTGGGGGAAGTTCGATGATCGTGAACACCAGTGCCGATATGACCAGCAGCGTTGGAACCATCACGGCGATACGCCAGACAAAATATCGAAGCACGCTCAGGACTCTCCAAGCCAGAATGTATCCGGCATATAGACACCGAAATAGGCGGTCGGGTCGTAGCCGTAGAGCGCCTTGTCAGGCAGATTGCGCAGCCGCGAGGATGCCAGAATCGGCTGATGCGTTCCGTTTACCGTGCCGATCGAAAACACCTGATCGGTATAGATCGACAGCATTGAATTCCAGATCTCGGCGCGCTCCGTGGCTTCGGTCGATGCGTTCCAGCGCTTGAGTAAAGCCATCAACTCGACCACGGGCGGAAGATCGGGCGCTTCGCCGACCTTGCCACGGGACAAGTAGTGAGCACCCCAGAGCGGCCATTGCAGCTGGTCATCAACGGTGGGGGCGAGTTGGTAGGGGTTCATGTCGGCGGTCGGCACGCCGTTGTCGATGCCCGACCACATCGACATCATGATCTGGCCACCAAGCGCGCGGCTGCGGAAGATGTCGCGCTGCGAAGTCCGGATGAACAGGGCGATGCCGATCTTGCGCCAGTGATCGGTGATGAGCTCGAGCGCGTCGGTTTCCAGCGTGCTTTCGCCGGCCGTTTCCACTACGAGCTGCGCCGGGCGTCCGTCGGGGAGTATCCGCAGGCCGTCATCGTCACGCGCCTGAAGCCCGACCTCGTCGAGCAGGGCATTGGCCTGGTCGGGATCATGGGCGACCCAGGCTTTCGCGAATTCCGGCCGGTAGAGCGGGCTCTCCGGCAGGACCGTATCGGCACTTTCCTGCGCCAATCCGTAGAACACAGCCAAATTGATCTCGCGCCTGTTCACAGCGAGCGAAAGTGCGCGGCGCACGCGCACGTCACGAAAAAGGCCACGCCACACCTGGTCGGCACAATTCAGATTGGGCAGCAGCGCCAGCCGCGAACCTTGTGTGCGTTTCCAGAGATGCATCTTCACCGGGTAGCGCTTCTCCGCATCCTTCAGGAAGGAGTAATCGGTGAAGTCAATTCCCATGCCTTGCAGGTCGCTCTCGCCCGCACCGGTCTTGGCGGAAATGATCGCCGACGAGCTGACATTCATGACAATCCGGTCGACATAGGGCAGTTGCCGGCCATTCTCGTCTATTCGATGAAAGAACGGGTTCCGCTCGAAGACGAACTGCTCAGCCGGCGGCTTGGTCCGGTTCTGCCAGGGATCGAGCGTCGGCAGTTCCGGGTTCTCCGGGCGATACTGCCGCGACATGCGGATATGCAAGAGAGTCCATTTCTGGGCCCGGTTCTCCTTCATTAGGCCGGCGAGCCGGAATGGATCTTGGTATTTCTTGTGGAACTGCTTGAGATAGGCGGCCGGCAGAACAAGCGATAGGGGCGAAGCAGCGGCGAGCTTGGGCAGGAAGTCGGGATTGGGCGCATCCCAACTATAGCGGACCGTCAACGGATCGACGATCTCGAAGCGTGGCGGCTTGCCGTCCGCCAGCAGGGCCGGGGCGAGCCCGCCTTGCGAAAGCTCATCGTTCAGCCAGACATCTTCCCAGCAATAGCGAAAATCCTCCGACGTCAGCAGGCTACCGTCAGACCATTTATGTCCTTCTCGTATCTTGAAAGTGAAGACACGATCATCCGCTACATCGAAACTTTCGAGAATGTCGGCTTGCAGGTTAAGCTTTTCGTCATAGCCGACCAGGCGAGCGTACCCGTAGATTGTCATCATCCGGATGTCTTTCTGGCTGCCGATGATCGTGCGCAGCGTGCCGCCATATTGGCCGGGCTGCCGGCCCATCGCGGCGAGATTCAACGCGCGAGGGCGCTTGGGCAGGCGTTCGGCGAGTGCCGGCAGCGCTCTGGCCTTCAGCTGCGGCTCAAGAAATTCCGGCTCCAGATCGCCGGCGCGCAACGAGCCCGGCAGAAATGCCGAAGCCATGAGTCCAAGGACGGTGCGCCGGCTGATCAATGGCGTAGCTCGCTGAAATCGGCCGAACGTCGGGCCAGCACGAGGTGGCCGCCGCCAAGATCGAGCGGCGACAGCATATCCTCGTCGCCCTCGTCGCGGAATTGCGGTCCCCATGCGCTGGTGTCGGAAGCGCCGCTGAGTTTCAGCGTCTTGAAATCCATCGGCCTGTCGAGATCGGGGAAAGGTACTGCGGCGACCAGTGAGCGCGTGTAGGGGTGGACCGGTTTCCTAAGCAGAATTTCGCGCGGCGCGAGCTCGACGATACGCCCGCCGCACATCACCGCGATACGGTCTGCCATGTAGTCCACCACCGCGAGGTTGTGGGATATGAACAGGTAGGTCAGGCCCAGTTCCTTCTGCAGGTCCTTCAGAAGGTTCAGGATCTGCGCCTGGACAGAGACATCGAGTGCCGAAACCGGCTCGTCGCAGATCAGGAGTTCAGGCCCCAGCGCCAACGCGCGCGCGATGCCGATACGCTGACGCTGCCCGCCGGAGAAACTATGCGGATAACGCTTTATGAAGCGCGGGTCGAGCCCGATTGCCTGCATCAGGCTCTTGACCGTGGCGAGTCGGGACGCGGCATTGCCACGTCGATGGATTTCCAGCGGCTCGCTCAAAATGTTCTCCACCGTCATGCGGGGTGAAAGCGACGAAACCGGATCCTGGAATACCATCTGGATTTTCGCGCGCAGCATGCGCAGGGCGTCTCCCTCGGCTTCCAAGACGTCGATCGGACCATCGCGGCCATTGAAGATCACAGAGCCGCCGCTAGGGGTGACAGCCCGCATGAGGATCTTGCTGACGGTGGTTTTGCCGGAGCCGCTTTCGCCGACAAGACCCAGGCACTCACCCCGCCTGATATCAAAGCTCACGCCGTCCACGGCGCGAACAGAGGTTTGATGATCTCCGCCGAACCATCCGGACTTGCGGATCGTGAAGGTCTTTGTCAGATCCCTGACCGACAGCAGGATGTCGTCCGGCCCCTTCGATGCCGGCGCCGTCTGCTTGCCGAGCAGGTTCCCGACATTCACCGGCACCTCGCGGAGCGCCTTTAGCCTTTCGCCGGGCTTCAGGTCGAAATGCGGAACGGCTGCCATCAGGCCCTTCAGGTAAGGGTGGCCCGGCCGGCGGAATATCGCCTCCACAGGTCCCGCTTCCATGATCTCGCCATGGTACATGACCACCACCTCGTCGGCGACGTTGGCGACTACGCCAAGGTCGTGCGTGATCAGCAGCATCGCCATGTTCAGCTTCGTCTGAAGCTCGCGCAGCAATTGCAGGATTTGCGCCTGGATGGTGACGTCCAACGCCGTCGTCGGCTCGTCGGCGATCAACAGCGCGGGCCGGCAGATAAGCGCCATGGCGATCATGGCGCGTTGACGCAATCCTCCCGAAAGTTCAAAGGGATACATGTCATAGGCGCGCTTGGGGTTGGGAAAGCCGACAAGTCCGAGCATTTCCTTGGTCCGCGCCTTGCGCTCCACCCAAGCCATGGGCGTATGAATCTGCAGGGATTCGCTCACCTGATTGCCGATCGTATGCAGCGGCGACAGTGATGTCATCGGCTCCTGAAATATTTTGCCGATGCGGCTGCCTCTCAACGCCCGGATTTCGGGTCCGTCACGCGGCATCTGCAGGATATCCTGCGTCGTGCCGGGCTTTTCAGGATCGGAAAACAGGATACGCCCGCGAACATGGGCTGTGTTCGGCAAAATGCCCATCACTGCCTGGCTGAGAACCGATTTTCCGGAACCGGACTCGCCCACAAGCGCGGTAACCTTGCCGGGCAGGACGCGAAGATTTGCACGCCTCACGGCATGCAACGGTCCCCCTATAATGGCAAAAGAGATGCCAACATCCTCGATCCGCAGCAGATCAACGCCCAAATTCATTCTCACACCAGCCCCCACTCTGGCAGGTCCAGAAGGCGAGACTATCGCATTGCCAGCCTAGAGCAACTTGGATTCGAACAGTCGCCAGCTCCCTGGCGGAACCGGCGACCGGACTGCATACCAAACGCGTTCGGATCAGATCGTGGCGGTTACTGGAGCTTCCTCGGGTCGCCCGCGGACGGCCGCGCGGCATTGCGATGAAGCAGCATGACCTGCTCGGCGTCCGATATTCGGTCGTAAATCGGCTCCAGCGCACCGTCTTCGTCGAGCGAGAGAGTACCCGACAAATCGGGTGAAAGCACCGTTAGCTTCTGCCTGATGCCCGCCAGTTCCTCCATGCCGAGCGCCAGCCAGTTGTTGGCGCCGCAATAGCCGGCGAAGTCTTTGCTGGCGAGAACGCTGTGCGGATATTTCTTGGTCAGGGTCTGGAGACGCTGGACCTCGTTTACAGCCGAGCCGAAGACAGAGAATGTGAGCCGGTCGGTAAGCCCGACATTGCCGAACATCACATTGCCGACATGCAGGCCGATACCATAGTTTATGTCGCTCAATCCCTGCTGCTTTCTGCGCAGATTGAGATCCATCATGCGCGCGGTGGCCTTGTGCGCTGCTGCAAGAGCAGCCTGGCAGGCGATCTCGGACTGTGAACGGTGCCTTGCGCAAGGGTAGACGGCAATGAAGCCATCACCTATGAAACTCATGATCTGCCCGCCCTTGCGATTGAAAGGTGCAGCAGCGGCGTCGAAAAACTGGTTCAGCGTATCGATATAGACTTCGCGGCCGGAGGTTTCGGCAAGTCTTGACGACCCGCGCATGTCGCCCATGACCAGTGCCGCCCGGATTGTATCACCCTCGCCGCGCTTGATCTGGCCGTCGAGCACGCGCCTGCCGGCGTCGCCGCCGAGATAAGTGGTCATCATGTTGTCGGCAAGCTTGGTGAGCACCGCCATCTTGGTTGCGATAGCGAGATGGTTCTGGATGCGCAGCAGCGCCGAAATCATGCTGTCGCTGAAGCCTGCAGCACTGTCGGTGGACCAAGACCCGATCATGCCCTGACTGGTGTTGCCGCTGAAGGGATGGACGAAAGCCATGTAATCGGTGACGCCCATCAGCTTGAGGTCATCGAAAACAGGAAATTCCGACGGCACCGACGGGTCGAGCCGGCGCCGCAGATGGTCGAGCTTGTGGCTGAGCAGATGGTAGTATGGGCTGGTCAGGAATCTGTCGGAATGAACGCCGTTCTCCTTGCGGAAGCCTTCCACTTCCAGGCCCTGGCCGCGGAGCCAGGTGAAGCCGAGCGCGTCATAAAGCGGATGAAGCATCGAAAAGCTCAAATGCACCCGCTTCAACGGCAGGCCGGCAGCAGCCAGCCGTTCACAAAAGCCCCTTACCAATGTTTCCAGGTCGTCGCCCGCCAACGCCGATTGGGTCAGCCAATCGGCAACCTTATCCATGAGAATGGCTGAAATTTCTGCTTGCGCTGTGCTCATGCTATCTCGAAATCTCCTTGCACAAATTCGCCGGCTCGGACGCCGTCAGGCCTTTACCACCGTCTCTCGGGCTAGCCCGAGGCGGCCAAAAATATTGCGTGTGTCGACGATCAGTAGAGCGTGATCCGCGATCGCCTGATAGTCGATCGCGTCGTGGTCGGTCGCAACGACGACAGCGTCGAAATCCTTCAAGGCCACCTCGGTCAATTCGACAGAACGACGCCCCTTGATCGCCATATGCTCCCGTGTGGCCGGGATTTCGGTAACATGCGGATCGTGGAATTCCGCCTTGCCGCCCCATTCCTCGATGAGTTCAATGAGCCGCAATGAGGGACTTTCGCGGATGTCGGGCACATTCTTCTTATAGGCGAGCCCGATGATGAGAATGCGCGAGCGGCTGAGCGCCTTGCCGCAGCGCCGGTCCAGCGCCTTCGCCAGTTCATCGACCACATGACGCGGCATGGCCGTGTTGATCTCTGCCGCCAGCTCGATGAAGCGGGTCGGCAGTTCGTATTCGCGAGCCTTCCACGTCAGGTAGAAGGGATCGATCGGAACGCAGTGCCCGCCAAGTCCAGGGCCAGGATAGAAAGGCATGTAGCCGAAGGGCTTGGTCTTTGCCGCCTCGATCACCTCCCAGATGTCGATTCCCATCGCACCGAGCACGATCTTCAACTCGTTGACGAGGGCTATATTGACCGAGCGGAAGATGTTTTCCGTCAGCTTGACCGCCTCGGCGGTCGCCGTGGTGGAAACCGGAACGACGGTCTTGACCACGCCATGGTAGAAAGCCTGCACGAGCGTCGCCGCTTCAATGCCGTCACCTGCCACGACCTTGGGGATCGTCGCGACTTCAAAGCTGCGGTTGCCGGGATCCTCGCGTTCGGGCGAGAAGCCGAGGAAGAAGTCTATCCTCGACTGCAAGCCGATTTTTTCCAAGATGGGCTTGATCACGTCGTCGGTGGTGCCGGGATAGGTGGTCGATTCCAGCACGATCAGCTGACCGAGACGCAGATGCTTCGCGATGGTGCCTGCGGTGTTCCTGACAAAGGAGAGATCCGGCTCGCGGTGTTTCGTCAGTGGTGTCGGAACGCAGATGATGATGACATCGCAGACGGCCAGTTCGGCAAAATCCGCAGTGGCGCGGAACCGTCCGCTCGCCACCTGGCCGGCAAGGGCTGTCGACGTCACCGCCTCGATGTAGGATTGTCCGTTGTTCAGGCTCTCGACCTTTTGGGCTTCGATGTCGAAGCCGCAAACAGGGAAGCCGGCGCGTGCGATCGCAACCGCCAGCGGCAACCCGACATAGCCCAGTCCGATCACGCCGACTTGCGCGGCACGCGTCGAAATCCGGTTCAGAAGGCGGTCATATGTCGATCGTGAGGCGTCCAAAAATCTGCTTCCCGTCAATTCGGACAGGCCGTCCGCTTCCATGGTGAGGCTCACCGCTCACAAGAGCCCCGAGGCATATTGCGGAAAATCGATGTCCGCAAGCCGTCAGACCGGCACCTTCGCCTTAAGGCTTGCGGCAGCCATCGCATAGCCGCCGGCGGCGCCATCGATGAAATGAACGTGATCGCGCTGCAGCGGCGATGCGACGAGGCATGTCATCAAGGCCGATTTCTGGCGGTGCAGGCCATAGTTGCAGATGCCCGCCTCTTCCGCCTGTTTCAGCCGGTTCTCGATCCGTTGCAACACATCCGCGTCAACGTCGATGGTCATCTTTAAGCCATCGTCGAACTTCCGGAAATCCGAATTGCTGGCCACTTCGCGTTTGTAGATCTTCGGATCGAATCTGCCGATCGTCCAGCCATATCTATCCGTAACAGCCGTAAGCGTCATCAGGAACACTATCCACAGCTTCGACAGCCACCGCCGTCCTGCCGGCGCCGTGGCCCGCGCCTCGATATCGAGGCCGGCGGGCAGCAAACTGTAGTCCGGCCCGTTCACCGGCACCGGGTGGCCATCGCGTTCCTGCCTGCCGGCAAGGGCGATGATGTCGGAAACCAGAAACTGAAAACCGCGCAAGTCGCGCGACGCCCCCGGTATGGCTATGATCGAGACGATTTCGCCATGCCGGGCTTCGATCGGGTTCCAGCGGCACGAGAGGCCGGTCAGGTCCGGCCGCGCGCCGGCCGGCGCAGGATCGATGCGGTAGCGCCCCGCTTTCATCTCGGCTTCCGCCCAACTGCCGCCACCTCCGGCGAACATGGCATAGAAGACCGCATCGGAGGCCTGGAACCTCGCCACGCGAACGTCGAGGCCTTGCGCTCTTATATCCTTTATCGGCACGATTGCGGCACGCAAGGTCAGATCCAGTTCGTCCGCCACCCATCTCTGGACAGCCGCCAGCGCGTTGCGGGTGATCTCCAGCGCCGAGTCGGGAAACGCCACGAGCGCGCCGTCGCCGCCGAAGACAAAGGGAAGATCTTGCCTACCCAGCGCATTGAGCAGCGCCGAAATGACGCTGGCACCGGCCATATTGACGGTTTTATAGCGCCCCGCCTCGATCGCCTTGGTCGAGCCGACGATGTCTGCGGTGGCCAGCGCCCAGCCATCGGGGAGAGGCCGATAGTTATCGATATCGGCAACGCTTTCGAACTTTGCGAAGACCGGCAGAGAAGCAACAAACGGATCGGACGCGGCAGCTGTTTCCATGAGCATCAGATAGCACATTCCAGTGCTTGAGGGTGAAGTCGATCATGCTTCGAAATTGACTTGCGCAGGCTTTCCGATGATAGGGTCCGGCGATGCGAATTGCCTTCTATGCGCCGCTGAAGTCGCCCAATCATCCCGTTGCCTCCGGCGACCGCCAGATGGCACGGATGCTGGTCAAGGCGCTGGAGCATGGAGGACATAGCGTCGAACTGGCATCCGAATTGCGCTTCTATCTACGCGAACCGGATTCGAAAAGTTTCGATGCGCTCAAGATCCAGGCCCGCGAGGAAGCCGCGCGGCTGGCGAGGCTTTGGGATCGTGACGGCAAGCCCGATCTGTGGTTCACCTATCATCCCTATTACAAGGCGCCCGACCTGATCGGGCCCGAACTGGCGTTGGCCTTTGGTGTCCCCTATGTGACAGCGGAAGCCTCCTATTCGAGGCGGCGCAACACCGGTTTGTGGGCCGATACGCAAGCGTTGGTGGCGCGAGCCGTCGAACAGGCGGCGCTGAACATCTGCTTCACGCAAAGGGATCGTCAGGGACTGGCAGATGCGGTACCCGACGCCGCTTTCGGCATGCTTTCGCCCTTCATCGACACATCGCTATTCCGGGAAACGCCGGCACGCGGTTGTCCGACGCGCCTCGTTACCGTCGCCATGATGCGCCCGGGCGACAAACTCGAAAGCTATCGCATGCTGGCGCAGGCGCTCGGTTCGATCGGTCACCTGCCCTGGACCATGTCGGTCGTCGGGGACGGACCTGCCCGCGAGGAGATCAAAGCGCAATTCGCCGGCTTGCCCGCCGAGCGTATCGAATGGCTTGGCGCGATTGAGCCAGCCGCCGTGCCGGATGTCCTCTACAGTGGGGGAATTTACGTCTGGCCGGGTTTCGGCGAGGCCTATGGCGTTGCCTATCTTGAAGCACAGGCCGCCGGCCTTCCGGTTGTGGCTCAGGACGTCGCCGGCGTGCCGGAGGTCGTCCGGAATGGCCAGGCCGGGTTTCTCACCCCGCCGGACGATGTGGCGGCGTTCGCTTCTGCCATTGAAAGGCTTCTGGCCCATAACGACGAAAGATCCATCATGGCCGCAGAAGCCAGACGTTTCATCCTCGAAGAACGTTCTCTCGGTGCTGCAGCGGCGCGTCTGGCCGAACTTCTTGCGAAGATCCCCGTCTCATGACATCCGATCAAATCTGGCAACCCTTGGTGGAGGAACTGGCGAGCCGGCAACGGGCGGACCGTAAGGCAGAGTTCTGGCTGCGCGACGATGACGCCGTGGATCCGACGCCTGCGCTTGATCGGTTGCTCGACCTCACCGGTGAATTCGCGGTTCCGGTGACTCTGGCCGTCATTCCCGCCGTGACTGACGAGAAGCTTGTCGTTCGGCTTGACGAGGCGCCGCATGCCACGGTCGCCATCCATGGCTGGGCGCACCGAAATCATGCGCCCGAGGGCCAGAAGAAGCAGGAGCTCGGCGCGCATCGACCACGCGAGGCGGTGCTCGATGATCTGGCTCGCGGGCTGGCGCACGTAACCGGCCTGCACGGCGCACGTGCCGTTCCGATGCTGGTGCCACCCTGGAACAGGATCGACGCCGGCTTGGTATCCGACCTTGGATCGATAGGATTTTCGGCATTGTCGGTCTATGGACCGCAAAGGCCGGCGTCACTTGCGGTCATCAACAGCAATGTCGACATCATGGATTGGCATGGCACGCGCGGCTGCCGCGATCATGGCCTATTGGTTCAGGCTATCATCGCGCAATTGCAGCATGCATTCGATGGGGGCGAACCGGTGGGCCTGCTCACCCACCATCTCGTACATGATGAATCGGCCTGGCTCTTCCTCGAACGGCTGTTCACAGTCACCGCACAGACTGAAGCCTGCGCATGGCTTCCGATCAGGACATTGATCGGGCGCAGCGCCGGTAGAACAATTCCAGGAAAAGTGTGAACGGTTTCCGTCCGGAATTGCGTCAAAACAAAGAGATAGAGGAAAATAGCTCAGTGCTTTTTGCGCAATGAGACCGGAATGTTGAGCGTCTGGCCATCCCGCGCGGCAAAAGCGCCGGTAAACCTGTCCTTGGCCAGTTTCTGGATCTTGTCCAGTTCCTTGTCGGTGCGTGTCGGATCGTGGTGAAACAGCGCAAGCCTCCGCGCACCGGCCGCCTCACAGAGTTTGACGCCCTGTTGCCACGTCGAGTGCCCGTAACCGCGGCGGCGTTCCATTTCCTCCTCGGTGTAGGTGCAATCGTAGATGACGAGGTCGGCATCTTCGATCAGGCCGAGCACCGCCTGATCGAGTTTGTCCGGCTCATGCTCAGTGTCTGTGATCACCGCCACGACGCCGCCACCCCATTCGACCCGGTAGCCTATGCAGCCGCCCGGATGCATAAGACTGCCGGTTCGGACCACCACCCCTTCGCGCGGGCGAAGCACGTCTCCGGATACAAAATCGCGATAGTCGAGGCTTGCCTTGCAGGCCTCCAGTTTCACCGGAAACCACGGCGGCCGCATGAACTCATCGACCATCTGCCGGGTCGTCATGTGTCCTGCAAGATGCCCGGACCAAAGCGTAACCTGGGCGCCCCGGTCATAGATCGGCGCAAAAGACGGCAGCCCGATGATGTGATCGTAATGGCAATGGGTGAAAAGCAGGTCGAAATCGGTCACGCCCAACGCCTGAAGCGCCGCGCCGGCTGGCCTTAGGCCAGAGCCTGCGTCGAACAGAAGCGTATGCTTACCGCATCGCATCTCGACGCAGATTGAGTTGCCACCATAGCGAGAGAACTCTGGCCCTGATACCGAAATGCTGCCGCGGACACCCCAAAACCTGACCAGGAAAACGTTGTCGTCCATGCTACCCCTTCGCCCATCATATCTAAACAACTGCCGCTAGGCGAGACAGGCTTTCTCCGGGTGATCTTCTCAGCGAGAGGACAGTGCCGTCACGACGGCGAGGATCGAGCGCACGTCCTTCGTTATTTGGCGCTTCGTGCGTCGATCAGATCCGCGGTCGTATGGCTTAGGCGATCGGCAAGAACCCGCAATATCTCGATGGTCATTTCCGGGAACTCCCTCATAAGTCTCAGGAAATGATCCTTGCGGATTCTCAGGGCTTCCAGCGGACTTGCCGCTCTGACGGTGGCAGTGCGGGAGCTGTTGCACAATATGGCGATCTCGCCAACGATCGAATTTGGCTCCAGTTCTGCAACTTTTATCGGTCCGCTGTCGGAATCGACAAGAATATCCGCTCTGCCTGAAAGGATGACATAGGCGGCGTCTCCCTCGTCGCCCTGCCGGAAAAGGATCTGGCCGGCGCTGTAGCTCACACGATCGGATGTGAACGCAAGCAGCTTGAGCTTTGTCGGCTCGATGGCAGAGAACAAGGGAACGCGTTGCAGCATTCCAACTTCATCCTTGAGCAGCATTGTCGCAAACCTTCCAAAATTCGCGTTTGCCAGACTAGAGCACGCCCAGATGGAATCAATTCTCTTTCCGGGATGGCGAGACAAACCACGCGAAAGGTGGCGAGCCCGATGTCGTGCACCGGCAGAATGATCCCATCTGAATGTCCGTTGCTCTATGACAACAGTTCCTTGAAGATACCGTTCCCTGCCAAAAGTGTCTCGTGTGTTCCGTCTTCCGCCAATTGACCCGAGTCGAAGACGATAACGCGATCGAACATCATCGCCATTGCCGGATTCGTCACGACCCACACAATTGCCGGCGAATGGCCGTCGCGCCTGGCTTCCCCGAGCACATTTCGCAGCACCTTATCCTGCATGCGCTGGTCGAGCGCCGACAGCGGCCGGTTGAGAATGAGAAAATCGGGACGCTTGAGCAAGGCCCGGGCAACATCGAGCTTCTGTCGCTGTCCACCGGTCAGCCGCCTGCCGCCGGAGCCGACGTTGAAGTCCAGGCCGACATCCAGAAGTTCGCCATAAAGCCCCAGTTCGTCAAGAATGTCATAGACGATGGAGCGTATGCGGTCGGGCGCGTCGGGATGATTGTTGCCCACACGCCCGAACAAGACATTATCCATGACGGTGGCCGCGGCAATGTATTTGGCAGGATCATACCGTTCGACCGCATTGTGCAGCTCGGGCGGCAGGTCTTCATAGAACCGGTTGCGTGCAGCGACGATCTTGCTCATCAGCTCGTCGCTCAGCAGGCCGAAGCGGTGCCGGGGCTCGATGTAGGCAAAGCTCAAGGTGACGATCATGGCGCGATCGTTCTCCGAAACCGCCTCGTAGGGACGGTTCTTGAGCCGTTGCAGCAAGGTTTCGTAGGCGGGTATCTCCTCCGCGCTCATGAAGGCGAGCTGCTGGAAGAACTGGTGATCGGGCGGCAGGTCGGCAAACAGCTCGATCGCCTGTTTGGCGATCTCCAAGCCCATTTCGTAGAGCGTGCGGTCGAGGCCGGCTTGCCTCAGCACGGAAGCAAAATAGGGATTGGCCGCCAGGGCCCTGTCGGCCAGTTCGGGGCCGGCGGCAGCGCCGAAGAGCAGGTTTTGGCCGATCGTTGCTTCCTTGTTGTAGGCGCCCGGTTCGAAAGGAACCACCAGTCCGCTCAGCCCCTCTTGTTCCAGCCGGGTCCGCAGCGCCGCACGCAGTTCGACGATCCGCCTGGCAAGCTCCGTGTGACGCGTGAGGTCGGCCGAAGAGCGCAAGCCGAGATCCAGAATGTCACGCGACAGAACAACCGCGTCGAGCACCCGGCGCACGGCTTCAAAGAGGTCGTGCGGGCCGGTAGCGCCAGCGGAAGCATAGTTGATCCAGTCGCTGTGGATATCAAGATCCGGATTGCCCGACCGGCGCGCCTCGTGAATGTTCCAGCGGTGCTGATCTGCCGCAGCACCGTCATAAGGCACCGATGTCAGCGGCGCATGCTTCAACCCGTAGAGCAGGTTGTCGCGGAGGCTTGCCTGGAACAGGAAAACATCCGACGAGGCATACGACATGCGCCGGCCGGTTATTGCTTCGGGAAGTTCAAGCAGGTCGTCGGTGCCCGAAGCGACCCTTCCGCTGTCCGGCCAGTTCAGCCGCGCGAAGGCTTCTGCAAGCGCCTCCGCTCCACCTGTTGCGGTACTGACCAGTGCCACCGTCTCACCCGGCTTGACCTGGAGGGAGATACGGTTGAGGAGCATTGCACCGCCATCGTCTGCTATGGACAGATTGATCGCCGACAGCGGCTTGGTCATCGGATCGGGATCGTCGATCGTCAATGCCCCGATTTTCGGCGCGATGAGACCTTCAACGGTGAACTGTTCAACGACCTGTTGATATTTGACCTGGACATCCTGCCGATCCTGATCCCAGTCGATCAGTTCCTTCATCGGTCCGGGCAGGTCCTTGTAGGCGCCGATCACGGCCACGAGCTGGCCGACGTCCAGCCGCCCCTGGAGGACCAGATACCCGCCGATCATGTAGAACAGAAAGGGCGTGAGCTGCGCGAGAAAATTGTTGAGGAACTTCACCATGAATTTCCATTGGTAAAGATCGAAGCGGATCTTGAAGATGAGCCCGAGCCGGGCAGCTATGTCGGCGCGCTCGTAGTTTGATGTATCGTGGACGTGAACCGCGCCGATGCCGTCGACGATTTCGCCAACCCGGCCCGAAAGCGCGCGCGCCGTCAACTGCCGTTGGCGCCCGAGCACGATCAGCCGCCGCCGCATTCGCGGGATGAGCACGATCTGGATCGCCACGATCACGACCGCTATCATTCCGAGCCAGACGTTCTGGATCATGATGAACAGCATGGCCGTCAGCGCTTGGCCGCCGAGCAGTACCGGCTGCAGGAAGGCGTCGCCGATGAAGCCGCCCAGCGGCTCCACCTCGTCCTTCACCATGGTCGCCACTTCGGCGGATTTTACCCGCTTGAAGTAAACCGGCGGAAAACGCAGCACACGGTCGACCAGATCGAAGCGGATACGCCGCAGCATGCGTTCGCCGAGGCGGCCCTTGTAGGTGTTGATGTAGAATTTGAACAGGCCGTTGATGACGACTAGCAAGAGGAACACAAGGCTCAGGGCAAACAGGGTCTCCTCGCGGTCGAGCTGAAAACCGGAGAAGAACTGGACCTCTCCAATGAACGGCAGGTTGTAGTGTAGCCTCATGAATGGCTGGGTCGCGCCCGGTTGCTCGAAGCCGCGACCTTGGATCGGTCCGTTGACGATCAGCTTCGGCAGGTCGAAGGACATGAAATACGGGATCATCGAAAGCACGACGATCATCAATATCCAGAGCTGCTGCTTCTTGGTGTGCGTCCAGATATAGCGGGCTAGGCTGGCTTCCATATGCGACTGTGGACCCTTCAGTTGGAAGGATGCAGGATGTAAAAGCACCTGCTGGCGAATGGCGTATCGGCAATTTCTTCATCGCCAACGACAAGCTCGAAGCTGCTGTGCACGGGCATTGTCCTGCGCTCAACGATGCAAGGAACCTGCGAGGCGGCGCGATCCAGTTCCGGCGCATGGTCGATGGCAACGACATGGGCATTGTTGATCGGCGAAGAAAGCAGCTGGCCAAACGGTCCGCGGCTTTCGTAGGGCTTTGGCGAACAGCCGAGCAGCACGAGGCCGCAGCTGCGCGGCTGGTGCTGGCGGATGGACGCCGATGATCCGGACAGATGCAACAGGCTCTCTCCGGCACCGGGCAATAGCCAAGCGGCTTGCAGCATGATCACGTCCGCGGAATCAAACAGTCTTGCGGGAGGCAAGATTGCGTTGTGTCGCCCAAAATCCCAACATACAAGACGAATTATGATGGATGTCACGCAACCACGCAATGCCATGGACTGGCACGAGCAAGCCTTGGACCTCACGCGGGGAATTGCTGCTTATGTCAACTGCCCTCTCGTGGCAGGGCTGGCGCGCGTCGTCGCCAAGCATCCGAAGGCCGATATCGCCAACGCCTTCAACCACAAGCAGGTCGCCTGCAAGATGTGGGCGCTCGACAGGCTGTTCGAAAGCGGCGGCGGCCGCTTCGGGCGCATATGGGTTCTGGGTGGATGGTACGGCGTATTGCCGGCAATGCTTTTCAACGATGCCCGCTTCGACATCGCGGCGGTCGATAGCATCGACATCGATCCCGAAGTCGCGCCGGTCGCCCGGACCCTCAACCGGGAAGCCGGCGACCGGTTCCGGGCGCTGACGGCAGATATGTACGCACTCGACTATGCGGCCGGGCGGCCCGATCTGATAGTCAATACGAGCTGCGAACACATAGCCGATCTGCGGGCCTGGCTTGCTCTGCTTCCGCCGGGCACGAATGTACTGCTGCAATCGAACGATAATTTCAGCGAGCCGACGCACATCAACTGCGTGGCTTCGCTTGCAGCCTTCGAGGAAATGGCGGCGCTACGGGAGGTGCGGTTCTCCGGCGAACTGCCGACAAAAAATTATACGCGCTTCATGCTGATTGGAACTGTTTAATGCATTTCGCCCAAAAGCGCGTAGCGGTTTTGGGACAACGACACGCATAAAAACAGGACTTGAAGCGCGTCGCACGAATCTCACCAGACGCGACGCGCGTTAGGGCATTTGCAGGAAAGTGTGGAAACGGCTTTCCGTCCGGAATTGCGTCAAAACAAAGAGACAGAGCGGTTCTGCGTGAAACGATGAACCGCTCTAGGACCTATCGTCTGTTTAATCATGAACTTTTCCGAAACCGGGCCCCACGTTTAGGGACCATGTTCGATGTCGCTCGCGCAGGATTTGCGCGGAGCGACGCGCGCCTTCCAGATCGAGACGATGCGCAGATGGCGTCGGTTCCACAAGCGCTTGTTCGACCGCTTGCGCCAAACCTTCAGGCGTCAGGTCCTTTTCCATCAGCACCGTTGCAAGACCGAGTTCTTCGAGCATCAGGGCGCGAACCGTCTGTTCGGTTTCCCCGCCGGCTGCAAATGGGACGAGCAGGGAGCGACAGCCCGCGCGCAGGACATCGCAGACCGTGTTGTAACCCGCCTGCGAGACTGACAGGCGGGCGCCGGTCAGCAGGCTGGCGAAATCCTCGCGGAACCGGAAGATGGACAGGCCCGGCGTGGCATCGCGTGCGATCGCGTCAAACTCGTCTTTCGGCAGGTTTGGGCCGGTGATCAAACACCATTTCCAAGCGTTGTTGGCATTCCGCGCCGCTGCGATGGTGGATCTGACAAGGCTCTTTCCGGCAGCCCCGCCGCCAACTGACACCAGAACGTCGAAGCGCTCGGAGCCCGCGGGCGATGGCGGCGCGGCAACGAGCCCCGTGTAGGTGACCTCGGCCCTGATCGCCCCAGCCAGTGGAAATGTCTTGTCGATGGTTGCGAAAGCCGGATCGCCGTGGACCATAACAAGATCGAAATGCCTGTTGATGAGATCGACCGTTTCCTCGTTTCGGCCCAGCTTGACGCGCTCCTGGAGGATATCACGGACGGACGTCGCCAGCAGCGGTCTGGGCGACGTCGCGTCGATGGCCTCGATCAGCGGCAAGAGTTCGAAACGCATCTGCCGGCGTCCAAATGGAAACGCCTCGACAATGACGATATCAGGCCTGCAATCCCGGAATGCCTGCAGCAGCATCTCTGAACGCCATTTCTTGAAATCATCGTCGATCGGGTTGCCTTGCAGGTCGACAAGTCCCGAAAATCCTTCATCACCGGAGGTGACAGGTGGCAGAGTTACAGATTGTACACCCAGTCCCGGAAACCCGGCGATCGGCGCTCCGCCGGTCACGACGGTAACGTCAAACCCGTCATTGACCAGAGCCGCCGCAATGCGGCTGGCGCGCGCGAGATGGCCGATGCCGAGCAGGTGCTGGACATAGAAGAAAGCGCGCAGCCGCTTCATTCGGCGGCCCGCCACTCCCGCTCGAACAGTTCCTTGAGCTGTCCAATGCTTGCCATATGATCGAAATTGCCGCGCACGCGCCGCTCTGCGGCGTCGCCGAGGCGGTCGCGGAGCACGGGATCACGAATCAGGCGCTCCAGCGCCTGTGCCAGGGCAATCGGGTCTTCCGTCGGAACCAGCAACCCCGTTTCATCCGGCGATAAAAGCTCCGGCACGCCGGAAATATCGGTCGACACGCAGGCAAGCCGCTGGCTAGCCGCCTCCACCAGAACGTTCGGCAGACCGTCGCGGTCGCCAGTTGCGGTGATCCTGCAGGCCAGGGCGAAGATGTCGGCACGGCGGTAGTGCTCAAGCACCTCCTCCTGCGCAAGCGCGCCTTTCCAAGAGACGCGACCATCCAGGCCGAGCTTTTGCGCCAGCGCCTTGCACCGTTCCAGTTCTTCGCCGCCGCCGATATGCTCGAAACGCCACGCCAAATCGCCGGGCAACAGGGCAAGGGCCTCCAGCAACGTATCGTAACCTTTCTTTTCAACGGCGCGCCCGACACTCAGAACGACAACCGGTTCGTCCGGAGCCGAGCCGTCATGCTGCTTTCGCGCCTCGCCGAAACTGCCGAAGCGATCAAGGTCGAGCCCATGATAGCTCAGATGCACAGACGAGTTGCCGTTAGCGAGTTTTTTCAGACGATCGAAGCCGGTTTTCGTGCAAGTGACCGTCCAGCGCGCCGAGGAAAGCTTGCCGGCCAGATCCCAGTCCGCCGAAGTCCAGATGTCCTTGGCATGGGCCGAGCAGGTCCAGGGCAGGCCACGAAGCTGGCTGGCATAGCGCGTCACCGATGCAGGCGTGTGCGCGAAATGTGCATGCAGCCAGCCCGCGTTTTCCGGCCATTCGGCCGCCAGCACGAGCGCTTGCCCGAAGCGGCGCGCGCGATTGCGCGTAAAGTCGCGGGGCATATCGGCAGCCAGCGATCCGAGCGCGCGCCAGAAGCCCGGACGCAGCAGACAGGCAAACAGCGAGCGAAGCACGCGCAGCGGCTCTTCATGCAGATATTCCGGCAGATAATGGACGGGCGCTTTGATCTCGTCATGCACGGGGTGGCGTTTTTCGTCGGTCGGCCGCCTGAGCGCGACGAGTATCAGGTCGAACCCCGCACGCTCAAGACCGAGCAGTTCCTGCGCGATGAAGGTTTCGGACAGCCGCGGATAACCCTTCAGAACCACGACGATCTTGCGATGTTGCAACTCAGGTCATTCCTTCAATGACCGAAAGGTGATGGCCGGCTCGCCGGTCGAGCAGTTCCGCGACGATTTCGGAAATATGAGGCAGCCCTTCCAGCGTCAGATGCGGATTGCTCTGCGATGGGCGGGGCCGGTCCGGCAGCACCTTCAGTGCATCAGCAAACCGCCGGGAATCCTCGGCTTCTTCCGGCAAAAGCATCTCGATGAGGCCGAGTTCGGCTGCGCGCCGTGCGCGAATCAGTTGTTCCCGGCGGGGCTCGACGCGCGGCACGATCAGCGCCGGCTTGTCGAAAGACAGTATCTCGCAATAGGTGTTGTAGCCGCCCATCGCCACTACCGCCTTGGCGCCGGCAATCAGGTCTTCCATGCGGTTGTCGAACTCGATGATCTTGATGTAGGGGATCTTGGACCCCTTCTTGAGCAGCTTGTTGCGCTTGCGCGCCGGCATGTAAGGCCCAAGCACGATCAGGGCTCTATGCTGCAATTGCGGATCCTGCTGATAGGCATCGATGACGTCGTGGATCAGATCGGCGCCGTCACCGCCGCCACCGGTAGTAACGAGGATATAGTCGCCCTCAGGCCGGTGGCCGGGCAACTCGTTCCGCTGCAGGCTCCGTTGCAGGAAACCGACGAACCTCATCTTTGCCCTGACAGCCGGGGGCACATCCAAGCCGGTCAACGGATCGTAGAAATCCGGCGGACCATAGGCCCAGACCTTGTCGTAGAAGACGCCTATCTTGCGCATCACGTCTCTGCGTGCCCACTCTGCTTCGAGCAGATGCGGCGCATCCATCACCTCGCGCAGGCCAAGCACCAGCGTGGTGCCCCGCGTCTTGAGGTAGGACAGCGTGTCCTCAATCTCACCGCGCAGGCCGAGCGGTTCCTTGTCGACGATGAAGATATCCGGCCGGAAGGTCTCAGCTGTATGGCGGATGATCGATTGGCGCATCCTTAGCGTCTCATGCAGATCGATGTCCTTTTCCAGCGAGGTGTATTCGCCGTTGCGCAGCTTGATGACGCTGGGGATCTTCACGAAGTCGACACGGGCGCGGTAGTCGAAGGCGCCAGCGATAGTCGCACCCGAAATGATAAGCACCTGAAGTCCGCGGAAATCCTCGACCAGCGAATGCGCGATAGTCCGGCAGCGCTGCAAATGGCCGAGCCCGAACGTGTCGTGGCTGTACATGAGAATTCGAGCGTTTTCTGCGTGCTGGGTCATTGTTGAACGTCTCTTAGAATTCTCGCCTTGAGGACCGTGAGCGACCCGCAGGATTCGAAACCATCCTCGCGGGTCTACCGACCTGTTCTGAAACATGAGGGCGCAATTTTCAATTCGTATTACAAAGAGGGTCCATATGCTGAAACCAGGAAGCTACGTCTGCTCAGCGGCCTGCTTGCCACGTGGTCCAGAAGAACCTGCATCATTTCACTGGTATTGACCATCTCGGATTCTCGGCGGCCTTGACCGCTGCGAAAAACGTGGAAACTCCAGAATGGAATAAGGTATGGGCTGGGTACTTCACTCCGAGCGTCTAAGCCAAGCTCCTAAACCATGATGTGCCTTGGCGGTGGGAAGCCGGAGCGTTGACGGAGTAGGGGACACGTTCGAACCGCCTAGATCTTGACTTCTCAGACCAGAATCTGGGGGTCAGGAGTTCGACTCTTTTCGGGCGAGCCAATTGAACTCACTAGCTTTTTGGACGCCATGGGCGCATGAACTCGCCGATTGCAGGCTTGTCAAAGCTGACCTGTTTGCCGCCAACGACAGCGCCGGCCTTCGGGCCGGCATCCGAGTCTTCGATCCCTTTTCCGGTTGTACCGCGCAGGTAATATTCGGCTTCCATATATATTCGAGATTGAGGGCGAACCGGAAAAAATGTCTTCGTCTTTGACCTCATCCTGCGCATAGGCGCGGGAAACCGGGGCAAGCCCGGTGGCCGAAGCGAGCGTTGCTCCCAGGCCAAACTGCAATTCGCGGCGGCGCGAAACACGAAATGCAGGCGTGACGCGGATCATGGCTTCCTCCCAAAAGCCCGCCGGCATCAAACATTTTGGCACCTCAAAGCACGCCTGCGCTCCCAACTTCACGAAATGTGGAATGTTCCTCAGTCACCGATAGCCGAGCAGCTAGGTTTCCTCGACCCTAGCCTCATGTCAGCCGACGCACACTGCGCTGTAGCGGCGCCGGATCTGCCGGCAGCAAAAATCCCGCCGCTGCGGTCGTCCGAAGTACGCTGTCGATAAAATCCAGGACTTTTGCGTATCGATTTCGGGACCAAGGTCCGTCTTGTAGAATACTGTATTTGAACAAAGCTAGGTAACAGCCGACTTTCGGATTCGAAAGTCCTGACGTTTTTCATCTGGAACCCATCCTGGCGGGAGGGCGACTCGAAGGAGGAACTATGAAAACGCGCACCTGTCTATTCGCGACTGTAGCCGCTCTCACCCTTGTCGCATCTCCGGTACTCGCTGCTCCCGGGGGCAATGGCAACGGCAATGGCGGCAGCAACGGTAACGGCGGAAACTCGGCCGGGGCCGGCTCGCAGGGACACGGAGCCGCCACTTCCGCCGCGGCCAAGGACAAGTCGACGACCGGCGTTGCTCATGCAATGGCGGTCGTTGCCACGACACCGGCCTCACCGCAGGCTACGCTGGCCTTGCAGGCAGCGCTGGATAGAAAGGCCGCGAAAGGCGCGGCAGACACTGCCGACGACACCTCTGACGAAACCGAGTAAGCATTCGAAACAGACCACTTGTCGCGTTGAAAGCCGTGGTTCGCCGCGGCTTTTTTCGTTTCCAGACGACGAACTCTCAAGGTGAACAGCGCTTCCAGAAAAAAGCTGCTCCACGGCGGCACTGAAGCTACGCTAAGGTCAAACGCCGCCGCATCGGCGTCGGATTCGAGTGCATTCGAGGAGATCCTATGACCGGCTTTGTCGACCGCGAGCGCGCAACTGACCTGATGCAGCGCGCCGGCATCGAGGCGCTGGTGCTTTGCGAGCCCGAGGCGTTCCAATATGCCACCGGTGCCTGGATCGGCCCGGCCGGCCTGTTCCGGCGGGCCGGCGCCGGTTTCGTCGTTATTCCCAAGCGAGGCGACCTGCCGATCGGCGTCGTGGTGGCGGATTTCCAGGCTGCCCAGCTCCGGGCGGCGATGGCCGGCGCCGTGCTGCGCACGCATGCGATCTGGATCGAATCGGCGTCGCTCGAGCCGGCGACGGCCGACCGGCCTGTTGCGCAGCGCATCGAGGCCGGCTTGGTTGGCCGCGCCCCCGGTTTTTCACGTCCGGCGACCTTCGAGCTTGCCCGCTCCGTCCGCGAGCTGAAAACGATCCTCGCAGAATTCGGGCTGGAGCGTGCGACGCTCGGCATCGAGCTGGATTTCGTCTCGGCCAGCGATTTTTCCGCGATGCAGGCGATATTGCCGGGCACTGCCCTGGTCAACGGCTCGCCGGTTCTCGACAGGCTGCGGGCAATCAAATCGCAGAGCGAGATCGACCTTCTGCAGCAGGGCATCGCCCTGTCGGAAGCCGGCCTGTCGCGGCTGCAGCAGCATGCGACGACCGGCATGCGTCAGTCTGAGCTGGTCGCGCTTTACCGGCAAGGCGTCGCGGATGCAGCCGCCGGGTCGTCGCAGCAAATCTCGACGGCGGAATACGTCACGCTGGGCGCTCGCCCAAAAGGCGCCGACGCCGTCGCCGCCGCCCGCGATCCGCTGAAGGCCGACATGGTGTGCAGCGTGAACGGCTATGCCTCGGATATGTCGCGGAATTTCACCTTCGGGCCGCCGTCGCCCGAACAGGCCGAATTGCATGCGATAGCCGAACGCGCCTTCGCCGACGGGCTTGCCGCGCTTATGCCCGGAAAGCCGTTAGCCGCCGTGCATCGCGCCGCCAGCGAAAGCCTGGCGCGCCAGGGCCTGCGTTCCTATCGCCGCGGCCATTTCGGCCACGGCGTCGGCCATTCCGTGTTTTCCGAGCAATGGCCGTTCATCTCGGCCGACAGCAATGTCGTGATCGAGGCCGGCATGGTGCTGGCATTCGAGATCCCGCTCTACATCGACGGTCTCGCCAGCTTCAATCTCGAGGACCAGTTCCTGATCACCGCCAACGGGCCGTCGCCGATGAACCGCCTGCCGAGGCGCCTGGATATTATCGGCTGAATCCAGCCGTTATCTGGCGCCGGCCACGCCCCTGCGGAAATCCGACGGCGACATGCCGGAAAGCTTGCGGAACGACTTGTTGAAGGCACTGAGCGAGCCGAAGCCCGATTCCATGGCGACGCGCAGCACATTGGCATCCTGATGCATCAGCAGCGCCTGCGCGTAGCTGAGGCGCAGCAAATTCACATATTCATTGAGCGTCATGCCGGTCGATTTCTTGAAGATGCTCATGGCGTATTTGGGATGGATATCGGCCGCCGCGGCGATATCGACGCAATCGATCTCGTAGAGGAAATTCTCGGCGATGAAGTCGCACATGCGCCCGACATTGCGCAGCGATTGCTGATCGAAGGGACTGCCTATCTCGTGTTCGACCGGGGTTTCGGGCACCAGCCGGTAAGGCTCGAAGCGCACCCGCTCCAGCCGCAGCAAAAGCTCGTTGACGGCATGCTCGGCCTTGACCGGGTCGCCGGAGCGGGCATAGCGGTTCCAGCGCTCGAAATTGTGGTCGTCCGACCGGTCGGTGGCGTCGGTCACCAGCGTCGCCCCGGTCATCAGTCTGTTGCGGACCTCGACGGGCAAATGCAGCCGGAAGAAATGCACCAGCGGCAAATGCGCGCCGGCATAGATGGCATCGTCGGAGGCTTCGTCCATCTGGTGCGGCAGGCCGCCCCAGAACAGACACATGTCGCCAGCAGAGAGCGAAAGCCCGTGCCCGTCCATACGGTAATGCACGGCCCCGCGCACGATGAAATTCACCTCGACCTGGGCGTGCCAATGCGGCTTGAGCATCACCAGGGGCTGGGTGTGGAACATCTGCAGCAGCAGCGGCAGGCCCTCCACGCTGCTGGCGCCAGGCTGGTAAAACGGCCTTTCCGGCATCTTACTTTCCGCTCATTTCTTATTCCCTTTGTCGCGGACAAGGCTTTCCCGAGGCCTAGTCTAGCCACGCTCGCAAACAGAGAGCAACTGAAATGGGAGGATTTCAATGCGCATAAAATTGACCTGCGCCGCGCTCGCGCTTGCCTTGGGCTCCAGCCCGGCCTTTGCGCAGTCCGGTGAAATCACGATCTGGAGCTGGAATATCGCCGCTTCGTCGCTGAAGGCCACCATAGCGGGCTTCAACAAGCAGTATCCCGACATCAAGGTGACGGTCGAGGACCTTGGCAACCAGCCGACCTACGACAAATCGATCGCCGGCTGTGCCGCCGGCGGCGAGGGGCTGCCTGACATCGTTACGATCGAGAACGGCGAAGCCGAAAACTACTGGAGCCAGTTCCCGGATTGCTTCGTCGACCTGCATACGCTCGGCTACACCGCGGAAGACCAGGCAAAATTCCCCGACTTCAAGCGTACCGAGCTCGAGGTTGACGACAAGGCCTATGCGATGCCCTGGGATTCCGGTCCAGTGGCGATGTTCTACCGCCGCGACTTCTACGAGAAGGCTGGCGTCGATCCGTCCTCGATCAAGACCTGGGACGATTTCATCGCCGCCGCCAAGAAAATCCAGGCCGCCAATCCCGGCGTCACGATGACCAACGCCGATTTCAACGGCGATTCCGAATTCTTCCGCATGATCTCCAACGAGCAGGGTTGCGCCTACTTCTCCGCCGACGGGCAATCGATCACGGTCAACCAGCCCAAATGCGTCGATGCCATGACCAAGATCAAGGAGATGAAGGATGCCGGCATCATTTCCTCTGCCGACTGGAGCACCAAGATCACCAACAACACCGCCGGCAAGGTCGCCACGCAGATGTATGGCGGCTGGTATGAAGGCACCGTGCGCACCGAATCGCCCGATGGGGCAGGCAAATGGGGCGTCTATCTGATGCCGAGCCTGACCGCCGACGGTCCGCGCGCCGCCAATCTCGGCGGCTCCTCGCTCGCCATCACCTCGGTTTCGAAGAACAAGGAAGCCGCCTACGCCTATCTGAAATACACGCTTGCGACGAATGAGGGCCAGATCACCATGCTGAAAGGCTTCGGCCTGGTGCCGTCGCTGATCTCGGCGCTCAACGACCCTTATGTCTCCGAAGGCCTGCCCTATTGGGGTGGCCAGGCCGTGTGGAAGGACATCCTCGGCACCTTGCCCAAGGTCGTCCCCAGCCGCGGCACGCCGTTCCAGAGCGACGCCGAAATTATCATCCGCGCGGTGCAGACCAAATATCTGGCCGGCGGCTATCCCGACGCCAAGGCAGCGCTCGACGATGCCGCAAGCCAGATCGCCGCGGCGACCGGCCTGCCGGTCAAGTCGTGATCTAGACGAGGCGGCTCCGAGCGCGCGGCTCCCCTTCTCCCCTTGTGGGAGAAGGTATCGCCGAAGGCGACGGATGAGGGGTGCTCCAGCTTGGCTCGGACGGCATTCCTTCCAACACCCCTCATCCGTCTCGGCGCTACGCGCCGATCCACCTTCTCCCACAAGGGGAGAAGGCAAGACCTTGAAAGCAGAAAGGAGGAAAACGATGCGCTACCAGAACGCCACGGCGTATCGCTTCCTCGCGCCGTATCTGCTGATTTTTTCGATCTTCTGGCTGTGGCCGATCATCGATTCGTTCCTGATCTCGTTCCAGGCGACGCGCACCGTGCCGTGGCGCTTGGCGCCGACCTTCAACTGGGGCCGGCTGATCGGCGATCCGGCCTTCTTCAATGCCTTGAAGAACACATTGCTGATCCTTGTCATCCAGGTGCCGGTGATGATTTCGCTGGCGATTGTGATGGCGGTGCTTTTGAATTCACCACTGCTCAAGGCCCGTGGCCTGTTCCGCTTTGCCTTCTTCGCGCCGGTCGTGGTCGGCGAGGTCGCCTATTCGGCGGTTTTCCGGCTGATGTTCAATCTCGACTACGGCATCATCAACAAATTGCTGAACAGCATCGGCCTGCCCAGTGTCGACTGGTTTACCAACGTCACCCCGGCGATGGCGGTGATCATGATGGCGGTGACGTGGCGCTGGGCCGGCTACAACGCCATCATCCTGCTCGCCGGCCTGCAGTCGATTCCCGAGGATGTCTACGAGGCGGCGACCCTGGACCGGGTCAGCAAGGTCAAACAGTTCTTCTACATCACGCTGCCGCTGCTCAAGCCGATCATCGTGTTCTGCGCCGTGCTGTCGATCATCGGCACCATGCAGCTGTTCACCGAGCCCTTCCTGATCACCGAGCGCGGCGGGCCGGGCGGCGGCACCGAAACGCTCGGGCTGCTGCTTTACCGCCAGGGCTTCCGGTCGCTCAATTTCGGCTACGCTTCGGCCGTCGCCTACACCATGGCCGGGCTGGCGATTGCCATTTCGCTGGTGCAGATATGGCTGACGAGGGAACCGAAATGACCTCGCACTCAAGAGTCAGCCGTTCCCAGGCCAGATTGGGACGCAGCATCGCGCTGCATCTGTTCCTGACGCCGCTGGCGCTGGTCTGGCTGTTTCCGCTGTGGATGATGGTGGTTTTTTCGACGATGCCCGACAACGGCATCTTCAGCCCCGATATCGAGCTTTTGCCGCATGGCAATTTCCTCGACAATGTCAGCAATCTGCAGCGCGGCACCAATTTCATCGGCGCCATCGGCATCTCCGTCTCGGTGGCGGTGACCTATACCTTCCTGTCGGTGATGCTGACCTCGATGGCCGGCTGGGCGCTGGCGCGTTACAACTTCTTCGGCAAGGGCATGGTCGTCGCCATCATCTTCGGCACCATCACGCTGCCCTATGCGGTCGTGCTGATCCCGCAATTCATCATGGTGGCGCGCGACTTCAGGCTCGCCAACACTTGGGTGGCGCTGATCGTGCCGCCGCTGTTCAATTCGCTGGGCGTGCTCTTCATGCGGCAGAGTTTTTCGATGATGCCACACGAGCTGTTCGACGCCGCCAAGGTCGAGGGCGTCAAGGAATGGCGGATATTCCTGTTCGTCGCACTGCCTCTGGCGCGGCCGATGCTGGCGGCGCTCGCCATCATCCTCTTCCTTGCCTCCTGGAACAACTATCTCTGGCCGCTGCTGATCAATTCCAAGCCGGGCGCAATGACCGCGCCCGTGGCGCTCGGCACGCTGATCGGTCTCACCAAGGTGTCCTGGGGCGGCATCATGGCGGGCGCGGTGATGCTGACGGCGCCAATGCTCGTCGTGTTCGTGCTTCTGCAGCGCCATTTCGTTGCCGGCATCGCCGCCGGCGCCATCAAGTAAGGATCAGCATGGCGGCAGTCACACTCAAAAACGTCATCAAGCGCTTCGGCGTCTTCGAGATCGTCCACGGCGCCAATATCGACATCGATGACGGCGAATTCGTCGTCTTCGTCGGCCCTTCCGGCTGCGGCAAGTCCACGCTGCTCCGGATGATCGCCGGGCTCGAGGACATCAGCGACGGCGAGATCGCCATTGGCGGCAAGGTGGTGAACGACGTCGAGGCGGCCGATCGCGGCATCGCCATGGTGTTCCAGTCCTACGCGCTCTATCCGCACATGACGGTCGAGCAGAATCTGAGCTTCGGCCTAAGAATGACCGGCAACCCCAAGGCAGATACCGAGCGGCGGGTGAAGCGGGCTTCCGAAATCCTGCGCATCGCCGAGCTGATGAAGCGGCGGCCGCGGCAATTGTCGGGCGGCCAGCGCCAGCGCGTCGCCATCGGCCGCGCCATCGTGCGTGAGCCGCAAGTGTTCCTGTTCGACGAACCGCTCAGCAATCTCGATGCCGAGCTCCGGGTGCAGATGCGCGTCGAGATATCGCGCCTTCATAAGGAGCTCGGCGTTACCATGGTCTATGTGACGCACGACCAGACCGAGGCGATGACGCTGGCCGACAGGATCGTCGTGCTCAACGCCGGCAATATCGAGCAGATCGGCGCGCCGCTCGATCTCTACGACGACCCCGCCAACCGCTTCGTTGCCGGCTTCGTCGGCTCGCCGAAAATGAACTTCCTGGCGGCAAAAATGGTCGGGGCCGACAACGGTGCGGCGGTCGTCGAACTGGTCAATCATCGCGGCGCGCGACTGCGCAAGCCGCTTTCGGATGCCTTGCCTGCAACAGGCGGCGATGTCGTGCTTGGCGTGCGGCCGGAGCATTTCTTCGACGCCGGCCAGGGCGATTGCGACCTTACCCTCAAGGCCGACGTCGCCGAGCACTTGGGATCGGTGAGCTATGTCTATGCCAATTCCGGTACCGGGGGCGGACGCGAGGAACTGATCATCGAGCGCGAGGCCTCGCGGCATCGCGCGAACGGCGACGACCTGGTGGTGTCGATCAGGGCCGACCGCTCGCTTCTCTTCGACGCCACCGGCGCACGCATTCGCTAACCCATCTTTCTTTTGTCCGATCGCGATTGCTCGCGGCCACCCCACGGAGATTTGACATGACGTCCAAACCAGAAAAAGTTCGCTGGGGCATTCTCGGGCCCGGCAACATCGCCAAGGCTTTTGCCGGGGGCGTCGCCCATTCGCGCACCGGCACATTGGTCGCCTTAGGGGCGCGCAATCCCGGCAAGGCGGGGCTCACCGAGGCTTTCCCCGGCGCTCGCATCCTGGACGGCTACGAGGCTTTGGTTGGCGATCCGGATGTCGACGCGATCTATATTTCGACGCCGCATCCGAGCCATGCCGAATGGGCGATCAAGGCAGCCGAGGCCGGAAAGCACGTGCTTTGCGAAAAGCCGCTTGGCCTGACCGCATTCGAAGCCGACGCCATGATCCATGCCGCGCGCAAGGCCGGCACCTTTCTCGGCGAAGCCTTCATGTACCGGCTGCATCCGCAGACGGCCAAGCTGGTCGAGGTGATCAGGACCGGCGCGATCGGCGACATCAAGATGATCAAATCCAGCTTCGGCTTCGCCATGCCGGGCTTCATGCCGGAGCACCGTCTCTACGCCAAGGATCTCGCCGGCGGCGGCATTCTCGATGTCGGCGGTTATCCCGTCTCGATGGCGCGGCTGATTGCCGGCGCCGCGGCGGGAAAGCCCTTCGCCGAGCCGGACAAAGTCGTTGGGGCTGCGCATCTCGGCCAATCCGGCGTCGACGAATGGGCGTCGGCGCTGTTGCATTTTCCGGGCGGCATCGTCGCGGAAGTGTCCTGCAGCATCTCGCTCGCTCAGGACAATGTCTTGCGTATTGTCGGCAGAAAAGGCCGCATCGAGGTGGCGGATTTCTGGTATGCCGGCGGCCAGCAAGGCGGCACCGGCGAAATCCACATCATCCGTCCGGGTGACACCGAGGTGGTCGAGGTCACGGAGGACGGCTGGCTGTACGCATTTGAGGTCGACGCCGCCGGCGAGGCCATTCTCGGCGGAAAGCAGGAGTTCGCCTGGCCCGGCATGGGCTGGGCCGACAGTCTCGGCAATCTGCGCGTGCTCGACAAATGGCGGGCCGCAATCGGGCTCGAATACGACATCGAGAAACCGGCAAAGCGCGTCAACACGATCTCCGGACGGAAGCTGCGCTCCGGCGGAACCACCATCCCCAAGCGCAGCATTCCTGGCCTGCCGCGGCCGGCCTCGTGCCTGGCGCTCGGCTTCGAGGATTTCCGCACCTTTTCGTCAGGCGCCATCCTGCTCGATGCCTATTTCGAGGCCGGCGGCAATCTGTTCGACACCGCCTTCGTCTACGGTTCCGGCTATACCGAGACGCTGCTCGGCCAGTGGCTGAAGAACCGCGGCGTGCGCGAGCAGTCGGTGGTCATCGGCAAGGGCGCGCACTCGCCGCTCTGCTATCCCGACGTCATCGGCAAGCAGCTCACCCAGTCGCTCGAACGGCTGCAGACCGACCATATCGACGTCTATTTCATGCACCGCGACAATCCGGATGTGCCGGTCGACGAATTCGTCGATGCGATGGACCGCGAGGTCAAGGCCGGCCGCATTCGCGGTCCGTTCGGCGGCTCGAACTGGACGATGGAACGCATGGATGAGGCGATTGCCTATGCCGAGCGCACCGGCAAGCAGAAGCCCGGCGCGCTTTCCAACAATTTCTCGCTGGCCGAAATGCTGGAGCCGATCTGGGCAGGCTGCGTCACCTCCTCCAGCGACGAATGGAAGGCCTGGCTCGCCGCCCGGCAGATGCCGAATTTCGCCTGGTCGAGCCAAGGCCGCGGCTTCTTCACCGACCGCGCCGGCCGCGACCGGCGCGACAATGAGGAGCTGGTCCGGGTCTGGTATTCGGAGAGGAATTTCGGCCGTCGCGACCGCGCCATCGAGCTCGCCAGACGGCTGGGCAAAAGCCCGATCCACGTCGCGCTCGCCTATGTCCTGGCGCAGCCCTTTCCGTCCGTCCCGCTGATCGGGCCGCGCACGCTCGACGAATTGGAAGACAGCCTCCAGGCGCTCGACATTTCACTTTCGCCGGACGATCTTGCATGGCTGGATAGCGGTTCGGATCAGGCCCGCGCGCGGGCCTGACGGCAGCGGCGATCGCTTCGGCCTACGTTGGCCCCTTAGCTTCCGGACTGTTTGCGCTGCCCTCACCCTCTCCCGCAAAGAACCCGGAAAGGGTAAGAATGAGGGCAGCGCAAACGTCACTGGAAGTTAGGGAAGACAGATGCTCGACATCGCACCGACGAAACAGGCGGCCACCTGGCTCGATTCCTTTGCCCGGGCGCTCGAGGCCGGCGACGTCGAGGCCGCAACCAATTTGTTCGTCGAGGACTGCTACTGGCGCGATCTGCTGACCTTCACCTGGAACATCAAGACGATGGAAGGCCGCGCCGCGATCCGCGACATGCTGGCGGCGACGCTGGCAATGACTAGGCCTGCCCAGTGGCAGCTCAGCGGCGAAGCGACTTCGGACGAGGGCACGATCGAGGCCTGGTTTTCTTTCGAGACGTCATCGGCGTGGGGCCATGGCATCATGCGCCTCAGGGACGGCAAATGCCGGACGCTGTTTACGGCGATGAGCGATCTCAAGGGGTTGGAGGAGCGCAAGGGCCCGGCGCGGCCGCTGGGCGTCCGCCACAAGGCGGATCCGGAACGCGAGACCTGGCTGGAGGCGAGGCGCCGCGAGGCGCGTGATCTCGGCGTTAGCCAGCAGCCCTACTGCCTGGTTATCGGCGGCGGCCACGGCGGCATCATGCTGGGGGCGCGGCTCAGGCAATTGGGCGTGCCGGCCATCGTCATTGAGAAGAATGCGCAGGCCGGCGATTCCTGGCGCAATCGCTATCGCTCGCTCGTGCTGCACGACCCGGTCTGGTACGACCATCTGCCCTACATCCCGTTTCCCGAGAACTGGCCGGTGTTCACGCCCAAGGACAAGATGGGCGACTGGCTGGAAATGTATACGCGCGTCATGGAGCTCAACTACTGGACCTCCACGACATGCGTCAGCGCGTCCTACGACGACGCCGAAAAAATCTGGACGGTCGAGCTCGATCGCGCCGGCGAGCGCATCACGCTGAAGCCCAGGCACATCGTCTTTGCAACCGGTGCTTATGGCCCGCCCAGGCGCATCGACCTGCCGGGCGCCGAGGTCTTCGACGGCGAAATCTTGCATTCCAGCCAGTATTCCAGCGGCGAGAAATTCCGCGGCAAAAAGGTCGCCGTCATCGGCGCGGCAAGTTCCGGCCATGACGTCAGCGTCGACCTCTGGGAGAGCGGCGCTGAGGTGACCATGGTCCAGCGCTCGCCGACGACGGTGGTCAAGTCGGACACGCTGATGGAGATCGGTTTCGAGATCTTTTCGGAAAAGGCGCTGGCCCGCGGCATCACCACCGAGAAGGCCGACATGATCGTCGCCTCGACGCCGTTCGCGCTGCTGCCGCAAGGCCAGCGCGCGCTTTACGACATCATCAAGGCGCGCGACGCGGCCTTCTACGATCGCTTGCGCGGCGCCGGCTTCGCCATCGATTTCGGCGACGACGAGACCGGGCTCCTGATGAAGGCCTACCGCACGGGCTCGGGTTTCTATATCGACGTCGGCGCCTGCGATCTGATCATCGACGGCGAGATCGGCATCCGCAGCGGCGTCGGGATCAAGTCGCTGACGCCGACAGGCATTCTCTTCGACGACGGCACCGAACTCACGGCCGACGCGATCATCGCCTGCACCGGCTATCAGTCGATGAACGAAACGGTGGCGGCGATCGTCTCGCGCGAAGTCGCCGACAAGGTCGGCCCGTGCTGGGGGATTGGCTCGGGCGTGAAAGGCGATCCCGGGCCGTGGCAAGGCGAATTGCGCAACATGTGGAAGCCGACGGCACAGGAAGCGCTGTGGTTCCACGGCGGCAATCTGGCGCTGTCGCGCTTCTATTCGAAGTACGTCGCGCTGCAGATCAAGGCGCGCATGGAAGGCATTGCGACGCCGGTCTATGGAGCGCCGGGGAAGTAGGCTGCGCGGCCCTTCCCTTCTCCCCTTGTGGGAGAAGGTGGCCGAGCGAAGCTCGGTCGGATGAGGGGTGTTCCAGCTTGGCAAAGACGGCGATCCTCCCAACACCCCTCAACCGTCTTGGCGCTGCGCGCCAATCCACCTTCTCCCACAAGGGGAGAAGGAAGAGCCGCACAGCCCTCAATCGTGGCCACGCCCGAAATGCCGGCTCGCCACCTCGACATGCGTGTCGTGCGCATGCGCTTCGAAGCGTTCGGTCTCGCCGAGATCGTCCACCGCCTCGTTCGGCCACCAGCTGCCGCCGACCACGATTCCGTCCGAGACCAGCCTTTGCTCGGCGACCAGCGAGGCGCCGACCGAATCGACAAAGGTGAAGCGGCCCGGACGCAGCCGCAACACCGCGATGTCGCCGACCGCACCCACCGCAAGCCTGCCGAGATCGGGCCTGGCGATCGCTTCGGCAGGGCGCTGCGTGGCGGCGCGCAGCACCTCGACCAGCGGCATGCCGAGCGCCAGCAGCTTCGATATGCAGACCAGGATGTCGAAGGCCGGCCCGTCGACGCAGTAGAGATGCACGTCGCTGCTGATCACGTCCGGCGCCAGCCCCTCGCTGAGCATCGCTTTCGCCACTTCGAAATCGAACGAGCCCATGCCGTGGCCGATGTCGAAGATGACGCCGCGCTCGCGCGCCAGCCGCATATCTGGCCGCACCGCCCCCGAGGCGAAGATCGGCGCGTTGGGAAACGGCCGGAAGCAGTGGGTGAGAATGTCGCCCTTGCGCAGCCGCGGCAGCACTTCCGAGCGGCCCGGCGGCGGCTCGTCTATGTGCGCCATCAGCGGCAGGCCGGCTTTGTCGGCGGCTTCGAGCGCGAGATCGACCGGCGCGATGCCGCTGGTGCCGCCGGCATGGCGACCCGAGCGGACCTTGACGCCGACAACCACGTCCGCGTGCTCGCGAGCCGCCGCTACCGTCTCGCGCGGTTCGCAGAGCCGGAGGTCGCTACACTCGCCGACCGCCACGGTCTGCGAGAAGCCGAATATGCCGGCAAAGGAAATGTTGACATAGGCCAGGATGCGGACTTTCGAGCGCTCGATGACGTGGCAGCGAAAGCCGAGGAAATTGCCGGCGCCGGCACTTCCGGCATCGATGAAGGTGGTGGTGCCGCTCTTTGCGGCGAGCCGGTCGGCATCGACGCCGAGCGACGTGCCGCCCCAATAGACATGGCTGTGCAGGTCGATCAGGCCCGGCGCGACGATCGAGCCCGTGGCATCGATGACGCGGGCGGCACGTTCGAAGGGGATTTCGGTGTCGATCGCGGCGATACGGCCGTCGGCAATCGCCAGATCGCGCTGCGCGTCGAGGCCGGACGCCGGATCGATGAGGCGGCCGCCTTTTATCAGGAGATCGAATTGCATCGCGCCTGTCTCCACTTTCCCGTCAGGCCGGCCTGTAGGCAACGGCCTCGACCTCGATCTTGATGTCGATCATCAGCCGCGACTCCACTGTCGTGCGCGCCGGCGGGTCTTTCGGGAAATGCCTGGCATAGACGGTGTTGAAAATGCCGAAATCGCGGGCGTCTTCGAGCCAGACGGTCGTCTTGACTACGTCGTCGAGGGTACAGCCGGCCAGCGCCAGTGCCGCCTTGACGTTCGACAGCACCTGCTCGGTCTGTTCGGCGATGCCGCCCTTGACCACCAGCCCGTCTGTGCCGACCGGCACCTGGCCTGAGACATAGACGAAATCGCCGGCCCTGACCGCCGGCGACAACGGCACATGGGATTTTCCAAAACACTGCTTGGGCAAGGAGGCCTCCTGTCTAGGTTCTTTGGGTGAACGCGCGATGCTGCGAGAGATAGGGGGCGGCTGCACGCCATCGATCCACATTTTGAAAGCCTATATCGCTTTGCTGCGGTAACGCCAGAACGATCACCGCCCTTGGTGATCCTTCGCGCCCCCTCTGTCCTGCCCTCTTTGCGATCACTTGGCATCTCCCCCTCTAGTGGGGAGATCGGCAGCTTCGCCGATAGCATCCATTCAGCCACCTTGGAGATTGGCGAAAGCCGCGGTGACATCCAATCTCCCCCCTGGAGGGGGAGATGCCCGGCAGGGCAGAGGGGGGCGCTGTCCTGGGCGCTGTCCCGCCAGCGTCTGGGCCCGCGACACCAGCCGGCTCAGCGGTCGATCCGCGTCGACAGGATGATCGACGACGACGTGCGCTCGACTCCGTCCATGGCGCCGATCTGGTCGAGAAGCGTGTCGAGATCCCTGATCGACGGCGCCTCGACGATGACGATCATGTCGAAATTGCCGCTGACCGAGTGCAGCGTGCGAACCGGTGCCAGCGCCTGCAGGCTGCGCACCACCTTGTCGGCAAGCTTGGGGGTGACGGTGAGCAGGACATGCGCCCTCACCAGCCCCTGCTCGTAATCCGGCGACAGCCTGACCCCGTAGCCGGCGATGATGCCGCGCTGTTCCAGCCGCTCGATCCGGCTTTGCACCGTGGTTCGTGAGACGCCGAGCCGCCGCGCCAGTTCGGCGGTCGAGGCGCGCGCATTGGTGCGCAGCAGGGAAAGCAGAGCCTGGTCGGCATCGCTGAGCATTTCGACGAACCTTACCGGCACATTGCCCAAAGAGAGGCTGCGTTTCGTACAATCTTACGCTTCCTTTCGACAGGCAAGCTGCGATTCTAACCGTGAATTTAGCATTGGCGCGAGGGACCGGTCATGAAGGAAATCATCGTCGTCGGCGCCGGCAAGATCGGCTCGACCATTGCCGAGATGCTGGCTTCCACGGGCAACTACCATGTCACGCTCGTCGACCGCTCGGCGGCGCAGCTCGGCGCGGCCGAACTGCCTGAAACGGTCGAGACGCTGGAACTCGACATCGAAGCCGCCGGCACCCTCGAAGCGGCCTTGGCCGGCAAGTTCGCGGTGCTCAGCGCCGCGCCCTTCCATCTGACCACGCGCATCGCCGAGGCGGCGGCCAGCGCCGGCGTGCACTATCTCGATCTGACCGAGGACGTCGTCAGCACCAGGCGGGTCAAGGAACTGGCTCGTTCCGGCAGCAGCGCCTTCATCCCGCAATGCGGCTTGGCGCCGGGCTTCATCTCGATCGTTGCCAACGATCTCGCCAGCCGCTTCGACACGCTGGAAAGCGTGCGCATGCGGGTCGGCGCGCTGCCCCAATACCCGTCGAATGCGCTGAACTACAATCTGACCTGGAGCACCGACGGCGTCATCAACGAATATTGCGAGCCTTGCGAGGCGATCGTCGAAGGCGAGCTGATCGAAGTGCCGCCGCTCGAGGAGCGTGAAGAATTCTCGCTCGACGGCGTCACCTATGAGGCGTTCAACACCTCGGGCGGGCTGGGCACGCTGGCCGAAACGCTGAAGGGCAGAGTGCGCACGCTGAACTACCGCACCATCCGCTATCCCGGCCATGCGGCGATCATGAAGGCGCTGCTCAACGACCTCGGCCTGCGCCACCGCCGCGACGTGCTGAAGGACATTTTCGAAAGCGCCCTGCCGGCGACGCTGCAGGACGTCGTCATAGTCTTCGTCACCGTCAGCGGCCGCAAGAACGGCCGTCTGCTGCAGGAAACCTACGCCAACAAGATCTACGCCAGGCGCGACGGCGAAATGGTGCGCAGCGCCATCCAGATCACCACCGCATCGGCGATCTGCGCCGTGCTCGACATGCTCGCCGACGGCACCTTGCCGGCAAGCGGTTTCATCAAACAGGAGGACATCGCGCTCGACGCGTTCCTGGCCAACCGCTTCGGCCGCGCCTATGCGCAGCACGAAATGGTTAGCCGGCTTGCAGGGTGAGCTGCGTAATCTCCCCCCTCGAGGGGGAGATGTCGCCGAAGGCGACAGAGGGGGTCGCCTCGCGTAGAGCGCCAACCTCCATCTGTCGCAAGGGAGGTCGCATCCAGTCGAACCGACCCCCTCTGGCCTGCCGGCCATCTCCCCCTCAAGGGCAGGGCTATCGCATATGAGTGATGGCATTGATGAGATAGTCGTCGTTCC